>CAZJTG010000097.1:0-12841 GCA_964548865.1 uncultured Solibacteraceae bacterium
AACAGATCCAGGCATTCGTCAACGAGGGCGGCACCGTGCTTGCCATCGGCGATGCCGCGCAGTCAGCAGTGCAGATGTTCAAGCTGCCGCTCTCGAACCATCTCGTCAAGGCCGACGGTTCGCCGGTCGGCGCCAACGAATACTACGTGCCGGGGTCGATCCTCCGCGTCACCGTCGATCCGAAGAACCCGCTCGCGCACGGGTACGGCAACGAAGCGGACATCTTCTTCTCCAACAACTCCGTCTGGCGGCCGGATATGAAGGCCGGGGCGCCAGGCGTGGAGGCGCACGCCATCGCGTGGTTCTCGAGCCCCGAGCCGCTGCGAAGCGGTTGGGCCTACGGCCAGAAGTTCCTGGACAAGGGCATCCAGATGGCCGAGGCGCGGATCGGCAAGGGCCGCGTGTTCGTCTTCGGCAACGATCTCGTGTTCCGCACGCAGCCTCACGGCAACTACAAGTTCTTCTTCAACGGCATGTACCTGTCGGTGGCGCCGGACATGAAGTAGGGGACCTGTCGCCTCCGAGGTGACGGAGGGGGCGGAGTGAGCGGAGCGGAGTTCACGGAGGCCGGGGTTGCTCTGCGACCCCGGCCTTTTTTCATGTAGGTCACGTACGTCAGGTACGTCGGGAGCTCGGCACGAGCTGAACCTGCACCGATTGCACGGCGCCGGGTCGAGCGACTCTCGTTGGAGGCCGTGACGCCACCCGAGGAGTTCGCGTACCCGACGTACCTGACGCACCCGACCGACCTGACATCCAAGCATTAGACTGTTCCGATGCGCACTCGATTCGCTCCGGCCCTGGTGTTTGCCCTGGCCGTCGGATTCGTCGTGACCCATGCAGAGCAAGCAGGACCGCCGCAGTCGCCCGCGGCGTCCGTGTTTGCCCAGGCCGTTCAACTGCACGACAGCGGCAAGTTTGCTGACGCGATTCCACTCTTCAGAGAAGCCATCAAGCTGGGCTTTCAGCCGATCAATCAGGCGCATTTCCGGCTTGCGCGTGCGCTCGCACGCGCCGGCGATGCTGACGCGGCCCTGGCCGAACTCGAACGGCTCGCCAGCGCCGGCTTTGCCAATACCTCGGCGCTCGCGGCGACCGATCTCGATTCGCTCCGCACGTCGCCGCGCTTCACGGCCTTCGAAGCGCGCATCAACGCCAATGCGCGGCCGTGCCTGGCCGACGCGCGATTCCAGGCGTTCAATTTCTGGATCGGCGAGTGGGACGTGCAGCCGACCGGGCCGAATCGCGCACCAATCGGGCAGGGCGCGACCAGCATCATCGAGGCACAGCTCGACGGCTGCGTCGTTCAGGAGAACTGGCTGCCGCCCGGCGGCGTCGCCGGCAGAAGTTTCAACATCTACAACACGGCCACGAACCAGTGGGAGCAGTACTGGGTCGATCAGCGCGGGACGATTACGCACTACAAGGGGACGTTCCAGGCCGATGGTTCCCTGCTCTATGAAGCCGATCAGTTCGGCTCACCCGCCAGGCTGCGGATGACGTTCTTCAATCAGGGGCCGAACCAGGTCCGCCAGCTCGGTCACGTGTCGACCGACGGAGGCAAGACCTGGTCCGTCTCGTTCGATCTCACCTATGTGAGGAAGAAGCCGAAGTAGAAGGGCCGCCTCCGCGTCCGCCTCCCGGCGGCGGCGGCATGGTCTCCTTCGTGAAGCGCGGCAGCATCTGCTCGCGCATCGCGACGTGATAGACGGCCGAGGCGATCGCGATCGCCGACTTTTTCACATCGGCTTCCACGATGCGCTCGTACGTGTCGAGGTTCGTGTGCCAGGTGTGGCTGTTGTACTCGATCGGATCCTGGCCGAGTCCGATGCCGGGCAGGCCCGCGGCGTTAAACGACGTGCTGTCCGTGCCGCCAACGTTGCGCCCGGTCGTGGCCGTCGCGCCGTAGACCCCTAGGTCCTCGAACTGTCTGAAGAACTGACCGAGCACCTGCGCGGCCTCGGGCGGTCCGAAGATCGAGCCGCCGCGGATGCGGCCCGTGCCGCCGTCCACGTTGAAGTAGCCGTTGAACTTGTGCCACGCCGGCTTCGGATTCTCTGCCGTGCCGAAGTGCTGGGCGACGTAGGCCTGGGATCCGATCAGTCCCTGTTCTTCACCGCCCCAGAGCGCCACCCGAATCGTTCGCCGCGGCTTGACGCCGATCGCCTGCAGGATGCGCGCGGCTTCCATCATCACGGCGCAGCCGATGGCGTTGTCCGTGGCGCCCGTCGCCGAGTGCCATGAATCGAGGTGGCCGCCGAGCATGACGACTTCGTCCGCTTTGTCGGTGCCGGGAATCTCGGCGATGGCGTTGTACGACACCTTGCCGGCCGGATACGTCTGGTTCTGGATGTTGAACTCGAGCGTCACCGGCGTGCCGTTCGCGAGGATGCGGGTGATGCGGCCGTAGTCCTCGTTGCGGAGCACGACGGTCGGCAGGTTCTGCGCGAGGTCGTACTGCGCGCCGCTGAACGCCCGGATCTGTCCGTGCTCGCGGCCGGCGTCGTTGATGCGAACCAGCGCGCCGCTCGTCAGCAGGAACTCGTTCAGCCTGGACGTGACTTGACCCGCGGTCAGCCGCGCTGGATCGGCCGCGGGCTGCGCGCCGCGTCCTCCGCCCGGTCCGCCCGGCGGTGGGGTGCCACGCCCACCGCGGCCGGCGCCGGGTGGCGCGTTTGGATCCGGGTTGTACTGGGCTTTCGTCTGGGCGTCGTCACGGCGCTTCGCTGGCGGGTTTTCCTGGAACGGCACGACGATCGCGGGTCCGACGAGTGCGATGCCGCCCTTCAGCTTCGCCCCGAGGCCGCTCAAGTACGCCTTGAACTCGGCCTCGGTCGGTCCCTGCGGCGGGACGACGTGCACCGCGGAGCCGGTGACCGTGCCCTTCGTTGACGGCGTCCACGCGAGGACCTCGAACACCAGGTTGTCCTTCACGGGCGAGATGATGTGGCCGGACGCCTTCTCGTTGAGCCAGCCGCCTGGCATCGGGATGCGCGGGCCGCCTGGCGTGGGATTTGCGCGCGTGAAATCGAACGGCTCCAGTGTGCCGTTCCTGAAGCCCCAGGATTCCATCTGCTTGACGGCCCACCGGGCGGCGTTCTCATAGTTTGGCGACCCGGTCAGGCGTGGGCCATACACGTCCGTCAGGAAGTGCATGGTTCTCATGATCTGGGAGTTGTCCATGCCCTCTTTGCGAATCCTGGCGTTGACCTCCTGATCGATGGTTTCGTTGTTCTGCGCGGCCGGTGCGGCCACGACGAGGCCCAGCACGAGCAGGGGAGCGGCGAATTTGCGGAACATGGGGAACTCCTGGGGATTGTGAGAAAGTTTGAAGCGCCCGAATGATACATGACCGAGACCATGTGGACCTATCCTGACGAACTGCGGGAGGCGCTGCTCGGGTTCGGCCTGGCGCCGGAGGGTGATACGCCGCCGCGATTCGTGCGGGACCATTTGTCCGACCTGTACCGTCACGAGATCCGGCACCTTCGCGCCCGGCTGCTGGCCGGGGAGTTTCCCAAGGCCGAATACGCCAGCCACGTCATCGCACTCAGGGGCCGGTACTGGCCCTTGCGGTTCACGCCGGACCAGTGGGAGCGCATCTGCTCGGCGACGGCCACGACACGGGACGAGATCGAGCGGAACGAACGAACACCGGAGGGGTTTGAGGAATGAAGGTCGCGCTGATTCAGCAGCAGGCAACAGGGGACGTCGAGGCGAATCGTCGCCGGGGCGCGGAGGCGCTTCGCCGGGCCGCGGGGGAAGGCGCCAATCTTGCCGCGTTCGCCGAGTTGGCGTTCACGCCGTTCTACCCGCAGTGGCCGGCGTCGGGTGACGTGCGACGGCTCGCCGAGCCGGTGCCGGGGCCGACGGTGGAGGTGTTTCAGGCGCTGGCAGCCGACCTGGGGGTCGTCGTCGTATTGAACGTCTTCGAGCGCGAGGGCGGGACGACGTACGACTGCTCACCCGTGATCGACGCGGACGGATCGCTGCTCGGGCGGACGCGCATGGTGCACATCACGGAGTACCCCTGCGTGCACGAACGGCAGTACTACGCGCCCAGCACGCTCGGGGCGCCGGTCTTCGACACCCGCGTGGGCAAGGTCGGTGTCGCCATCTGCTACGACAGACACTTCCCGGAGTACATGCGCGCGCTCGCGCTGGGCGGCGCCGATCTGGTGATCGTGCCGCAGGCCGGCGAAGTGGATGAGTGGCCCGCGGGGTTCTTCGAGGCGGAAATGCAGACGGCCGCGTTCCAGAACGGCTACTTCGTCGCGCTCTGCAATCGCGTCGGCCGGGAAGAACGGCTCACGTTCGCCGGCGAATCGTTCGTCTGCGGCCCCGAAGGCGCGGTCCGGGCACGGGCCCCGAAGCTCGAGGACGCGCTTCTGCTTGCCGACATCGATCTCTCCGAGACCGCGAAGTCGCACGCGCGGCGGTTGCTGCTGAAGGACCGCCGGCCTGACCTCTACGCCGAGTGGCTGACGCGCCGGCCCTGAGGTCCGGTCTGGTCAGTTCACTTTGATTCGATTCGCGTAGACGAACGCGTCACGCTGGGCGCCCTTCACCTCGACGCGAGCCCCGTTTGCGAGATCGCTGAAGCGCGAGTTGCCGAAGAACTCGGTCTGGCCGTCGCCTTTGACCAGCCGCCCGTCGACCGCGAACTGGAACGCCGTTGCCGTGCCGGTGAATGCCGAAACGATGCCGTTGAGGTTCAGGCCCGTGCCGCGAGGCCAGGCGCGTTGAACAACACGTTCGCGAGTCCGGGGGACATTCGTCAGCCGAAAGTTGCCCGAGGCATCCACCGCCGTCGTGATTGGGGTGTTGGCAACAGCCACAATCAGGCCTGGCGGAACCGAGGCCGACCCAGCCGGGCTGCCATCGGTCCGTCGATCATGCCGTAGGTTGGCGCTTGCTGGCGTCGTTGGCGTCGTTGATGTCGTTTTACCCGAGTCGCTCCGGTTCCCAGCGAAGCCCCGTGGTGAGAATCCGCTGCAGTAGCGCGGGGTAGTCCAGTCCCGCGGCGGCGGCCGACGCGGCGAAGTCCTCCGTCCGCGCGATCTGCGGATTGGGGTTGGCTTCGATCACATGCGCGCGGCCGCTCGCGTCGAGCCGCAGGTCAATTCGCGCATAGCCGCTCTGTTCGAGGACCTTGTACGCGCGGCGCGCGACATAGCGAACCTCTTCGACGGCCTCGGGCGAGAGTGTCTTCGACTCTCCGGTGGCGATGCCGACCTTGGCCTGGTACTTCACGTTCCACTTCACGCGCTCGGTCGCGATCCGGTGCTGGCCTTCGGGCATGTTCGCGAACGTCATCTCCCAGACCGGGAACACCTGCAGCCGCTGGTTCCCCAGGACGCCGACATAAAGTTCCTGCCCGTCGATGAAGCGCTCCACGATGGCGTCGGTGCGGATGGAGTCATGGATGAACTGGACCCGCTCGCGCAGCCGGGCCTCGTCAGGAACGACAGAAGCCTGGGAAATGCCGATCGACGACTCCTGTGTCAGCGGCTTCACGATGAGGGGATAGGTCAGCCGTTTCGGAAGTCTGGGCTTGCGGCCGCGCACGACGACCGTGAATTCCGGCACGGGGACGCGGTGGTAATGGAGCAGTTTCTTCGACAGCGCCTTGTCGCGCGCCAGAAACATGCCCCTGGGGTTGCAGCCGGTATACGAAAGCCGAAGCAGTTCGAGGTACGAGACGACGTTCTGGTCGAACGTGCCGACCTCGTGGAACGCCTCGAGCAGGTTGAAGGCGATGTGGGGCCGGAACTCGTCGTTGGCCTGCCGGATGGCGCCGAGGTCGTCCTTGACGCCGAGCACGCGGACGTCGTGACCCAGACCGTCGCGGAGCGTCGACAGCACGTCGTACTCGGTCCGCCAGGGCGCCGTCTGCGTGTCCACACCGGTGACGTCGTCTGGCGGCACCAGGTAGTCGTGCATCAGCACGAGGACGCGCATCCTCTTCACGATCGCGCGAATGATATCAACGGAACGGGTCGCGCGGTGGCACGAAGCGCTGGGCGTCCCTGGAGTCCCCGGGCAGGATCTCCCGGAGGTACCAATCGAAGCCGCGCTCCTGACGCCAGTCGCGCGGATAGCCGAGAGAGACTTCTTCGTATCGGACGCCATGACGCCACATCGTCGTCCGCAGATGCAGGTGCCCGGACACGACCGCCCGCGCGTGATACCGGACGGCCCAGTCCTCCGTGCGCGTCGTGCCGCACCAGATCGAGAATCGCGGCACGCGCGGTGGCCGGGCGAGGTCGTACCGAAGGGGCCAGTGGTTGATGAGGATCGTTTCCGTGCCGGGCGAGAGCGCGTCCAGCCGGGCAGCCGTCACGTCGCACCGTTCGTGGCACCACGCGGGAATCGTCGGATGGGGCTCGGGACTGAGCATCTGTTCGTCGCCGGACACGACACCGCTCTCGCGCGCCCACGGCACGGCCTCTTCGAGGGCGATGTCCGGTGGCCTGAACGTATAGTCGAACAGCAGGAACATCGGCACGACGATCGGACCGCCGTCGCCGCCGAATCGGACGAACGGGTCCTCAGGCGTGATGACGCCCGCGTCCCTGCAGATGGCCACGAGCTCGTCGTACCTGGCCTGGCCTCGCGTGCGGTCCGTGGCCCCGTGCGGGCACCACAGGTCGTGATTGCCAGGCGTCCAGATGATTCGAGCGAATCGCCGCTGGAACAAGTCGAGCGTCCAGGAGAGGTGTTCGGGCTTCTCGCCGACGTCACCAGCGATGATCAGCCAGTCGTCCTGATGGTAGCCGGCGTCGGCCAGCGCTTCACGATTGGCGCGATGGCTGATGTGGATGTCGCTCGTGGCGAGCAGGCGTGGGGCGGCCATTACGTGGTGGACGCCGGCCTTCAGGTCCGCCGTGCGGCGACCGCGTACTCGTGGAACGCGAACGCGGGCGTCGCGCCGTCCGTGACCTCGATCGCCACGGCTGCGAGGTGGTGCGGAGCGATCCGCGTCAGGTGAAACGTCCAGCGGTCGTCCGTGCCTGCCAGCGACTTCAGGAACTCGACGCGCGCCTGGTCCGGCTCCGGACCCAGCGAGAACGAGATGTCCGAGAGGGGCACTGCGATCCCGAGTCCCCGGGCCTTGAGGTACGCTTCCTTCAGCGTCCAGTAGGTCAGGAATCGATCGCTCCACCCCTCCGCTCGCGCGCAGACGTCCTCGGCTTCGGCGGCCGAACAGTACCGCGAGACGATGGCCGGGTCAGGCGGGCGGCGGGCCAGGTTCTCGAGGTCGACGCCGATCGCGCGGCCGCGGCCGAGCACGCATGCGACGACGCCCGCAGAGTGCGAGAGGTTGAAGTGGAGGTCTCCGGCGGGTGAGGCGATCTCCGGCCGTCCGTGGGGGCCCTCACGCCAGAGCCAGGCCCCGGGCGCGACGTCGAGGGCGTCGCCGACCAGCGTGCGTGCCATTTCGCGGCCCAGCGCGAACATCCATCGATCGCGATCGTGACGAAACCGCGCGTAGCGCTCCCGTTCGCCGGCCGACATCCAGTCGAGCGCGCGCGCCACCCGGTGCGCGTCGGCGGCGAACGCGTCGGCATGCGCGAGGTATGCGGCGATCTCTCCCCGCGCGATCGGTGACGCCGGCCGAGCCATTGCGATAGTATGGCGCGGCTCGCCGCACCACATCCAATCATCATGTCCACAGCGTGTCTCTTTCCGGGTCAGGGTTCTCAGTCAAAGGGCATGGGCGCTCCGCTGTTCGATCGTTTCGCGGACTGGACCGCGCAGGCGGACGACCTCCTCGGGTACTCCATTCGTGAACTGTGCGTGGACGATCCGCGCTCCGAGCTCGGGCTCACGCAGTTCACGCAGCCCGCGCTCTTCGTCGTCAACGCGATGACGTACCGGGCGCGCGTCGAGGATGGCGCGGTCGCGCCCGCGTTTGTGGCCGGCCACAGCCTCGGTGAGTACAACGCTTTGCTCGCGGCCGGGGCGTTCGATTTCGCGACCGGCCTCGCGCTCGTCAAACGCCGGGGGGCGCTGATGGGACAGGTCACCGGCGGCGGCATGGCGGCCGTGATCGGGATGGCACCGGCGAGGATTCAGGAAATCCTCGAGGGCACCGACGAAGGCCGTCGCCTGGATGTCGCGAATTTCAACTCATTCGAACAGACGGTGATCGCGGGCCCGACGGCCGATATCGCCGCGGTGGAGCCGCAGTTCAAGGCGGCGGGCGTGAAGCTGTTCGTGCCGCTGAAAGTGAGCGCGCCGTTCCACTCCCGCTACATGCGCGAGCCCATGGCCGAGTTCGCGTCGTTCCTTGGCGGATACGCGTTCGCCGCGCCGATGATTCCGGTCATCGCCAACGCGACGGCCGCACCGTACGCAGCTGACGCCGTCCGCGAGACGCTCGCTCGCCAGATCGGGAGCGCGGTGCGATGGCTCGATTCGATGGTCTACCTGATTGATCGCGGAGCGGCGGAATTCGTCGAGGTCGGGCCGGGCAACGTGCTGACCAAACTCGTCAAGTCGATCACTCGGGCCCGGGCCTCCTGACGCGACCTACTTTCCGACAATCCTGACCTCGCCGTTCGTCGTGTCGAGCCGGATCTGCGGGCCGCCGCCGCCCAGCGTGGCGTCCAGGCGGCGATACGACGAGTCGCTCGACGCGAGCGACAGATTCTCCGTGTGGACGACGCCGTTGACTACCCGTGCCGCGAGATTGGCCTTGGAGCTCGCCGGCAGCGTGAGCACGATCTGCCCGTTGGTCGTTCTGCACCGAACACCGCCGTCGCCGACCGACGCCATCTCGATCTGAATACGGCCATTCGTGGCCGTGACCTCGGCTCCCTTCTCGATGCCCCGCAGCTCGATATCGCCGTTCGTGGATTCGATCTTCACGAAGCCAGCCACCGAGACGACCCGGATCTCGCCGTTCGTGTTCCGGATCGTGAGCTGGCCGTCGCGCGGCATCTTCACGTCGTAGTCCACGCGCTTCGAGACCCGGAAGCTCATCCCCGACGACGTATTGCTGTCAATCTGGACTCCGTCGGCCGTGGCCGTGTCGCTGATCTTCACCTCGGCGAGGGCCGCCTTGGTGGCTTCGTCGTTCGGGCCCTTCGCGACGCGCGTGGCGTTGATGGTGACCTCGTCACCGTCCGTGCCCTCGACGCGAATCCGCCCGTTGGGCTCGCGTAGTTCCACGGTGGCGCCGGCCTTGACCTTGTACGTCTTCGTCCAGGCCTCCCTGGCCTCAACGCCCGTCGAGAACTCGAGGCCACAGGCCGAGACGGTCGCTGCGAGAAGGAGGATGCCGAGCGCGGCGGTCGCGCGGTGGGATCGGAAGGGTGACAGGCGCATGACCGGATGATACGGGCGCAACGGTCTGCCGGTTCACCGTGCTACGATGCGCGCTTCAATTCGTCGTCCCCGGAGGAGTGCATGGCCGTTCGCACAAAGACCATTGTTCTCGGCCTTCTCGTCGTGTTGGCGCTGCTCGTCCTCGGAGGCATCACGGCCGTCGGGTGGCAGGTTGTCCTGGGCCCCGATGCCCGGCCCGTGTCGAGTGAGAAGTTCGAAGTCACGGAGGCCCGGCTGGCCCGTGGGAGGTACCTCGTCGAGACCGTCGCGTTCTGTTTCCACTGCCACAGCGAGCACGATTTCACGAATCCCGAGTATCCGATCATCGAGGCGAAGAAGGGCGCGGGCTGGGTCATGCCCATTCCCGAGCTCAACAACATTCCCTCGCGCAACATCACGCCCGACATGGAGACCGGCATCGGGTCATGGACGGACGACGAAGTGGCGCGCGCCATCCGGGAGGGCGTTCGCAAGGACGGTACGGCCCTGTTCCCCGTGATGCCCTACCTCAATTTCTCGAAGATGGACGACGAGGATGTGAAGGCCATCGTCGTGTACTTGCGGACGATCCCCGCCGTGAAGAACGTCGTGCCGGCGCGAAATCTTCCCGGGCCGCTCGAGTACCTGGTGAAGACGATGCCGACGCCGATCGCGACGCCGCAGCCGTCGCACCCGGCCGCGACGCCTGCCGAACGAGGCAAGTACCTCGTGAGTCTTGCCGAATGCCACACCTGCCACACCGCAACCGATGCGCAGGGTCTGCCGCTGCCGGGCCTGGACTTCGGCGGTGGCGGGTACTTCGACGATCCTGGACAGTCCGGCAAGCGCGTCTTCAGCATGAACATCACGCCGGATCCGTCGGGCATCGCGCACTATGACGAGTCGCTGTTCATGCAGACGCTGCGGACGGGCCAGGTGGGCGGCCGCATGCTCAATCACATCATGCCGTTCGCGCACTTCCGCAACCTGACCGATGGCGACATGGGCGATCTCTTTGCGTATCTGAAGACGCTCACGCCGGTGAAGCACCGCGTCAGCAATACGGATCCGCCGACGCCGTGCGCCGTCTGCGGCCAGTCGCACGGACTGGGCGAGCTGAATGCGAAGGCGAAGTAGAGGCGCGCCTTACGCGCGCGTCGCAGGGCGCCCCTTCAGGGCCGACAGATAGCCCAGCATCCGTTCGCGATGCTTGACCGCGTCGGCGCTGAGCGGCCGGAACGGCCTGACGGAGGCCACTGACGGCATCTGGTTCGCCGCGGGCTCGAAGTCGAGGCGGCGCTGACCGCAATCGGCCTTGTAGCGGAGCAGGTCAACGATGCGGTTGGACGTGGGGGAGCCGTTCGTCATGGTCCCAAGGTAGGCGGGGACCGTGACAGGTCAGGTCACGGCATTTTGCTGAGGAATTTCTTCAAGTCCTGATTGTCGGGGAACTGCTCGAGCAATCGCCTGGCGACTTCGGTGGCGTCCGCCGTTCGCTTCTCCTGGACCAGCATTTCCCACAGCGCGAACTCGGCCTCGGCCTTTACATACACATCGGCCGTCGCGGCTGAGGCGGCGTCCATCAGGACTTTGAGGCCCTTCTTGCGGTCGCCACCGCCGAGAGTCCACTGCAGGCCCCACGGGACCCGGGTGTCCACGATGTACTCAATCCACGCGCGCGAGACCCGGGCGCGGATATTGGCCGGGTTGGCTTTGAGGACCGCGTCCATCGAGCGCCGGGCGTTCCAGTACTCGCCCCAGCCCGTTCGCTTGCCCAGCGTGGCCAGTTGCATCCACACGTAATTGAGGTCCAGCTTGCCGAGATAGAACTGCGCGGTTTCGTTGCGGGGGTCGGCCTTCAGCAGGGACCGGGCGAGGGCCTTGCCGGCTGTCAGGTCCTTCATGAAGGCGTCCAGGAGGGGCTGGCAATCCGCGCAGGCCTTGAAGGCCTTCGGCTTGTTCGTCGCGCCGTCGAGGAGCCGTTTCATCTGGAAATGCAGGGCTGACGTGCGCAGTTCGAAGGCCGCGAGCACTTCGCTGCCCGACCGGGTCAGCGGTTCGGCGGCCGAGGCGGCGTCGATGAACCGTGCCGAGTAGAAATGTTGGCGCGCGGCCAGAAGTTCGGCCGATTCCTTGCCCTGGGCCTGGGGGATCGTCAGGGCGCTCGCGAACAGAATCAGCGTTCGTGCGGCGAGGCCCATGCAACATCTTTTCACACCTGGGCGGGCCCCGTTCATGCTAAAAAACGGGCACCGATTTTCGAAGTGACCCGGACGGAGGATTCGATGGGAGTTTCAGTGATTCGAGGAATGGCGTTCACGACGGCCTGCTTTGTCGCGATGGCGGGCGTCGCCGCAGCGCAGGGAGGGATGACAACCGCTAAGCCCGGGCAGGGCGGCAGCGTCATCAAGGGAAACGCCGGCACGAGCGGCAGCAACGCGCCCGAAGGCCTCGAGCGCTGCGACAAGCCCATGGGCGCGGTCGCGGTCGTCGAGCCGCAGAGCGAAGTGATTACCGCGCTGCTGCGCTACAAGCTCTCGTCGCCGGTGGGGCTCATCCGCATGATGATCCAGCAGTCCAACTGCTTCATCGTCGTCGAGCGCGGCGCAGGCATGCAGAACGCGATGCAGGAGCGGCAGCTCGCGCAGGGCGGACAGACGCGCGCCGGGTCGAACATGGGCGGCGGCCAGATGGTGACCGCTGACTACGTGCTGACGCCGAGTGTGGTGTTCTCAGAGGGCAACGCCGGTGGCGTCGGTGGTGGACTCGCAAGCCGTCTTGGGGGCGGGCTCGTTGGCGCGGTGGCGGGCGGCCTCAAGTTCAAGGAGGCTCAGACCAGCATGCTCCTTGCCGACACCCGCACGACCGTGCAGGTGGCGGCGGCTGAAGGCAGCACGCGAAAGGCCGACATGAAACTTGGCGCCGGCTTGTTCGGCGGCGGTTTCGGCGCGGCCGGTGGCGGCTACGGCAACACGAACGAAGGCAAGATCATTGCGGCCGCGTTCATGGACAACTACAACAAACTGGTCGACGCCGTGCGCGGCGATCCCAGCTTGCAGCGCAACGTCGGTTCGCTCAAGGAAGAAGCCGCCAAGGGCGCCACAACCAAGGCCGGCGTGGTGATGAACGAGGGCGACGTGCTGACCCCCAAGATCGGCAACGTGCCGATGTACGCGGACGCGTCCGACAAGTCGAAAGTCATGGGCACGTTCGCCCGCGGCGACGAGATGATCGTCACCGGAGGCGTGAAGGACGACTACGTCAACGTGACCAACGCGGCCGGCGTGAGCGGCTGGGTCAAGGCGATTCTCGTGAACAAGAGATAGCAGCGACGCCAACGACACCAGCGACGTTAACGCCGCCAACGACGCCAACCTTGGGGGCACTCCCTGAGGTTGGCGTCGTGGTTTTCGAGATCGGTCAGATCTGTCGTGTCTCAGCGTCTGAATGGGTCAGGTTGGCCATCAGGCGTGCACCAGCTTAGGATAGACGGACCAGAAGGTGGTGCATGACAGGTCAGGACGTGCAA
>CAZJTG010000098.1:0-9105 GCA_964548865.1 uncultured Solibacteraceae bacterium
GCAGCCTGAATCCGCACGTCGACCGGCTCGTGCAGTCGTGCCTCATGGAAGTGGCCCGCCGCACCGGCGCGGTCCTGCGCTACGAAATGCACGACGGGGTCATCCACTCGAGCGAGCGGATGACCTACACGGCCGTGAACGCGATCCTCACCGACCGGGCGCCGGACGTGATCGAGCGCTACCGTCCGCTCGTGCCGATGTTCGAGCGGATGCACGAGCTCTTCACGATTCTCAACAGCCGCCGGCGCCGACGGGGCTCGATCGATTTCGATCTGCAGGAATCCAAGATCGTGCTGGACGAGGCGGGGCTCGTCGAAGCGATCGTGGCCTCGGAGCGCAACGTTGCGCACCGGCTCATCGAGGAGTTCATGCTGCTCGCCAACGAAACCGTGGCGGCGCACCTCGACAAGCTCGGCATGCCGACGCTCTATCGCGTGCATGAGGACCCCGATCCGGCGAAGGTCGAGGTGTTCGAGGAGTTCATCTCGACTCTGGGCTACGGGCTCAGCCGCTCGGGCACGGACCTGGCGCCGAGGGACTTTCAGAAGCTTGTGGCCAAGATCGCCGGTACGCCCGAAGAGCGGCCGATCGCGTTCCTGATGCTCCGCACGATGCAGAAGGCCCGGTACGATCCGCAGAACCTCGGACACTTCGGCCTCGCCGCCGACAGCTACACGCACTTCACGTCGCCGATCCGCCGGTACCCGGACCTCGTCGTGCACCGATCGCTCAGGGCCGCCCGCACGCGGCCGGACGCGGAACAACTCGCGGAGATGGCCGCGGATCTGCCCGAGGCCGCCCGCCACACGTCGGAGCGCGAGCGCCGGGCCAACGACGCGGAGCGCGAACTCGTGCAATGGAAGAAGGTCCGCTTCATGGCCGACAAGGTCGGCGATGAATTCGAGGGCTACGTCACGGGCGTCAGCGCGTTCGGCTTGTTCATCGAACTCGTGGAGCACTTCGTCGAGGGCATGGTGCACGTGTCCACCATGGCGGATGACTACTACCGGTTCGCCGAGCGCGCGCACGTGCTGCGCGGCGAGAAGAACGGGCGCGCCTACCGCCTGGGCGATAAGGTCCGGGTTCAGGTCATCCGAGTCGACATGGAACGGCGGCAGATCGACCTGGGTCTCACCGAAATTCTGGACCTCGTGCGACGGTCCGAACGAAATCGCGGTCCGCGCGTGACGAGCGCACGCCCGAAGCGCGACGAACCGCGGCGCCCGGAACAGCGCCGGCGCAATCGGCCCGGACGGTCCGAACGGCGTCAGCGGCGCCAGCGACGATAACGAGGCCGACCGCACCGCACGAGACTCGCGTGAAGACGATCGTCATCGGGACCGCCGGACACATCGATCACGGCAAAAGCACGCTCGTGAAAGCCATGACCGGTACCGATCCCGACCGGCTCAAGGAGGAGCAGGCGCGCGGCATCACGATCGACCTGGGGTTCGCGCACGTCACGCACGGGGCGACTCGGATCGCATTCGTCGACGTACCGGGACACGAGCGCTTCGTCAGGAACATGCTGGCGGGCGCCGGCGGCATTGACGCCGTACTGCTCGTCATCGACGCCAACGAAGGCGTCCGACCCCAGACGCGCGAGCATTTTCAAATCTGCCGGCTGCTCGGTCTGGATCGCGGCGTCGTGGCGCTGACCAAGACCGACTCGGCCGACCAGGCGACCATCGGGCGCGCGCGGGAGGGGGCGATGCGCCTCGTGGCGGGCAGCTTCCTCGATGGTGCCGGGGTGGTCGAAGTGTCGGCAAGAACCGGCACGGGACTGAACGAGCTGGCCGAGGCGCGCGCGGCGCTGGCCGGCCGCCCGGCGCGGCAGGACCGACCGGGCATCGTGCGGCTGCCGATCGATCGGGCGTTCGCGATGAAGGGATTCGGCGCGGTTGTCACGGGCACGCTGGTCTCCGGCCGTATCGCGCTGGGCGATTCAGTCGCCATCTTCCCGGCGGCGCGCACGTCCCGCGTGCGAGGCATCCAGGTGCACGGCCAGAAGGTCGGAAGCGCCGCGGCGCCAGATCGCGTCGCGGTGAACCTGGCCGACCTCGACACGCGCGAGCTCCGACGGGGGCAGACCATCGCGACCGAAGGGTCGCTCGCCATGGCCAGCCGGATCGATGTGGAAATCGAGGCCATCGCCGACGCGCCGCCGCTGCGGCATGGGGCGCGCGTGCGCGTCCACGCCGGGTCGAGCGAAACCGGCGCCCGGCTGTCGATCGCGGCGACGCGGGCCACTCCGGCCGCGGCGTGGGTGCGCGTTCGACCCGGCGACGCGGGCGTGGAGGTCGCGCCCGGGGCGGCGGCCTTCGCACGCCTTCGACTCGAGTCGCCGCTGGCGGCGACGCGTGGCGACCGCCTGATCCTGCGCGCGGGTTCGCCGACGACGACCATTGGAGGGGCGCGGGTCCTCGATCCCGAACCCGCGTTGGCTGGCGTTCGTCGCGAGGCCTCCCTGGAGCGGTTTCAGGAACTCGCGCGTCCGGAAGCACCCGTGACCGCCTTCCTCCGCGAGCGCGCCGAGTTCGGCCTCGGCGTCCAGGATCTCGTCAGGCGCGGCGGTCTCGACCGTGCGACCGCGGTATCGGTGATCGAACGGCTCATCGCGGAAGGCGCCGCGGTTCGGATCGCCGAACACGTCGTCGCCGTGGGCGTGGTGGAGCGTTGGGAGTCTGCGGTGCTCGCCGCCCTCCAGGATTTCCATCGCGGCAGTCCGCTCGAGCCGGGACTCGGCCCGGCGGCGATTCGCGATCGGGGCCGGCAGGCGCCGGCGGAATTCGTGGGGGCCGTTGTCGAACGGCTGAAGGCGCGCGGCGTGATTCGCGGGTCCGACCGCATCGCGCTCGCAAGTCACGCACCGACAGTGTCAGCCTCCGAGCAGGCCTTACGCGGCACCCTGGAACAGATGCTGCGCGAAGGGGCGCTCGCTCCACCCGACCGGGCCAGCCTGGCCGGTCTCGCCGACGCCAGTCCCGCCGAGGTCGATCGCGCCATTCAGTGGCTTCTTCTGGAGAAACGAGTGGTCAGGGCCGGCGGCCTGCTGTTCCATCAGGAGGCGCTGGCGGCGCTCAGGCTCGCGGTAGGGTCGCTGCGTCAGGGCACGCCCGCGGGCGGGCAAGTGACGCTCGACGTCGGGACGTTCAAGGCGCGCTTCGGACTCACCCGGAAGCACGCCATTCCGCTGCTCGAGTGGCTGGATCGTGAACGGGTGACGCGGCGGACGGGGGACGTGCGGGTCGTGCTCTAGCCGTTCTTGTTGCTGTCGGCGCCTTCCTTGCTGGCGTCCTTGAAGTTCTTGATGCTCTTGCCGATCCCGCGCGCCAGGTCAGGCAGGCGGTTCGCACCGAAGATCAGAATGACGATGAAGAGAATGACCAGCAGTTCAGGAAGGCGTAGTCCAAGCATGGGCGACTCCTGCCGGACACTCCCGGCGTGACGTAGTGATTCTACACCCCATCGTCGCAAGGCGCCTGTGCCGCCGGAAGTGGACGCCCGGAACTCCGTTTGTGACGTTTCCGTGCAAAACCGCGCCGATCGTGAACGATCCGGCCAAGGCACCCGTCTTGCACTCTAAGTGGAGAGACGGCGTGCGTGAAACGCCGGGGCGAGACAAGTGGGTATACTGTCAACAGATTCCGAGCTTCCGATGAGCGCCAGCCCGACGACGCCGAACGCGCCGGATTCCACCGAACCCGCGCAAGCCCGTGGAGCGATTTCCGCGAGTGGCTGGCTCGGGGCGGATGGCGTGTATGCCCACGAGGACGATCGCAAACTCGGCCGCGCGCTCGGCACCTCGCTGTTGATCCATGGCGGACTGGTCGCTCTCGTGCTGGCGGTCTTCGCCGTGGTGCCCCAGCAGGTGCTGAACCAGACCATCCCGCTCGAATTCAAGATGGCGTTCGTCCCGCAACCCGGCCCGGGCGGCGGCGGCGGCGGAAGTCCCGCGCCCGCGCCCGCGAAGAAGTTGGAAATTCCGGCCACCAAGGCGCCGACGCCTGTGCCCATCGAGGTGCCGGTGCCGGTCGAACCACCGCCCCTGCCGACGCTCGTGGCGCCGATCACGACCAACTCGACCGTGCTCCAGGCCTCGGGTGCGAACTTGATTTCGATGGCGAACTATGGTGGCGGTGGCCGCGGAGGCGGCGTGGGTACGGGCACCGGCAATGGTGTCGGTGCCGGAACGGGTGGCGGATTTGGCGGCGGAGCTTACGCGCCGGGCAATGGCGTCAGCTGGCCGGAAGTTCGCCGGGAAGAGAAGCCCAAGTACACGAGCGAGGCCATGCGCGCCAAGATTCAGGGCCAGGTCGAGTTGGAGATCATCGTGCTCGAAAACGGCACGGTCGGCGACGTCCGCGTGACGAAGTCGCTCGATCGGACCTACGGACGTGATCAGGCGGCCATGGATGCCGCCAAGAAGTGGCTCTTCAAGGCCGGCCTCAGCAAGGACGGCCGGCCGGTCGCGACCCGGGTCGGACTAGTACTCGAATTCCGGCTGCATTAAACCGGACGACGTCAGACCGAAGACCGCTCTCATTCCCTCGGACACTTCAACGCGAACCGGCCCCGCACCTCTTACTTGAAGAGGTACCGCAGGCCGAGCCACCCCATATGGCGGACGTCGTACGGCTCCCGCTTCTCAGTGAACATCTGGCGCCATTCGATGACGAATTGCAACTCGTGCTTCCGGACGTCGTTCTTCCACACCGGAACGCCCGCGCCCACGAGCCAGCCGAACGTGCGGTTGTCGCCGTGACCGATATCCCACGCGGTGATGCCGCTGCCGACAAAGCTGCCGTTACTGAAGTTGTAGTTGATCGGAGCGTCGAGGATGACCGCGACTCGTCCGCCCTCCTCGAGATTCGAGGCGAAGCCCACCGCCGGCGCGAATGTCAGTTTTTCGTTTGCGTTGAGCTTCATCGCGAGACCGGCGCTGGCCCCCGCGATCAGACAGCCTCCGCACTCGGCCGGGACGCTCGCACGACCGTGCTGTTTGCCGAACAGACCCCCGATGAACGGGCGCAGGCGGAGATCGCGCTCTTCGGCCAGCCGAAGCGCCTCGACACGCGCGGCTTCGACGCGCGCGGCCTCGGCCTTCCGCGCCTCTTCGGCCTGACGCGCCGCCGCCTGGCGGGCGGCTTCCTGGCGCGCCGCTTCCTGACGCGCGGCTTCCTGCCGGGCCGCTTCCTGCCGGGCCGCTTCCTGACGCGCGGCTTCCTGACGCGCGGCTTCCTGGCGCGCCGCTTCCTGGCGCGCGGCCTCCTGGCGGGCAGCCTCGGCGCGCGCGACTTCAGCGCGACGCGCGGCCTCGCGGCTCGGCTCCTGGCGAACGAGGCTCAGGTTGCCGCACGTCTTCGGCACGAAGAACGTATACGTCCGATTCAGGTCGTCGATCGTGAACTCGTAGCCCTCGATCGGCGCCTTTCCGTCCCAGCGCACATTCCGCAGGGCATCGGGACGCCGTCCGCGGCGGCGCGCCATCCATTCCAGGGTGGTGCCTGTGGTCAGCGTCGCTTCCGTCACCTCGCCTGCGGCCAGGATGCGGCGCACTTCAGCCTCGATCGAGGACAGCCCGACTTGACCCAGCACGGTCGTCAGGTCCTTCTGGATGGCCGGCCTCGCCATTGATCGCTTGAGGGCGTCCACGGTCCGTACCGGGGCCACGAATCGCGTCGGGCCACCGAGCCTCCGCACCGAATGGACGCGGTCGGGCTGGCTCTGCTGTTCTGCCGACGCTTGCGCCGGAACTCCGGCAGTCACGAGCACGGCCAACGCGGTGGACAACAGGGTTCGGACGGTAAGCGTCATGGTCATAGCCTTATTAGGGTATCACCGCCCCCGCCGCATTTTCCCGGGTGGCGATAGAATCGTGTCGCCCGAAGGATCCAAAGGAGAAGACGCACTGATGGCAAAGAAGAAGACACGCACGAAGGCGAAACCCGCCACGAAAAAGAAGGCAGTCCGGAAGGCCGCGAAAAAGGCGGCGCCCCGCAGAGCGGCGCGGGCGAGCGCCCGGCCGGCCCGGCCGAACGGATACGCGCCGGTCGCCGTGACACCCGGGTTTACGGCCAACGACGCCGCCCGTACCATCGCGTGGTACTGCGACGTCCTTGGGTTTTCCCGCAAGGACCACTGGGAGGTTGACGGCGTTTACCGAGGCGGATCCGTGGCGTTCGGAAACATCACGATCAACATCGGACAGGACGACTGGAAACTCGGCCGGGATCGGCAGAAAGGGCAGGGCGTTCGAATCTACATCACGACCGGGCCCGACATTGACGCGTACGCCGGACGCATCAAGGCGAACGGCGGCACACTCGACCATGAGCCTGTTGATGGCTGGGGCGTTCGCTCGTTTTCTGTGAGCGATCCGGACGGGTACAAGATCACCTTCATGCGCCCCCTGGCGTAGCACGACATGGACTCGGCCGGCGGCGCGATCCGTCGGCCGGTTTCCGCCTCAATCCTGCCGCGGGCTACTTCTCGATCAGGATCTTGCCGCGCAAGAGCATATCGAGCGTGTCGTTCAGTTCTTTGCCGCTTGCGGCGCTCATGATCAACCCGCCGGCGTTCTTGACGGGCGCGAAGATCTTCGCGTCGATGTCGAAAGCCACGAAATAGACGGACGGCCGCTCGACCTCGGGCCGCTTGTTGATCGCGACGGCGACTTCATCCGGCGAGTAGCCGTCCGTGTTTTCTCCATCGGTGATGACGAGCAGGTGCTTGCGCGCCAGGCCGGTCGCGTCGAGCCCGAGCTTGGCCGTGACCATGGCGTCGCCGATAGGCGTGCCGCCGTCGGCCCGCAATCGTTCGATCGCGCTGCTGGCGCGTTCGCGATCGGGTGGCGACATCGGCACGACTTCGCGGCATCGCGGTTGGCCGGAACGGTTGCTGAACTCATAGATGGCGAGCAGCACGGGCTCGCCCTTGTGGTCCTCGGCGTAGCGCGCGAACTGCGCGACGATGTCACGGGCGGCCGCGCGGGCGTAGTCGATCTTCGGCGTCCTGTTGCCCTTGGCGGCCGGTTGCTCCATGCTGCCGGACGTGTCGATGACGATCGCCGCAGCGAGCCCCTCTCGTGTCGCGGCTGCCGCGGGTGGGGTGAGCGCCTTCAAGAGCGGGTTGTCGGCCTCCATGGGCTCCCCGCGGCGGTCGGCCCCCGGATCTTCGGCCGCGCGGCAGGCGGCACCGAAGAGGCCAGCCGCGACGGCCAGCACGACCCAGGCGCGGACGGCGGCCGTCATCACGCGAGCGCGCTCCTGACGACGCCGTCCCTGGTCGCGATGCGCCGCGCCACGGCTTCGCCCGACTCGAGCGCGCCCTCCATGTAGCCCATGAACGCGTAGCTGGTGTACTCCCCGGCGAAATGGAGCCGGCCGATACCGGCGCGCAGGGTCGGGCCCTGCGTCGTGACCTGTCCCGGAGCCGGGAAGGAGTACGAGCCCTTGGACCATGGGTCCGACGGCCAATCCATGAACCGCGCCTTCACGAATGCCGGCCGGAGTCCGCGGTACACCCGCGAGAGGTTCGCCAGGTAGTTCTCCGTGCGCGAGGCGGCCGGCCATTCGCGGCACGTGTCCGCGGCGTTGCCGCCCGAAAACGCCACCAGCAGCGCACCCGCGCCTCTGGGCTGGCCGTCAGTGCCATCCCACGTGAGTGACACCGGCCCGTCGCTGAGCAGCTCCGGCGACAGTTCGGCCGCCCGCCAGAAGCGGCTGCCGACGGCCAGCAGCATCTTCACGTTCGTAGCCATCTGCGGTGCGAGCGACAGGGGCAGCGCGGGATCGAACTTGATGCGATTCCAGGTCGAGGGCGGCGCGGTGAGAATCACGTGGTCGGCCTCGATCGTCTTGCCGTCGGCGAGCGTCACGCGCGCGGCCCGCTCGTTCACGGCCACGGCTCGCACGGGCATCCGTACGATCACCTTCGCCGCCCCGATGGCGTCGCGAAGCCTCTCGGCGAGTTGCTGATTCCCGCCGCCGCAGCGGTGGGTCTCGCTCTCGAGCCAGTATCGTTTCGCTCCGCCGCCACCCTGGATCATCGCCAGGTCACCAAGGTAGCTTTGCCATGCCGGCGCCACGCCGTTGTCGGCCGTCATCAAAGTGTGCAGGCCCGCCTTGCAGAGCGGCGAGACCGACAGCCGGTCGATCCACGCGCCGAACGACCGCCCATCGAGGATTTCGGCATTCGGCGCGCGCCAGGGCTCGCTGGGATTCGCGATCCGGCCGGCGTCCGCGTCAATCTGCGCGAACGCCGCTTCCATTTCCTCCCACAGCGTGTCGGACTCGTCCGACGTGAGCCGCTTGCCGTCGATCACGACCGGGGCCTCCGCGTCCTCTTCGGTGGCCTCGATGAGCGGCAGCTTGAAGCGATCCGCGTACCGGATCCAGCGCGGATGATTCGCGCCGATCAGCTCACCGCCGCCCTCGACCGTCTTGCCGGGGACCATGTCCCTGAACGTCAGGACGCGGCCGCCGACGCGATTGCGCGCCTCGACGACGGTGACGTCGTAGCCGGCCTGGGTCAGCTCGAACGCCGCGGCCAGGCCGCTGAATCCCGCGCCGATGACCACGACGCGCCCGGCCTTTCCCTGCGCGAACAGACGGTCCGAAAGCAGCAGCCCCGCCGTCGCGGCAAACGACCGCGCGAGCATCTCGCGCCGCGAGATGCCGGGCCGGATTCCATGACGGGCCGCCAGTTGCGAGTACAGGTTGGACATCAGATCACTCCAGGGTGAACCACTGAACTTCGACGCGGCGATTCGCGACCGAATCCGACCCGGCCGGTTCCTCCCAGCCGCGACCGACGACATCGATGCGCTTGACGTCGAGGCCGTATCTCTCGACGAGCAGGCGGCGAATCTCGCTCGCGCGATTCTTGCTGAGCTCCATGGCCTTCAATGCCTGCGTTCGCACGAAGCTCTCGCCGCCCCGCTTCCGGAAGTCCTCGACGAGCGCGTTGTCGACGTGCCCACGGAGCAGCAGCGTCGATCCCGGACTGACGGCGACGAGTTTCTTGATGGCTTCCAGGTTCCTGATGTTGTCCTGGTTCGACATGTCGAGCACGGCGGAGTTCGGCTCGAACAGGAACCGGATG
>CAZJTG010000098.1:9115-12835 GCA_964548865.1 uncultured Solibacteraceae bacterium
GAAGAGGATTGGTTTCGAGCGTCGCCCCGGCCGTCGCCCGAATCGGCGCGATCGCGATCTTCTGGTCCTTGAACAGTCCCGATTTCTCGGCCGCGAGCAAACCGACGCCGCTGAAGAACTTATCGGCGTCGAGCGGATCCTTGATCAGGTCGCTGCCATACGCGAGCACGGCCGACTGATAGATGCCGCCGAAGCTGCCGGCCTCGTCGATCTTGCCCGAAAAGAACGCGGTGTTCTCGGGCAGGTTCGACAGATGCACGCGCGACAGCTCGGTCTTCGTTTCATCCCGGGTCCACTTGAAGGCGCGTCCGATGACGTCGAGGTAACTGTCGGCGCGGTCCCGCACCATGCGATTGCCTTCGAGCAGGCCCGCAACCAGGCCCTCGACGATCTTCGGGTTCTGTTCGGCAAACCCCTTGTGCACGACCAGCACGTCGGCGACGATGAGCAGATTGCGGTTCGTCGTGAGGACGTGCGCCTGGCCGTTGCTGCCATTCACGACCTCCGAGAGCTTCGGCTCCCAGGTCACGGCGCCGGCGAGGCGGTTCTTCCCGGACTTCAGTTCCGTCGCGAAGAGATTGCCCGCCTCGAAGCCGTCCTCGGTGTAGATGAGATTGACGCGGTCCGGATCCGGCGTCGCGTCGAGGCTGGCCAGCGCGTGCACGGCCAGTCCGGCCTCCTGTGCGAGGTAGCGGATCAGGAAGTCGACTTCCGTGAACTGCGCCGTGGCGATCGTCTTGCCCTTGAGGGCGTTGATCCGCTTGATGTCGCTGCGGACGACGATGCCGTCGGCGCCGCGGGAGAAGCCGATCTGCGCGGGGACGACCGCGTGCAGCTGGCGGCCGTAGGCCGCCAGCACGTCGACGGTCGTCACCGACGCCGCGATCTTGCCCTGGTTGAGATCGCTCCAGGCTTCGTCTTCGCTGATCGTCAGCTTCACCTTGAAGCCGCTGTTCTTGAAGAAGACGGAGTTCTCGGTCGGATCGAGGCCGCCGTTGGCCGCGATGAGCCCGGCGTAGCCGGCGTACTCGCTGATCTCGATCGGGATGACGTTGTCCTTGATCGCGACCGGCGCTGGCGGCGCGAGCGTCGGCACCGCTACCTGGACTTCGGCGACCTCCGGGGTCTCGGCGTCGGCATTGGCTGGGGTCTCGTCGCCGCCACCGCGGCCGATGAGCATGTAGGCGCCGAGCGCGACCAGCCCGCCGATCAGGACGATCGACAGCAGCCAGCCGAGGAACGTGACGCGCTGTCGCGGGGCGTCGCCGTTCATCGTTCAGGCCCCATTTCCTTGATCGCCGGGGCGGCGGCCTGCGCGGGCGCCGCCTGGATGCCCTGACTGGCCAGGAACTCGGCGAGGGCCTGCTGTTCCAAAGCCTTGCGCTCGCCCTCTTTTTCCTGAATGGCGCCGACATCGACCATGTCTTTCGCGACCCTGGCCTTGCCCGCGGAAACCTCGTAGCGCTTCTGCAGGATGTCCTCGACGGTCTTCATCGTGTCCCCAAGGTCGCCGACTTTGAAGCCGACGTTTGAAATGGCCGTCGCCGCCTCGGCCTGGGCTTCCTTGATCTGGACCTGCGACAGCTGCTTTTCGAGCCGGCGTACCTTGTCCTGGAAGTCCTGCTGGGCGACCTTCGCCTGCCGCAGATTGATCTGATACGCCTCGTCGGTCTCCTGCAACTCCTGGCTGTCGGTCTGGAGATCCGCCTTGAGCTCCTGCAGCTCGCGCGCGAGCGACCCGGCGAGTTCGAGATTACCGGCGGTGTGATTGGCCAGAATGCGGCGCTCGAGTTCCTGCGCGCGTCCGGCTTTGGACTTCACCTGGCCGCGGAGCCGTTCCGCCACGCCTGCCATCTTCGCCAGCGCGAGGTTGTACTGCGTCATCTTCTGCCGGAACTCGGATCGTGCCGCTTCCATCAGCGCCTCCGGGTTGGCTTCCTCGATGCCGCTGATGAACAACCCCAGGAACCCTCGAAGCAACCTGCCTATGCGCGCAAACATTGTGTTCTCCTCCGGGACTCAGACGAATCTCTTCAGTGCGTCGATCTGCGATTCCAGTTCTTCCGGCGTCAGCGCGCGGAATCTCTCCGGGAGAAACCGCGTATCGGTGCACTCCTTCACGGCGACCAGATCCATGTACTCGAGCTTGCGCGTGTGCGGACTCGGCCGCACCTCCTTCAGCACTTCGGCCAGCACGTCCTTCAAAGGACGCTTTGGCGCCTCCGAGAGTTCATGAATCCGCAGCGCCCGCACCAGCACGCCTTCCAGTTCGTGCCCGCCGAGGCCCCGCACGTCGTCGAGCGCCGGCAGGTCCGCGTCGGTCAACGGGAACTTCAATTTCTTCGCAATCGCGAGGAGCAGCGCCTTGCGCTCGTCCACCGTCTCCGGCGGGAAGAGCGGGATGTGCACGTCGAGCCGGCCCTGGCGCTTCAGGTCGACCTCCAGCAGGTCGGGGCGGGATGTGGCGAACACCCAGATGATGCGGCCGCGATTGCGCGTATCGGACATCTCCTTGGCCAGCATCGAGTACACCCGCCCCGAGAGGCCGCCATCGGTGTCGCCACCCTCGCGCCTGCCCGCGGCCTGATCGGCTTCGTCGACGAACACTACCACCTGACCGAGGGCGCGCAGCACCGCGAAAATCTTCTCGAGGTTCGATTCGGTGGCGCCGACCCAGCGGTCGCGGAAATTCTTGAACACGACGCACGGAATGCCGAGCTCACCCGCCCAGCACTGCACGAGGAACGTCTTGCCCGTCCCGATTCGACCGGCGATGAGGTAGCCCATCGGGAGCGTCCGCAGGGCGCCGCGCTTGAGGAGGGAGGTGTCCTCGCGCAGCCAGGCCTTGACCGCGTCAAGGCCGGCCACGTTGTCGAGCGTGAACGGCGACTCAATGAACTCCAGGAGGCCCTGGCACTCGCGCTCGATCATCTCCTTCTTCATGCCGCTGAGCCAGGCCGTCGTGATCCGCTTGCCGTTCCGGAGCGCGAGCGCGATCGCCGTGCGGGCGCCGACGCGCGAGAGGCCGGTCAGTCGCGAGCCCAGCACGTCAACCGCCACATCCGACATCTCGGCCAGACTGGGAAATTCCGTGGCCGCAAGGGTCCGGACGTACGCCGCCATGCCGGCCTCGCCCGGCAGCGGCACGTGCAGATCCGCCGTATGGGGGTTGCGGACGACGAGATCGTTGAGGTCGCCGACGCCCTCGGTGACGAGCACGGTGACGATGTTGGCCTGCGCGATCGCCGGGTCGTTCGCCCATCCGAGGACCTTCACGACGTTGGCGGCGAACGGTCCGCCGAGCTGGAGCGCATCGCCGCGCGGCACCACGAAGGACGCGAATTCAATCACGAACGCGATGCGCTGCGGCGTCTTCACCGCGCCGCCGATCGCGCGCAGGTTGAGCGTCCTGAGGATGTAGCGATCTACAAGCTCGAGCGCGGTGCCGGGCTCGCGCAGGTACGTCATGGCGTCCGGCTGCGTACCGAGGGCCTGCTGGAGCCAGTCGGCCCAGTCCTGATTGCCGCGCGTGGCGCGCACACCCCGGCTGCGGTCGTAGTGCAGCACGACGTCGTAGCCCGGGAACATGACGTCATCGAGGAACTGCGACAAGGACAGGAGTTTCTGGCCATGCGGAATCACGTCGAAGACGTTGCCGTGGAGCACGAACTGGGCCGCGGAGCCTGAGCGGAACAGGTCCCGCATCTCGACGGCCCAATC
>CAZJTG010000099.1:0-12784 GCA_964548865.1 uncultured Solibacteraceae bacterium
CGGCAAGGCGCTCGACATCGCCCGCATGGCGCGCGACATGATGGGCGGCAACGGCGTCGTTGACGAGTTCGGCGTTATCCGCCACATGGTGAACCTGGAGGTCGTGAACACGTACGAGGGCACGCACGACGTCCATGCGCTGATTCTTGGCCGCGCGCAGACGGGGATACCGGCGTTCTCGAACTAGGGCGGCTAGCGTTTGATGACGGCCGGCGGCGGGTCGTCCAGGCCGTCCGGATAGAGCGCCATCAGGTGGTAGCGCGCGACCTGGCGGTTGTATTCCTGCTGGGCGATCCGGAACTCGACGCCACGGCGATTCATCGTGGCGGCGCGTTCACTGAAAGCGTTGCGCTGGCCGATGACCGCGCTGGTTTCCTCTGGCGTGGGCGCGCCCCGGCCCGCGGACCTGGCCGCGGCCGTCCGCGCGTTCAGCGCGTCGACGGCCGCCTGGAGCGAGGCGAGTTCGGCGTCGAGCTCGGCCTGCATCTGATCCAGCGCGGCGCGCTCCTCCGCGAGTCGTTTCTCCTCTCCTGCAAGCCATTCGCGAAGCTGCGCGCGTTCTTCGGGCGTCGCTTCGATGCTGACGAAGGCACCCTCTTTCGAGAGTCGCTGCAGCACCTTCTTGAATGCATCGCCGTGGTCGGTACCGGTGTCTCCGATCGAGAAGAGGTACGCGTGAACCATCTCGTGGGACAGCGCCCGATCCAGAGCCGCGGCGTCGTCCTTGAGGCTCGGGTGAAGCAGGATGATCGATTTGTCCCCGGCCTGGCCAAACATGCCGAGCAGCCGGAAGCTGCGGCCCGCAAGCGCGTCCACTTCCGTCAGCCGCGGTTCCCACGCCACCGGAATCGCCGTCAACGCATTCGCGAAGTGCTTCGCGTTGATGGCAGAGAAGCGCGCCATCAGCGCGGGGTCCGCGGGTTTGTCGAGCGCCTCTTTGAGGAGCTGGCGC
Organism: uncultured Solibacteraceae bacterium; assembly: GCA_964548865.1. GTDB lineage: Bacteria > Acidobacteriota > Vicinamibacteria > Vicinamibacterales > SCN-69-37 > DASUGC01. The sequence continues at coordinate 953 of CAZJTG010000099.1, forward strand.
TGGCGTTCGTCAGCCGAGCCTGCCGCGGCGGCCGTGGGTGTTCGTCCCTGCCCCGGCCCGGTCCATACCGGCGAGAGGGTCCACGCCGCGCCGGTCACGGCGACCGCTCCCGCCGCAAGGAGCACGAGCTTTGTCACGGGTGAGGGAAAGTGCAAGGACCAGGCCGGGGATCGCGACCCGGACGGGGCCGAAAACAGGCCGATCCCGCGCCAGAGGCGAGCCGGGTCGCCGTCTTGCCTCGGGGCGCATTACGATCCCGAAAGTCCGCCGACCTCGACTGGTCGGCGAGGGAGCGGGCAAGTGGGCGGGACCGAGATTCAGAAGCAGGTCAGGGACGTCCTCTCACGCCTCGAACGACGGGGCTCGAAGCGAAACCGCGCGGGCATGGCCCGCTACGGAATTGTCGCGAAGAAGGTGTTCGGAGTCTCCGTTGGCGAACTGCGCAGGATGGGCAAACCGCTCGGCCCGAGCCAGCCGCTGGCCCTTGCGCTGTGGAAGACGGGCTGGTACGAAGCCAGGATGCTTGCGGCGTTTGTCGCCGAGCCCGATCGCCTGACGCCGGCGCAGATGGATCGCTGGTGCCGCGATTTCGACAACTGGGCGATCTGCGACACGGTGTGCTTCCACCTGTACGACAAGACCCCGCACGCGTACCGGAAAGTCGCCGCGTGGGCGGGGCGCGACGAAGAGTTCGTGAAGCGCGCCGCCTTCGCGCTCGCGGCCAGCCTCGCGCTGCACGACAAGGCCGCGTCCGACGCCGCGTTCGAGCGAATGCTTCCGCTCATCGAGCGCGCGGCCGCCGACGATCGCAACTTCGTGATGAAGGGCGTGAGCTGGGCGCTTCGCGGCATTGGTGCACGCAGTCCCGGCCTCCACGCGAAGTCGCTGGCGCTCGCGCGCAGGCTGGCGGCGTCAGATGCGCCGTCGGCCCGCTGGGTTGGTAAGGACACGATCCGGGACATCACTCGGCCGCTGGTGCTGAAGCGAGTGAAGACGCGGGCGAGGCGGTGAGCCAGTCCCGGCCTCCGGCCTCGCGATCTGCACGTGTACGAACGTGTCGCGCGCTCGGAGTCGGCCCGGACTGGCTCACCGCCTCGCCTGCGCGGGGGATGCTAGTTGAGCGCGACGAGCGCGTCGACGAGCGGATTCATGAGATTCCGCGCCGGCAGCCCGAAGACGTTCCAGGCGTTGATGACGGCGACGATGTCCTTTGAGGGAATGACGATCAGGAACTGGCCGCCGAAGCCGCGGCCGCTCCAGACGTCGACGTCGCCGCGCCTCGACAACCACCACTGATAACCGTAGTCGGTCGTCGGATTCGGCTTGGCGAGCCGCGATGTCGCGCGCTCGACGAAGCCCTCGGGAAGAATTCTGCGGCCGTTCCAGACGCCGCGATGCAGGTAGAGATACCCAAGCTTCGCGAGGTCCTCGGCGCCGAGGTACAGGCCGCCTTCGGTGTCAGGATGGCCCGTCGGGCTCCGCTTCCAGTGCCATTCCTTGATCCCAAGCGGGCGGAACAGGTGGTCGTTCGCGTATTCATCGATGAACCGGCCCGTCGCCGAGCGGATGATGCCCGACAACAGCATGCTGCCGCCGCTGTTGTAGACCCACTTCGTGCCGGGATCCGCATCCATCGGCTGTGAGAGCGTGAACCCGATCCAGTCCTTGCTGTTCTCGAGCTGGATCGTCGTGTTCATCTGATCGAGCGGGCGGTCCTGCTCGTGCCATTCGATGCCGGACCGCATGGTCAGCACATCCTCGATGGTGGCCTTGTGCAGTCGCGGATCCACCTTCGAGAGATCGCGGTCCCTGAAGTAGCCGAGAAACGGCGCGTCGAGCGTCTTGATTTCTCCCCGCCCGAGCGCGACACCGATGATCGTCGCCGCGATCGACTTGGTGACCGACTGCAGCGAGTGCACGTCACGGCCCTGAAAGTACGGATGCCAGTCGGGGTGGAGATAGTTGAAGTGGTGGTTCCAGGCGGGATCCGCGCACCCGAAGCCGCAGCCGATCGGACTCACTCGTCCCTTGCTGATTGCGCGGTAGTCCCTCGCGTAGCGGTGATTCACGATCGCGCGGCCCTGGTGGACCACGAACAACCGATCGACCAGGCCGTAGACGTGGGTTCTGATGTCGCGATCGATCGCGGCGAGCGCCTCCGATCGTGCCGCAGGGGAGTCCGGCGCCACGACCGGCCAACCGGTGGTCGGCCAGACAGTACGCGGCGCCTGCGACACAGCGGAGGCCAGGAGCAGGCACGCGGCGGCAGGGCCGATGAATCGAGACGCCATTCGCTGATCCTACACGCGGTGCATGTACACTCAGCGGCCTATGGCAGCTGCCCGGCCGTACTCGATCTGGAAGGTCATTCTTGCCGCTTCGGTCGGCACCATGATCGAGTGGTACGACTTCTACATCTTCGGCTCGCTCGCCACCATCATCTCGCCGCTGTTCTATCCGGCTGGGAACGACTCGCTGGCGCTGATTGCCTACCTGTCCACGTTTGCGGTCGGGTTCGTCGTGCGCCCGTTCGGCGCACTGGTGTTCGGGCGCATCGGCGATCTCGTCGGCCGCAAGTACGCGTTTCTCGTCACGCTCCTCCTGATGGGTGCCGCGACCGCGCTCGTCGGCATCCTTCCGGTCTACGCCACCATTGGAATCGCCGCGCCCATCGCCCTGCTCGTGATTCGAGTGGTCCAGGGCCTTGCGCTCGGCGGGGAGTACGGCGGCGCCGCGGTGTACGTCGCCGAACACGTCCCAGACGAGCGCCGAGGCTTCTACACGAGCTTCATCCAGATCACGGCCACGCTCGGGCTGTTCTGCTCGCTGGCGGTGATTCTGATCGTCCAGAAATCGCTGTCGCCAGAGGACTTCCGCGAGTGGGGCTGGCGCATCCCATTCCTGATTTCGATCGTGCTCGTCGGCCTGTCGCTCTACATCCGCCTGCGGATGAACGAGTCGCCGATCTTCCAGCAAATCAAGTCCACCGGCCGCACGTCGGCGCAGCCTCTGAAAGAAGCCTTCACGCAGTGGACGAATCTGAAGCGCGTGCTGATTTCTCTCTTCGGGGCCACGGCGGGGCAGGGCGTCGTCTGGTATACGGGGCAGTTCTACGCACTGTTCTATCTCCAGACGATTCTCAAAGTAGAGTCCTCCTCGGCCAGTTTCATCGTCGCGGTGGCGCTGGTGCTGGGGATGCCGCTCTTCGTGGTGATGGGCGCCCTGTCCGATCGCGTGGGCCGGAAGCACCTGATGCTGGCCGGCTGTCTCATCGCGGCCGTCTCGTACTTTCCCATCTACCGCGCAATGCAGCAGGCGGCCGGATCTGGCGTCGTCACGGTCGAGTCGCAGCGCCATCCGGTCACCGGCGCCATCACCCTGACGCCGCTGGCGCTCCGCGCAGGCGGAGGGGAGCCAAGTTCCACCGGCTCGGCCGGTCTCGTTGCCCTCGAACCCGCGAAAACGGTGCTTGCCGTGCCCCGCCTGTTCGATCTGCTCTGGAGCGTCACGGCATGGAAGCTCATCGGACTGGTTCTGCTGCAGGTCGTGTTCGTCACGATGGCGTACGGGCCGATCGCGGCGTACCTGGTGGAGGCGTTTCCGGCGAGGATTCGCTACACCGCGATGTCGCTGCCGTATCACATCGGCAACGGCGTGTTCGGCGGCCTCCTTCCGTTGATCGGTCTCTCGGTCGTTGCCAGCACGGGGAACATCTACGCGGGTCTCTACTATCCCGTGGTCGTCGCCAGCCTCACCTTCATCGTCGGATCGATCTTCCTGAAGGAGACGCATCACCATCGCATCTGGGACGAGACGGAGTAGGCGTTTGCAGTTCTGAAATCCCCGCATCCAGCTTCGCCTCCGATGAAATGCGGGAAAACAGCCTGGGTCGAGCATTTGTTTCCCTGGATCCAGACACTGCGGCACGGATTGCACACGTCTGCGCTGTCGGCATGTGGATCGAGAGTTGCTCTTCATGGGGCATGAACAAGCACGTGGTCAGGGTTCTCACCACTGTTCTGGCGGTTGCGGCGATGGCGACGGGCACTGCCGACGCCGGTCCAATCACCTTCAACCTCACAGGTTCCAACATCGCTGGCGGGCTCGGCAACTCGACGTCCCAAACGTCGGGAGGCGTCATCGTGACGATGACGGCGTGGGCGAACACCGGCGCCGGCGGAACGTTCGCCCCGGCGCAATTGCAGCGGTGGTCGGCAGGCATGGGCGTCTGCGGCAGCACCGAGGGGATCGGGTGTGGCAGCCCCGCGCACCAGGTAGACAACGACGGCCCAGACAACTGGGTGCTCTTCACATTCAGCTCCCTCGTGGACGTCACGAGTGTCACGGTCGATCCATGGGGCACGTACGACACGGACGTGTCGTACTGGGTCGGCAGCTTCACCACACTTCCCGGTCTCAACGGGGCGTCGAGCACGCTTGCCGGCCTCGGCTTCAGCTCGCGGTATGACTCGGATGGTCCGACGACCGCCAATGCGGTGGCCCACGCCATCGGCGGCGGCTTCATCAACGCGCTGCTCTTCGGACCGCGTCAGGGCGGCAACGATCAGGACGATTACTTCAAGATCACGGGCATGGCCGTGACGACGCTCGAGGCGCCGTCCGTGCCGGAGCCGGGCACGATGGTGCTGCTCGGGTCGGGCCTCGCACTCCTTGCCCGACGGTTGCGCAAACGGCGTCAACCGATGGCGTCGCGTTAGGTCCAGCCGGGGCGCCTCCAGGCGCCCTCCTCGAGGGCGCGCGCATTGCTCGGTCGATTCGGCCGCATTCGTCTCTCGTGGCCAGTGGTCGATGGTGCGATCACCCACTAGACTGGGCCCGTGAGCGACATCGAACATCTGTACCGCGAGCGGCTGGTCGCCAGGCTGGCCTCCCTCGCCGCCAGGGAGCGCACACACGCGGCCTACGCGTGGACGAGGATCGCGGTGTTCCTCGCGGGCGTCGTCATCCTCGCCGTCGGCGGTGCCGCCCGGGCGAACTGGCTGCTCGTGCCGGCCGGCGCGTTCGTCGTGCTCGCCGTCGCCCACGCGAAACTTCTGAACGCACGGGACCGCGCGCGATCGGCGGTGACGTTCTTCGAGCGCGGGCTCGATCGGCTCGCGTTTCGCTGGATTGGACGCGGGCGCGACGGATCCGACGTCATGGCGCGCGTGTTCGACAGACCCGCCGACGCGCATCCTTACGCCGCCGACCTCGACCTCTTTGGACGAGGCAGCCTGTTCGAGCTTCTCGCCACCACGCGGACGCATGCCGGCGAGGAGGCGCTGGCCCGCTGGATGCTGGCGCCGGCCTCCGCCCATGTCGCCCGCGCGCGCCAGCAGGCGGTCCGGGAGCTCGCGTCGAATCTCGACCTGCGGGAGCGTGTCGCCGTGATCGGCGAGGAACTCCGCGTGTCCGTGCACGCCGACCTGCTGCGGCGCTGGTCGCGGAGCCCGGTGTCCCTGCGGGGCAGATCGATCCGCGTCTCCATCGCAGTCCTCGCAGCCGGCACGGCCGCTTCCCTGGTGTGGTGGGGCACGACGGGGAACGGCGTCCTCTGGCTGACCGCATTCGCGGTCGCACAAGTGGCTGTCGCGCGGCGGCACCAGTCGCGGGTCTCTGCGGTAATCACGGCCGTCGACGAGCCGGCCCACGATCTCGAGCTGTTCGCGGAACTGCTGGCCATTCTCGAGCAGCAGCCGTTCGCGAGCCATCACCTCCGTGAACTCCAGGGTCGCATCGCGTCCACCGGCCGGACGGCATCGGCGGAAATCCGGTCGCTCTCGCGCCTGGTCGCGATGCTGTCGTCGCGGAACAACGTCATGTTCGCCATTCCGGCCGCCGTCCTGATGTGGGCGACGCAGTGGGCGTTCGCGATCGAGGCATGGCGGGCCCGGGCCGGCGCGCGCATCCCGGAGTGGCTCGATGCTGTCGGTGAGCTCGAGGCGCTGATCGCCTTGTCAGGATTTGCGGCCGAGCACCCCGGTTACGTCTTCCCGGAGATTCACGACGAGGGGTCGGCCCGGATCGAGGCCGCCGGCGTCGCGCACCCCGCCATGGGGCCGGTCGCCGTCCCGAACGACGTGCATCTCTCCGCCGCCACCGGCCCGGCGCTTCTCGTCGTCAGCGGCTCAAACATGTCCGGCAAGAGCACGCTTCTGCGCGCCATCGGCACGAACGTCGTGCTCGCAGGCATGGGCGCGCCGGTGCGCGCCACAGCATTCCGGATGTCGCCGCTCGCGATCGGTGCGTCGATTCGCGTCATGGACTCGCTCGCGGATGGCCGCTCGCGCTTCATGGCGGAAATCGTGCGGCTGAAGGAGATCGTGGATGAGGCGGGCGCCCGGCGGGGCGGCGTGCTGTTCCTGCTCGACGAGATTCTCGGCGGCACCAATTCGCACGATCGCCGCGTCGGCGCCGAAGCCGTGCTCGGTGGCCTGGTTGGCGCCGGCGCCATCGGGCTCGTGACCACGCACGACCTTGCGCTCGGTGAGATCGCCGATCGCCTCCCCGGCCGGGCGATCAACGTGCACTTCGAGGATCAGTTCCGGGACGGCCGGCTGGAGTTCGATTACACGCTGCGGCCGGGGGTCGTCCAGACGAGTAATGCGCTCCGCCTGATGCAGAGTATTGGGATTGACCTCTAAGAAGGGGGAAGTAAGTGGCAAACGAAAGGGGCCGTGGAGCGTATGCCCCACGGCCCCTCTTGCCTTTGGGCCTCTGACTTTCCTGTGCCCTTTGCCCTTCGTCAGAAGATGTACTTCACCGAGAACATCATTTTGTACACATCCCCCAGCGTGGAGGTCTGCTCGAGTGTCTTGCTCAGCAACTGGCCGTTGACCACCAGGAGCCGGTAGTTCAGGCGGCCCTGCGCATCGACGCCGGCGTTCGTAAGCGGCCGGCTGTTTGAGACCAAGCGCTGGCTGACGCCCCAGTTCTTGTTCAGCAGGTTCGAGAAGTTGTCCACGTCCCACCGGAACTGGAGCGTGTGCTTGCGGTTGCCCGCGGCGAACTCGAAGTTCTGCGAGAAGCTGAAGTCCGCGCGGGTGACCCGCGGCAGGAAGAACGCGTTGCGCTCAGCGTACTGGCCGCGTCGCGTGCTCATGTACGGGTCCTGGCTGATGTAGGCATCCCACGCGGCCGCCTGGGCCGCGGGCGTGTAGGTGACGCCGCCAGACGTGAACTGCACGAAGTTCATCTCGCTCTGGTCACGCGGGATGTAGATGAGGTCGTTCGTCGTGCCGCCGTCGCCGTTGGCGTCGTTGGCGAACGTGTAGCTGACGTTGGCAATCGTCCGCGTCTCCCAGAACACCGAGAATGTCGTCGCGCCGAACCTGAAGAAGTCCTTGGAGTACGAGCCCACCATGTAGAACCGGTGGCCCGGTGAGTTGGCGGAAATGCCCAGACCAGGATTGTTCGGATCGCCGTGGTGCTGGTTGCTCGTGAACGAGCCGGTCGCGATGGAGCCCGGATCGACCGTGTTCTTGGCCTCGCCGTAGCTGTAAGCCGACTTGAACCACGCGCCGGCGGCGAAGCGTTTCTCGCCGGTCAACGCGAAGTTCCACGAGCGGCCCACGTTCTGGTTCTTCAGCACGACGTTACTGCCCACCGCGTTGCCGAGGGCGTTGTTGATGCGGTTGGCGCACGGTCCATTGCCCGTCGAGCAGGCCACGCCCGTCCAGCGCGGCCGCTGATCGGCGCCGGCGAAGTTGGCCTGCGACGCCGGGAGGTTGGCGTTGATGTAGTAGATGCCGTTGACGTCGCGGTTGTAGATGAACTCGCCCGTGCCCGTCCAGCCGCCCGGCAGCTTGCGGTCGATCGCGATGTTGGTGCGCCAGACCTGCGGGAACTTGAAGCCCTCGTCGATGAGCTCGAGGTTGTAGCTCGACGCCGGCGCGCCCGTGACGTTCGTGGGCTTGTAGCGGTTGGGATCCGGATGGAACGGCCGGACGTTCGTAGCCGGCGTCATGTTGTCCCGGCGCTCGGTGCCGGTCAGCACGCCCGTGTTGCCCACCTGGTTCGAAATCCAGACGTACGCCGGCCGGCCGGAGAACACACCCGTGCCGCCGCGCACCTGCGTCGACTGATCGTTCATCAGGTCCCAGTTGAAGCCGACTCGCGGCGACCACTGCACGTTCGCCGGCGGAAGCTCACCGGTCTTGTACTGCACCGCGGCGCCCGTCTCGTCGCGCCAGGTCAGCGCGTCGGCGTTGACGTTCGTGTACCCCGTGTCCTTGAAGAACGGTACGTCGAAGCGGAGACCGGCGGTCACCGTCAGGTTTGGCCGCAGCCGCATCTCGTCCTGCACGTACGCGCCCGTGTAGAGGACGTCGAGCGGCTGGATTGGCTTCACCTGGCCGGGAATGTTGCTCCAGCGCAGGTCGAAACGCGTCAGACCGACGGGCGACGTGGTGCGGTTCGGGTTGGCCTTGTAGTCGAGCGCGTCGGTGTAGAAGTCCTGGAGCGAGCCGAAGACGTAGATGCTCTGGGTGCCCGAGTTGAACACGTTCTCCGACTGGTACTTCTCGGCCGCGTAGCCGAACGTCAGCTGGTGCCTGTCGCCGAACTTCGTGAAGGCGTTCTGCAGCTGGAACGTGTTGTACCGAAGCTCGTTGTTCGGCGTGAATGGCTCGAACCCGAACGACGTGTACACGGTGCTGCTCTGCAGGATATCCACGAACGGGAAGAAGGGCCCCGCCGCGTTTCTGCGACTCTCATCCTGTTTCGTGTAGCCGATGATGAGGTTGTTGGCCATGTCCTTCCCGATCACCGAGTTCCACTCGCCGACGAACGATCGGATGTTCTCGAGAATCGCGTAGTTCGAATTCTGGAAGTTGAGACCGTTCGTGTTCGGCGCCCGGCGGTTACCGGCCCCAAGCGACGTCGAATTGCTCAGCAGGGTGTCCGACGACGAATCCAGGTGGTTATAGCGCACGACGATCTTGTTGCGATCGTTCAGGTTGTAGTCGCCCTTGAGGATGAAACGCTTGGCGGGCGTAGAGAAGTCGTAGCCCTCGTAGCCACCCGTGTCGTAGTTGAAGTTCGTCTTGAGGAACGCGCTCAGCTGATCGAGATCCGACGCCAGCGTGCGGGCGATGTTGCCGCCCTCCGGCTCGCCGCCCCGGTTGGCCCGGATCGTCGTGCCCGGCTGTGTGAACGCCTCGTCCTCATAGCTCACGAAGAAGAACGCCTTGTTCTTCTGGATCGGGCCGGAGCCCCACACGCCGGTGTTCCGGAACTTGAACGTGCCCGTGTTCACCGTCAGCGCCTTGGCTTCCGTGCCGACGACCTTGTTGTCGCGCCAGGTCTGGTAGAACGAGGCCCGCACCGTGTTGCCGCCGCTGCGCGTGACGGTGTTGACCGCCGCGCCGACGAAGTTGCCCTGACGCACGTCGTAGGGCGCGAGGCTGACCTGTACCTGCTCGATGGCCGCCAGCGAAATCGGCGCGACGCCCGAGGTGTCGCCCGGGGCGTTGCGGAGGCCGAACGAGTTGTTGAGGCTGGATCCGTCCACCGTGATGTTGTTGAGCCGAGAGTCCGCGCCGCCGAAGGACAGGCCGGACGCCTGCGGCGTGAGTCTCGTCATGTCGTTCAGGCGGCCACCGATCGTCGGCAGGGTCGCGAGCTGATCCCGGCTGATCGTCGTCGCCGCGCCCGTGCGCTGCGAACTGAACACCGGATCGACCGTGCCCACCACCGTGACCTGCTCGCTCACGACCGGTCGCACGTTGAAGGTCAGGTCGGTGCCGGCGCCGAGGTTGACCGTGATGTTCTCTTGCGTCGACGGCTGGAAGCCGGCCGCCGCGCCGCCGGAGACCGCGGGCGACACGACCACCGTGTACGGACCCCCCACTCGCATGTTCGGGATGGTGAATCGCCCATCGGCGCGGCTGAGCGTCTCGTACGTCGAGCCCGACGGCGTGTGAATCGCGACGACCTCCGCGCCCGCGACGGGCCGCTTCTGAGCGTCGATGACGATGCCGGTGATGACGCCGGTCGTGACGCCTTGCGCGAAGGCGGCAGATACGGGGAGCAGACACGCGCCGAGCACGACGAGCGCCGGCAGGGCACGTTTCAGCCAATGCGAGATCTTTGGAAAACGGATCATGGACTCACTCCAGGTCGAACGTAAGCAGCGGGCACCGGCCCGCCGGGTTGTACTGCACGAGTGGCTAAACACCTGACGACGAATCAGAGACGAGAGAAGGCCTCGTCAAGTCGGGGTCGAGTATAGCGGTCTGTTTGGGGCGGCCGCAATGTGTTGCAGCCTACGCGAACCCAAAACGGATCGTGCAACCCCGCCGCACGCCGGCCGTCAGCACGGCCCGGCCACCCATGCGCTCGGCGGTCGCCTGCGCCACCGCGGCGCCGGTGGCGGCCATCCAGCCGCCCGGGCGGTCGTGCCAGTCGGCGTCGAAGAACCGCTGACGGGCAGAGGTCGACAGCGGCACCGCATCCTGCGAGATCTCAATGGCTTGCAGGTCGTCCTCGTCGCCGTCTTCCTCCACGATGGCCTCGATGCGAATTGACACAGGAGCCGCTGCGCCCTCGACGCCCGCCACGATGGGCAGCAGCGCCATGACCGCCCCCGTCACGCCCAGCGCGATCGCGCCGTCGTCGACGATGACCGTGGCGTTCGACTCGGTTGTCACGTGGAGGCCGACGCCGGCCAGCCGGCATTCGGCCGCGAGGCGATCGCGCAGATGCGCGAGCATCGCGCCCACCTGACGCGACCGGGGCTCGAGTTCGGGGGCCGCGCCGGTCACGAGCGCGTCCGCCCGCAACAGCCAGGCGGCGCGCGCCGACTGGGCCCTGATGAGGTCGAGGCTGACCCGCCGCGAAAGCGCCGACGCGTCGCCGCCAAGCAGCGTTGCGGCGGACTCAATCGCCGCGATTTCCTCGATCAAGTGGGCGAAGATGCGCCGCTCGCGGTTCACGCGCGACGCCAAGGGGTCGGCCTCTCGCGGGCCCGTGCGCGTGTCGCCCCGGCCATCTGCCCGCGAACGCTCGCCGCGCGTACCCGACGACAGCAGCTCGACGTAGTGCGGATCCGCGCGCATCCGGTATCCCGGCGGCAGTCCTTCGCGCTCTGGTTTGACGGGATCGGCACCGACGAAGTCTTCGAACTCTGACACGGTCGCTCCTCGAGGATCAGCGAAACCAGAATCCTAGCACAGGGGTTACGATCGGACTGACCATGCCGCGCATCATCACCGACTACGAAGCGTATCTGTTCGGCGAAGGCCACTGGCTGCAGGCATGGCAGAAGATGGGCGCGCGTCCCGGCGAGCACGCCGGTCGCGCGGGGTACGGCTTCGTCGTGTGGGCGCCGAACGCGCGCGACGTCTCGGTGATCGGCGACTTCAACCAGTGGGATCCGCGCGCGCATCCGCTCGAGAGTCTTGGCGCGAGCGGACTCTGGGAAGCGTTCGTGCCGGGCGTGCCCGCGGGATCGCGCTACAAGTTCCATCTCGAAACGCGGCTCGGACACGCGACGGTGAAGTCCGATCCCTACGCGCTCGCGGCCGAACGGCCGCCGGACACGGCGTCCGTGACATCGCACCTGGGCGCGCACCAGTGGGGCGACGGCGCGTGGATGGCGGCGCGCCAGGCGCGCGGGACGGCGCTCGATGCGCCGATGTCGGTGTACGAGGTGCACCCCGGATCCTGGCGCCGCAATCCGCTGGAGGGATTCCGATCGCTCACGTGGCGCGAGCTGGCCGCGGAACTCGTGCCGTACGTGACGAAGATGGGGTTTACCCACGTGGAGTTGCTTCCAGTGATGGAGCATCCGTTCGACGGATCGTGGGGCTACCAGGTGACCGGGTTCTTCGC
>CAZJTG010000100.1:0-12701 GCA_964548865.1 uncultured Solibacteraceae bacterium
GATGCGAACAGCACACTTCGGCTGGCGGCGAGTCTCGAACAATACTCGAAGCATCCGCTCGCGTCGGCCGTCGTCAGGCGCGCGGCGGAATTGCGCCTGGTGCTCGGTGTCGTCGAGCAGATGAGCGAGCGGCCCGGCGAGGGGCTCTACGGGCGCGTCGACGGCCGGGACGTCAGGCTGACCGGGCGCCACGGGGCGGCCGCCCGCGCGGTGGCCGCCGAACTTCCGCCCACCGAACTCGGCCTGGAAGCACTCGTGTTTGTCGATGGGAGGTTCGCGGCTGCCCTGAGATTCCGCGACGAGCCGCGCCGCGACAGCCAGTCGTTCATCCATCATCTGAGTCCGCGCCACCAGATTGGGCGCACCCTCCTCTTGTCCGGCGATCGCGAGAGCGAGGTGCGGTACCTGGCGGAGCACGTCGGCATTTCCACCGTGCACGCGAGCGCGAGCCCCGAGGACAAGGTCCGGATCGTTCGCGAGGAGGCCGCGAAGGCCAAGGCGATGTTCGTGGGCGACGGCATCAACGACGCGCCCGCCATGCAGGCGGCGACGGTCGGCGTGGCCTTCGGGCATCAGAACGAGATCACGGCCGAAGCCGCCGACGCAGTGATTCTCGAGCCGTCACTGGTCAAGCTCGACGAGTTCATGCACATTGCCAGGCGCATGAGGACGATCGCGCTGCAGAGTGCCATTGGGGGCATGGCGCTCAGCATCGCCGGCATGGCGGCCGCGGCGCTCGCGTGGCTGCCGCCGATCTACGGGGCCGTCGCGCAGGAAGCCATCGACCTGGCCGCGGTCCTGAACGCGCTCCGTGTGGCGATGCCGCGGGGCGACCTGGCGGATTACTCGGGGCCCACCCGATAATGGATATGGATTCTGTGCAGGGAGATCGCATGAGTCGCCTCGCCTCGATTGTGGCCGGTGCGTCGCTCGTTCTGTGCTTCGGCGCGCCGATCGTCGCCGGCCGCGGCGGCGCGTCCCAGGCCCGCCCCACCGGCGGCGAGGAGACGAAGACCTTGGCCGCCGGCTGGGCCGCGCTCTCTGCCGGCGATGCCGAGAAGGCCGCCGCGGCCGCGTCGGCCGTCCTCGCCACGCATCCGCGGAGCGCCGCGGCCGGCGCGCTGCTCGTCGAGGCCGACATCGCCCGCGGCGGCAGCGCCGCCGGCCTCCGGGCGTACGAGCGCTGGCTGGCAGATCGAAAGCTGGAGGACGGCTACCTGCTCCGCCGCGTCGCGCGCGAACTCCTGTGGGAAGCGGCCGGCGTACTGGAGTTCAAGATCGACGCCCTGCGGCATCTTGCCGCCGACGATGACGTGCAGGCTCGCGCCGCGCTCGCGGCCATGATGGCGGGAGGGGACCTCGCCGGCATGCGCGCGCTCGCCCGGATCGGTGACGAGGGCGCCGTCCGCAGACTCATCAATGCCATGCAGGCGCAGAAGAGCGGATCGAAAGGCTATTTCATCGAGGCGCTGATCGAGAGCCGCAGTCCCCTGGCGGTTCCGCCGCTGACGACGATCCTGAGCGATGCCAACCGGCCCGCCGATGTCGCCGCTGCCGCTGACGGCCTGGGAATCCTCGGAGGCGCCAGTGCGATTCCCGAACTGAAGAGACTTCTGTCCGATCCGGCCTTTCCGTATCCGGGGCTGATCGCGGGGGCGCTCTACCGGCTCAACGACGGCGCTGGAATGGCGACTCTGCAGCGCATGCTGGCGAGTGAGCATGCGGCGGTTCGGAAGGGCGCCGCTGAAATGATGGCCGCGAATCCAGATGCGACGTGGCATCAGGTCGTGAGGGCGCTGATGTCCGACCCCGACCCCATCAACCGGCTGGCCGGTGCGAAGCTCATTGCCAGGTACGAGCTCGATGCCGCACGCGAAACACTGGAGGCACTCCTCAGGGACGAAAACCCCGCGGTCCGGCAGCTGGCCGGCATCGCCATCGCCGAGCGCACCGCCGTGGACTTTGCGACCCTCCGTCGCCTGTTTCGTGGTGAAGGGCCGGTTCGAGTCAGGGCGGCCGGAAGGGTGCTCGAACTGACCCGATGACAGTTATCGGGCCTGGATCGACAGGGTGGCCGTCGACAGACTTGTCATCCGGTGTAGGATTTCATTACCTCTGCGGCCCTACGGGCGCGACGGGTTACGGCCGAGATCTAGGTAGGGTTCTTCCCGGCAAGGAGTCGCTTTTCTCATGCATTTGATTCGGATCCGTCGTCGGGCCGCGATCGGCGCTTTCGTTCTGGCCTGCGCCGGTGTGCCGGCGGCTGCCCATGCCCAGCTGTCCGTGCTCGGACTGAGCGAACTCGTGGCCACTGGCGGCGTCCGGGGAACCGATTCTGCATTCGATCCCGTCAACGGGATCTTCCTGGCCGTCGGCGCGTACGGCACCGTCAGGGGAACGTTCACGACCCACGACGGCGTGGCGATCGGCTCCCCGTTCGACCTCAACTCCAACCCCGCGGTTTTCGCGCACTACCCCCGTGTGATCTACAGCGCCGGCCTCAATGCTGGAAACGGCGGATTCCTGGTGCTCTGGCATCAGGACGACGGGCCTGCCGGCGCCAACATGGTGCACGCACGGGTCGTCACCTATCCGGCAGGACCGGCCGGGGCAGACAAGATTGTGAACACAGCTGACCCCGGCACCTGGTGGGAGGCCGGAGCCTCAGCGGCGTACTCGCCCTTCAGCCAGCGGTTCCTGGTCGCCTGGCAGACCTGCTGTGGCGGCGGGTCCGTCGTCAAGTACCAGATTCTCGACCTCAACCTCGATCCGATTGGTCCGGCCGTTCAGGTTTCGGGAGGGTACGGACGCGAACCCAACGTGGCCTGGAATCCCAATAACAACGAGTTTGCGATTTCCTATTGCGGCACCGACATCATCAATGCGATTGCGGCGATCGCCCGGGTGAATGCCGCAAACGGCCAGTTGCTGCGACGGAAGGCGGTTTATCACGACCTGGCCGTTTACATCAACGACGTCGCCTACGTGCCCTCGAATAATCGCTACGTCATGGTGTACGCGGCGCCATGGACCGGGGGTACCCGGGGCGCTGAAATCGACGTGGCGGGCGACGAAATAGCCGAAGGGCTCGTGTCGAGCGTCGTCGGCTCCTACGACGGCATGGGTCTCTCGAGAAATCCGATCTCGAACACGTTGTTGCTCGTCGGGCACCATTCGACTTCCAGGAACGTCGGCGCGATGGAGCTGAACGCCCGCGGTGGCGCGTCCAGCACCGAGCGCGTCGTGACGTCACCCACGCCGAACCTCGGCTCGTTTTACCCCCGCGCGTCGTTCTCAACGAACGGGCCGCGATGGATGATTTCCTTCTCGCGGGACTTCGCCGCGACGTACGTGCAAGCCCTCGACACATCGACGACCGGCGGCGGAGGGTCGAACACGATTGGCCCCGTCATCACGCCTGGCCCCACACCCACGCCGTCACCGACGCCGACACCCACGCCCCCGCCTGGCGGATGTGCGACGCCGGATCCGTTCGTCGCGCTGGGTGGAGGAGTGTGTTCGAACGGCGGGTGGCTGCCACCGGGCTCTCCCTCTCCGACACCCACGCCTACACCGACGCCGACTCCCACACCCAGTCCGATCCCGGGGGGATGCACGACGCCGAATCCGTTCGCGGCAATGAACACGGGCTACTGTCAGAACGGCGGTTGGATCTTTGGACCCGGACCGACGCCCACACCGACCCCGACACCAACGCCGACGCCGACACCAACGCCAACGCCAACGCCGCCGCCGTCTGGCGGCTGCACGACGCCGAATCCGTTTGCGGCGATGAACACGGGCTATTGCCAGAACGGCGGGTGGTACTTCGGGAATCCCCCGACGCCCACGCCGACTCCTACGCCCACGCCGACACCAACACCGACGCCGACCCCGCCTCCAAGTGGTGGTTGCACGACTCCCGATCCGTTTGCAGCCATCGGCGGAGGAACCTGTCAGAACGGTGGCTGGCTGCCGCCTGGCTTGGCGCCGACCGGCTGTCCTGGGCCTGATCCGTTCGCCGCGAGCGGCGGTGGAGTGTGTATCAACGGTGGCTGGGTGCCGATCAACAGCTTGTCGTCCGGAAACTGCGTCGGTCCCGATCCGTTCGTCGCGATCGGTGGCGGGGTCTGCATCAACGGCGGCTGGGTCCCCCGCTCAGGTCTCGGTGGAGGTCTGCCTTCGCCGGTCGCCCTGGCTGACCTGCCCCGGCTTGAGGGCGCTGCCCCTGCCTGGCGTGCGAATCAGCCGCCGGCGAGTCTCAGGAACTCGGAGTACTCGCGGACATAGTCGTCCGCATCGTAGTGCTCCGACGCGAAGACGAGGAGCACGGCGTCGGCCGAGTACCGATGCTGTTCGCCCCAGACCATGGGGGGGACGAACAGGCCCGTGGACGGCGTGGTCAACTCGATGTTCTCCGACGCCGCGCCGTCGTCAACTCGCACCAGCACCGAACCTCGAACGCAGACCAGAAACTGGGCGCACCGCCGGTGTGCGTGCTGGCCGCGCACCTGGTCGACCGGCACGTCGTACACCAGAAAATACCGTTTCGGCGTGAATGGGATTTCCGTGCCGAACTCGCCTGCGGTCAGCCGCCCGCGCGCGTCCTCGATCGGCGTCAGGTGATGGACGGTCACGCCACGCACGGTGGTGGGGACGACGGCTCGTGACGTTGCGGGCATGATCTGCGCGTATCCTACAACGCCGTGAACCTGCGCCACGAGTTCGGCGACATCGACATTTACCTCTTCGATCAACTGCTCAAGGGACGCATCCGTCCGGGCGACCGGATTCTGGACGCCGGCTGTGGCAGCGGCCGGAATCTCGTCTACCTGCTGCGATCGGGCGCCGACGTGTGGGCGGTCGATGCGGATCCTGACGCGGTGGCCGAGGCGCGCCGGCTGTCGGCAGCGCTCGCGCCGACGCTTCCCGAGGATCGCTTTGCCCTGACCACGCTTGAAGGACTGCCGTTTCCCGACGGCCACTTCACGGTGGTGCTCTGCAGCGCCGTGCTGCACTTTGCCCGGAGCGAAGGCCAGTTCGAGGCCATGCTGCGGAGTCTCTGGAGGGTTCTCGCCCCCGGCGGCATGCTCTTCTGCCGGCTCGCCTCGTCGGATGGAATCGCGGCAGCCCTGAGTCGTCAGGCTGACGGCCGGTTCGCGCTGCCCGACGGGACGATCCGGTACCTCGTCGACGAAGCCGCGCTCGGCCGGTGGGCCGCGGCGCTCGGTGGCAGGCTGCTGGACCCGCTCAAGACGACGATCGTCCACGGCCAGCGGGCCATGGCCACCTGGGTGCTGCGGAAGGACTAGTCAAGAATCTCCGATTTGGATCCCCGAAAATACGTAGCTGTACGGATTGGCAAGGCCCCAGTCATCTGCAACCATCCGTACGAGTTTCAGAAACGTGACTTCGGACCGGCGAACCGGCGTACGCTTGAGGCCAGCGGCCCGGATCATCGCTCTCTGCCTCGACATGCAAATGGTCATGACGCTGGACGACGTGTCGCAGGGCGGGTTTTCGGCCGAGGCGTCCGAGGAAGTGGCCGTCGGTAGTGTCATGCGGTTCAGGTTCAGCGCTGCAGACGGCGCCTGGGCGACTGTGCTGACCGCGCAGGCGATGCATTCGCGTCAGGCCGGCGCCGTGCCGGGGGGCCGCGGTTTCACTGTGGGGTTCAAGTTTCTCAACGCCGAATCGCCGCGCGTGGCTGCCAACATTGACGCTCTCATCGCCAGGGCGACGGCCGTGAACACCGTCTGCTAATGGTCCGCGCCGGTTTCCTTCGAACGCAGTTCGACGCTGAGGGATCTGACCATGCCGAGGGCTTCATCGGCTGCCGCGTGAATGCGGCGTAGGTCTTCGTTGAGGCGATCATCGTTGCGGGCTTCGAGCAGCAGGACTTCCGTGAGGGCCACAACGGACATGAGCGGGCTCACGATGTCGTGCGTGAACCGGCGGAGGACGTCGGGCGAGGGAGATTCAGGATCGGTCACAGCTCTGGCCCCGTGGCCATCGTCGGGCCTGCAGTATAGCGGGTCCCGGGCGGGGGCTGGTGGCGGCTACAATCCATCGGCAACGAGATGGGTTCCATGGCCCGCATCGTAATCGCTGACGATCATGCCCTCGTTCGGGCGGGGCTGCGCCGCATCCTCGAAGCCACCGGCCACGTCGTGGTCGGTGAAGTTGGCGACGGCCTCAACGTCGTGGCGTGCGTGCTGGACCTGCGCCCGGACGTGCTCGTCCTCGATCTGGGCCTGCCCGGCCTCCACGGCCTCGATGTCATCGAAGACGTGGTGAGGCAGGTCCCCGACCTGCGCATCCTGGTGGTGTCCGCGTTCGACCGCGACGATTTCGTCCTCTCGGCCTTCAAGAAGGGCGCCGTGGGTTACGTGCTGAAATCGGCCGGGACCGCCGAGCTTCTGGAGGCGCTCGATCTGGTCGCCCACGGCGGGTACTACGTCAGCCCCGTCGCGTCGGCCGCGCTGGCGCGCGCGGTCAGTCACGAGGGACTCGCGAAAGGCGACCCGTACAACCAGCTCACGCCACGCGAACGCCAGGTCTTCCATCTGATGGCCGAGGGCCTCCCGAACGGTGAGATCGGCAAACGGCTCTTCGTCGCTCCGCGCACGGTCGAGACCCATCGCCTGAGCGTCATGCGGAAGCTCTCGCTCAATTCGCAGACAGAGGTCGTCATTTACGCGCTTCGCAAGGGCCTCCTCGGCCTGGAACACGCCTCCGGCCCACCGCCCCACGAATAAGCTGCCAGCCCCGTTTATTCACGTTTCAGAACTCGAAAAGCAGGCCGGCCGAGGGGACTCTCGGGATGAGGCGCTCCACGTAGCCCACCGCGTCGAGGGTCGTCGATCGGATCGAACCGTCGGACTGGCCGCCGTTCCGGCGGCCGAGGACGTTCATGACTTCCGCGAAGAGCGTCAGCCGCGAGCGCTGGAACGTAAACGTGCGGTTCGCCCGGATGTCGAGCCGGGCGTAGAACGGCAGGCGGACCTGGTTGCGGACCGCCGAGAGTTTCAGCGCATCCGAGGTGCCGGCGAAATAGCCGACGATGGGGAAGTTGCTGCCCAGCCGGAGCTTGCCGCTCACGGCGAACCGGTAGGACAGCCGCTGCTGTGCGAACACGTTGAGCGTGTGGCGCTGGTCGAAGTCGCCGTCGAACTCCTCGCCGGTCGCGCTGTCCCGGTAGCGTGTGTGCGACCACGTGTAGCCGACCCATCCGCTGAGTCCCGTGGGCGACCTCCGAATCAGCAGGAGATCGGCGCCCCGTGACGTTCCCCCGAGCGCGTTGGAAAACAACGGGAACGTGCTTTCGAAGATGCGCGCCCCGGTGGCGGGATTCAGGCGCTCCTCTCCGGACCGCCTCAGCACGTCGTGCTCGCGTCGATAGTAGGCCGCGCCCTGGACGCGCCAGCCCTGCGGCAGCGCCTGTTCGACGCTGGCGTCATAGGACGTTGCTCGCTCCGGCCCGAACGCGGCCGGCGAGGCCGCGCTGATCAGGGGATCGGCGAACTGAACCGTTCGGCCGATGCCGGCGCGCACCGTCGTCTGCGCCAATGACCATTCGGCCAGCAGCCACGGCAGCGCTCTGGACTCGAGGTCGCTGCGACCGACCACGCGCACGCCGCCGCTCACGCCGCCGCGGCTCGTGCGCCAGGACAGCTGCGTCCATGCGCCCGAGGTAGACGGGTCGACTGACGCCTTCCGCTCGAACGTCAGCCGCACCGACGTGCTGCTGGTCGAGCTGAACCTGCGAAGCGTCTCGGACGCATCGGTCAGTTCGTGCCGGACGCCCCCTTCGAAGGTGAGCGCCCGTGACAGCGGCGCCGTCACGTCGCCGCGCCAGATCAGACCTGTGTTCAGCCCGTCTGCGATGTGCTGGCCAACCCTGCCCCGATTCTCATACCGCGCGCTCAGCAGCGACACCCGCTGACCGACGATCGCGCGGCTGTTGACGTATCGCCAGGAGATCGAGCCCATGCTGCTCTGCGACCGTGCCGTGTTGATGCCGTTCGCGAGGCCGGCATCTGGCTCGCGGTACGTCGCGTCGCCCGCGATCAGGAATACCTGGATCTGCTGTCGCGGCGTGACATCGAAGACGACTTTGGCCTGGGCGTCGCTGAAGCCGATCGTGCTGTCGATGTCCGGCTCGATCTTCCTGATCAGCCAGTCGATGTAGCTCTTGCGGAGCGAGAACAACCACGACCCCCGGCGTGCCCTGCCGATCGGACCTTCCAGCACGCCCGACGCGCTCGTCCCGCTGACGGCCGCGCGGACGCCGGCGCGGTCGCGCGATCCTTCGCGCACGTCGAGCTCGAGCGTCGCCCCCAGCCACTCGCCATGCGGCCGGGCGTGGGTGCCGGCAATGAGGGCGCCGCGGCTCAGGATGTCCGTGTTGATCATCGCGATCGAACCGGCGTCGTTCGTGCTGCGCACGGTGTGCATGAGGAGCTGCGTCGGCGTGCCGTCCATGACCACGCCCACGTGCCGGAACGCCGAACCCCGCACGGAAAACTCGGCCTGGAAGTCGTCGCCCGTGGCGACGCCCGGCAGGGCCTGAATCGCGCGCATCGGATCGTCGGCCGCCACTCCGCGGAGCTCCGCCAGGCCCGCCGATCCCAGCTCCATCTGCGAGGACACGCCGAGCATCTTCGGCCGGGTGGCCACATCGGCCGCGACAGTGACCGCTTCCTGATAGGTGCCGGTGCCTTCCGCCAGCGGCACGCTGAGGTCGACAGTCGTGTTCAGCGGCGCATCGACGCGCCTCCTCACGAAGATGTAGCCGATGGTGGAGACGGTCAGGGTGTACGCGCGCGGCGCTACCTGTGCGAATTCGAACCGGCCGTCCGCGCCCGTTCGCGTGACGAGGCCGGCCTCGACCAGGGTCACGCGTGCGTCGGCGATTGGCGCATTCGTGGCCGCATTGACGACGGTCCCGCGGATGGACGGATTCGACGACTGCGCCTGGACCGTTTGCGCGGTTCCGGCGGCCTGAAACCCACCGAGTACGAGAGCGAGCGCGACCACGCCCGCGAGCATCAGCCGGCCTCCACGAGGTCCGCGTCGGCCGCTACCGCGGCACCTGGCGCCGGGGGATTCGCGAGCTCTTCGGCCGACAGCAGTCGCTCCGTGATGAAGTCGAGGGCGGCGTCATCCGTCCGCGCGAGCAGCGCCTCGAGCGGTGACCTCGGCGTCCATGCGCCCTCGCGTTCCTGCATCGACGGCCACGATCCGTCCGCCCGCTGCGGGGCGTAGCGGCACCAGAAGCCAACGTGCCAGCGCAGGAACTCGCGGATGCGCGCCCGGCCGTACTCGTCGCCGCCCCAGTGCTCGAGCGCGAGCGCCACATAGCGCCGGTAGATCGCCAGCCGTTCGTCAGCGGTGATGTCCCAGTACCCCTGGTCGACTTCCCGGAAGATCCACGGCTTGATAAGGACGCCGCGTGCGGCCATCACCGCGGTGGCGCCGCTTGTCGCGAGCAGCCCGGGCACTTCCTGGCCGAAGAGGATGTCTCCGTTGCCGATGACCGGCACCTGCAGCGCCGCCGCGATTTCCGCGATCGCGCTCCAGTCGGCGGGATGCCGGTATCGCGCTTCGCGCGTGCGTCCATGCACGAAGACCGCGGCCGCTCCGCCGTCGACCGCTGCCCGCGCGAGCGTCATGTAGTTGAGCGCATCGGCCGCCCAGCCGAGCCTGATCTTCACGGTGACGGGCACTTTCACGGCCGCGCACATGGCCGCGACGATGCGCCCGACCTTGGTCGGCTGCCGGCCGAGTGCGGCGCCGAGGCCCATGCGCGTGAAGTGATCGATGGGGCACCCGAGGTTGATGTCGATGAAGTCGGCGCCGCGCGATTCGACCAGCGCGGCCGCCCAGGCCATCTCCTCGGGCTTGTTGCCGGCGAGCTGCACGCCGAACGTGGGCTCGTCCGGCGCCCGTCGAATGAGCGCGAATTCGCTTCGGCGCCGCTGCTTGAGCCGGCGGGCCACCACCATCTCGCTGATGAGCACGCGCGCCCCCAGCTCCATGCAGAGCCGGCGATACGGGAGGTTGGAGCCCTTGGTCATGGGCGCCATCACGAGCGCGCCCGACAGTCGATCGCGAAGCGTCACCGGAGGATTCTAAGGCCGCGCCGCTCCGAAAACCGCCCTAATCCCTGCGCCCGATCGACAGCGCCGAATAGACGGCGATCGCCACGGCCAGCGACGGAAGCGTGCCACCAATCCCGGACGAAACGTAGAAGGCGGCCGCGCCCGCCGCCCAGGCGCTCAGTCCGGCGACCGACCATCCCGCCATGCGCGCGTATCGTCCACTGCGGTCGTACAGATCTTCGACGCGTACCTGGCGCGCGAGCAGGAAGTAATGCGCGAGCAGGATCCCGCCGATCGGTACCATCAGGCCGGCGAGTAGCAGGGTCACGTCGGCGAATCGAGTGAGCCACGCGCTCGAGAGAACGGACAGCGCCGCGCCGATGCCGCCAATCAGCCACACGCCCGTCGTGCCTGATGTCGATGGCCGGAGGCTCTTCAGCGCGAGCGCGGACATGTAGATGTTCACGAAGTTCGTCGTGAGCGTCGCCATCATGACGAACAGGGCGCCCCACGCGCCGAGACCGAGCGCGTGAACCATGGCACCTGGATCGGCCGAGCCCGCCACGGTCGCCGCGGCGAAACCAAGCGGCATGAACCAGGCGGCGGAGAGCGCGAGCCCCAGAAACACCGCCACTGCCGACGCGCGTCCCGATCGGCTGTAGCGCGAATAATCGGCGAACATGAGCAGCCAGGTCGCCTGGTATCCCGCGGTCACGTCGAGGGCGCCAAAGAACGCGGTGCCGGTCACCGGCGGCGGGGCGACCGGCGATTCCGGCCACGCCGCGCGGAAGCACGCGTAGGTCATCACCGCGCCGGAGACGGCCAGGGCGGGCACCGCGAACCGATCGGCCTTGCCGACGAGCCGCGGCCCCCCTGCCACCACGGCGGTCGCCACGAGCCCAGCCCCGACCGCCCAGATGGGCATTGAGGCCTGGCTTCCGAAGAGCCGCGCGCAGATCGACGCGGCGATCACGTTGTTGATGGCAATCCAGGCGAAGTTCGTGACGAAGAGCAGCAGCGCGAGCAACTGCGCGCCGGAGAATCCCAGGGCCGCGCGAGAGGCCACAATCGAGGGCACGCCAAGTCGCGTGCCGATCGGCGCGAGCGCGGCCACGAGTGCGGCGCCCGCCGCGGCGCCGACCACGATCACCAGCGCCGCCTGGCCGAACGACCATCGGCCCGCCAGGCCGGCGCCGACTTGTAGTGTCGTCGCCACGACATTGGCGCCCGCGAAGATCAGAAACAGGTCGAGCGGCGTCTGCGTGCGCTCGTCCGGCGGGATCGCCCCTAGCTCGACGCTGTTCACGCCAACATAATGGCACCGGTGACCGCGCGGCCGACACTGACCCCGCTTCCGATCGATTCGCACCTGCCCGCGATTGCCGATGCCCTCGCCCGGCACCGGGCGGTGGTCGTGACCGCGGCGCCGGGCGCGGGCAAGACCACGCGCGTGCCGCCGGCGCTTGTCGGCGACGGCGCTGTGCTCCTCCTGCAGCCGCGCCGGGTCGCCGCGCGTTCCATCGCACGCCGCATCGCGGACGAACGCGGCTGGACGATCGGTCGGGAAGTCGGCTGGCAGGTGCGCTTCGAGCGCAATTTCACCGACGCCACCCGGCTGCTCGTCGCCACCGAGGGCGTGCTGACGGCGCGCCTGCAGCAGGATCCGCTGGCGGGCGCGTTTCGGACGATCGTGATCGACGAGTTCCACGAGCGCAGCATTCACGCGGATGTCGGTCTGGCGCTCGCGCGTGAAGGGTGGCGGGCGCGTTCGGATCTTCGTCTTGTCGTCATGTCCGCGACGATCGATGCCGCGAGCGTCGCCGCGTACCTCGACGGCTGTCCCGTGATCGACGTCCCGGGCCGGCTGTTTCCGCTCGAAGTGTCGTATGCCCCGGGCGTGTCCGTCGAGGACGCCGTGGCGGACGTGCGTGCGGATCTCGACGGAGCCCTGTTGTGTTTTCTGCCAGGCGCTCCGGAAATCAGGCGCGCGGCGGAGCGCCTGGCCGGTCGCGCGGCGGTTCGTGACGTACCCGTGCGGCCGCTCCACGGCGGCCTTGACGCCGACGAACAGGATGCCGCGCTGCGGCCCGCAAACGGCCCCCGCGTCATCCTGGCGACGAATCTCGCGGAAACGACGGTGACCGTGCCGGATGTCACGGCCGTCATCGATACGGGCCTCCACAAGGTGGCGCGGTACGACGCGAATCGAGGCATCGACAGCCTCGAGACCGAGCGCATTTCGCAGGACTCGGCGGATCAGCGGGCCGGCCGCGCCGGCCGAGTGCGGGCCGGGCGCGCGATCCGGCTCTGGGATTCCCGCGACCGTCTGCGCCCGCACCGCGACCCGGAAATCGCGCGGGTGGATCTTGCGGCCACGGTGCTCGACGTCATCGCGTGGGGCGGCGATCCGCGGACCTTTGGCTGGTTCGAGGCCCCGCCAGCATGGGCGCTCGAGTCCGCGGTCGCGCTGCTCGCGCGCCTCGGAGCGCTCAGCCCCGACGTCAGGCTGACGCCGCTCGGCGCGTCACTGCGAAGAATCCCGTTGCATCCGAGGCTCGCACGGATGCTCATGGCGGAAGAGGATCTCGGGAGCCGGAT
>CAZJTG010000101.1:0-12573 GCA_964548865.1 uncultured Solibacteraceae bacterium
CGCGCTCTTCTACGATCCCGCCACGAAGTCGGTCATCGACTACGTCGGTGGCCTGGGCGATCTGGAGCAGCGTGTCATTCGATCGATTGGTGATCCACGCGTGCGATTCGTCGAGGATCCCGTCCGGATGTTCCGTGCCGCGATTTTCGGAGCCCGTCTCGGCTTCGACCTGGATCCGATGGTGATTGAAGCCATTGCGGAGCTTCGCCAGCTCATGGCGAAGGCGTCGTCGGCGCGAATGCTGGAGGAGTACTTCAAGGTGCTGCGGTCCGGCTACGCCGAAGCCGGCTTCCGCGCGCTCGCGCGCGCGCGGCTCCTCGAGGTGATCACGCCTGAGCTGAAGTCGCCGCCCGAGGGGTTCTGGGATTCGCTCGCGGCAATCGATCGGTACCGCCTGCGGTTTCCAGCCGCGCCGGCCGAACTCACGAACCCGGTTCTCATCGGCGCGATGTTGCAGCCGATCGGCCTGCTCAACCGTCCGATGCCCGACCGCGGCGCGAGCGAGCGGGAGCCCGTGCTCACCGACAAGGTCAGCTTCGGCGCGCTGCCGGTCGCGCGCAAGGATCTCGACCGGATGCGCCAGGTGCTGCAGACCGTGCCGCGCCTCGCGGATCCGATGCTGCCGCCGCGCGTGGCGCGCGGCATGCCGCAGCGGCCGAGTTTTCCCGATGCGCTGACGTGGTTCGAGATCATGGGCGGTGATCCAGCGCTCGTCGAGCACTGGAAGGCGCAACACGTCCCGCGGCCCGCTCACCACGCGGGCCATGGTCATCCTCGCCGCCCGGCGCACGGAGAGCATCCCGGCGCGCCTCATGGTCCGCATCAGGCGGGCGACCACCCCGCGGGGCCGCACGCCCCTGGTGAGCAGGGCCCGCGCAAGCGGCGACGCCGGCGGCGCAGGCGAGGCCGGGGGCGGGGACCGCAGGCGCCCTAGCCGGCGTCGGCCCGGCAGGTGCTGGTCATCTCGGTCTCCACGTGACCGAAACGCGCGCCGTGCGGCCCGGCGCGAGCGTCACGAGCGGCGTACGGCCGACCTCGACGCGGGCATCGGCAGCGTTCTCAACCGTCACTTCCACCGAGGTCCTCGTCGTTCCGAAGCGCACGCGCAGATCGAGTTGCCTCGCCTTCGCCAGCAGGAATGCGTTCCGGTCATCATCGAACTGGGTCGACATTCCGCGCCAGGCGAACGACAGGCTCGTCCATCGGTTGACCGCCGCATCGCCGCTGAGCGACGCCGAGACCCTCGGCACCTGCGGCAGCCATTTACCCTCGAGCGGCGCCTCGATCGATCGCCGGAACCTGGAGTCGACGACCAGCGCGGACGCACGCAGCGTCAGCCCGGTCACCGGCTGAATGCTGAAATCGAACTCCGCGCCCTTCGCGTGGGCCTCGCCGGCGTTCCGGCGCTCGCGAATGATCGACGGCGTCGTCTGCACGGTGAAGTTCGCGATGGCGTCCTTCACGACCGTCCAGAATCCACCGACTGACGCATGCCAGTGCCCGCTGGACACGGCGACGGCGATGTCTCCGGACGTCGCCCGCTCGGGTCGCAGGCTGGCATTCGCCCGCGTCAGAATCGCGCCGACCTGGAAGTTACGCACCATCTCGTTCAACGTCGGCCAGCGGTGACTGCCGGAAGCCGCGCCGCGCAACACGACGGACGGCGACAGCCGGTACGACGCGGTGACGCTGCCGACCGTGGCGCCGGAGCGCTCGACGCCGGCGCGCGGCGCCGCGCGCCACTCGCGCCTGATCCCGGTCCCAACCGACAGCCGGCCCGACGGCGAGAATCCGGCGTGCATCGACATGGCGTCGGCATTGTCCTGAAGCGCCATCACCACGGACGATGACGTCCGGCGCTCCGAGAAGTCCGCCGTGGTCCGGGACATCACGTAACGCGCAGCGAAGAATCCCCGGGGAATGACCCGGCCGACTTCGGCGACCGCCCGCGTCCCTGCGGTACTGATGAACTGCGTGGACGTCAACGTCTCGGTCTGTCGGCTCGACGCCACCGTCGTGAACACCTGCCGGAACGAATTCGGGCTGAACGACACTTTCGTGCCGATGGTGGTACCGGACAGCAGCCGATCGTACGACAGCGCGAAGGTGCCGCCGGCCATGCGGTTGCGCTGCAGCGGCGTCCCGTTGCCACGATCGTCTCGGCCGGCCCAGACGCTCAGGGTGACGTGATCGACGGCCGTGCCGAACCGGGCCTTGCCGAGGGCGCTCAGCCACTCGGCGTCCGCGGGCACATCCACGGCGCCCGCCGACTCCGGCGCCGTCGGGACGACGCCGTCGGTCTTGAACCAGCTGATCGTGCCGAACATCGACGTGTCGCCGCGCGGTCCCCCGCCGGACGCGTCGAGCGCCGCGATTCCGAGATCGCCGCCGGTCGCGCGCACGGTTCCCGCCGGGGCCTTCGGGAGATTCGACGAGAGCGTGAGGACGCCGCCAAGAGCATCCGATCCGAACGTGGCGCCCTGGGCGCCTCGATCGACTTCGACACGGTCCAGCGCCAAGACAGGGATCCGCGTCCATGTGACCCAGGATCCGAACCCCTCGGTCAGCGGCACGCCGTCGAGCAGCACGAGGCCGCGGCTCGCTCCCGATGCCGACAGCCCGCGCATCGTCACGCCGTGCGTCGTCGGATTGGAGGCTCGGGAGGTCGACCGCCTGAACAGCGAGAAGCCAGGCATCACGCGGAGCGCCTCGTCCAGAGTGACCGCGGGGATCGTCGCCAGCGCCGACGACGTGAGCACGGTCGTCCCGGTCGAAGCGCGACGCCACGTGTCGGCAGCGGCCGCGGCCTCCACGAGGATGGACTCGCGAATGATGGACGGCCTGAGCGTGATGTCCGCCGGCGACGCCGTCAGGCGTTCGCGTACCGTCGCGAAACCCGACGCACGGACCTCGACGACCGCTGGCAGCGTCACGTCCGCGAGGTCGAACTCTCCCCGCTCATTGGAGACCGCCGTGAACACCCGATCGCCCTGGATGACGATCACCGTGGCGTTGGCCACCGGCACGTCCTCCGGCGTCCGGACTCTGCCGGTGACGCCGGCACCGCCAATCACCAGCGCGACGATTGCGGCCCAGACGGTGAACACCGACCTACCCGTGCCTCCGCTCGAAGTCGCGCATGAACGCCACGAGGTCGTGAATGCCCTGTTCGGGGAACGCGTTGTAGATCGAGGCGCGAAGGCCGCCGACCGACCGGTGGCCTTTCAGGCCGTCGAAGCCGGCCGCCGTCGATTCCTTCACGAACAGCCGATCGAGTTCCTCGGTCGGCAGTTTGAAGGTCACGTTCATCAGCGAGCGGCAGTCCTTGTCGGCGTGCGGGCTCCAGAACGGCGTGCGATCCAGCTCAGCGTAGAGTGCCGCGGCCTTGCGCCGGTTGATCTTCTCGATCTCCGCCAGGCCGCCCAGCGCCACGAGCCACTTCAGCACGAGCCGCAGGATATAGATGCCGAACACCGGCGGTGTGTTGTACAGCGAACCATTCTCGGCCTGCACCCGGTAGTTCAGCATGGTGGGGAGCGCATCCGTCGAACGCGCCAGCAAATCCTCGCGGACGATGACGACCGTCACGCCGGAAGGGCCGAGGTTCTTCTGCGCGCCCGAGTAGATGAGGCCGTATTTCGACACGTCGATCGGCCGCGAGTACATGTCCGACGAGGTGTCGCACACGAGCGGCGCGTCGCCCACATTCGGCACGTATGGCCACTCGGTGCCGTGGATCGTATTGTTCGACGTCATGTGCACGTAGGCGGCGCCGGGGGTCAGGCGGATCTCCTCCTGCGCGGGTATCCGCTTGAAGTTCCCGGACTCGGTCGACGCCGCGACGGTGGTGGCGCCGACCTTCTTCGCCTCCTTCAGCGCCTTCTTGCCCCAGTCGCCGGTGACGATGTAGTCGGCGGTCGCACCGGGAAGGAGCAGGTTCATCGGCACCATCGAGAACTGCAGGCTCGCGCCGCCCTGGAGGAACAGCACTTTGTAGTTGGCGGGGATGCCGGCCAGGGCACGCATGTCGGCGTCGGCGCCCGCGATGATTTCGTCGAACGGTTTCGAACGATGGCTGATCTCGAGCACGGACATGCCCACGCCGGGCAGCTCGATCAGATCTCGCTTCGCTTCCTCGAGCACCGGTACGGGCAGGACCGCCGGACCGGCTGAGAAGTTGTAGATTCGAGACACAGATGCTCCGTTACTGGTACGTCAGGTGCGTCAGGCAGGTCGGGTTCGTCGGGTACGCGGAACGAACCGGCGACCGCCAACATTCTAATTTAGTTGAGACAAGCCCGACTCGACTGCAGGCTCCTGGTACCTGACGTACCCGACGTGCCCGGCGTACCCGACGTACGCGTCGTCAGATGAGGTGGACGAGGAGGCCGTCTCTCAGCTTGGGCTCGAACCAGGTCGACTTCGGCGGCATGATGCCGCCTTCGTCTGAAATCGCCATGAGGTCGCCCAGCGCGACGGGGAACAGCGAGAACGCCACCGCCGCCTGACCGCCGGCCGCGAGACGCTCGAGCTCATCGGTGCCGCGGATCCCGCCGACGAAGTCGATCCGCTTGTCCGTGCGCGGGTCGCCGATCCGGAGGAACGGCTCGAGAATGCGCCGCTGGAGCACCTCGACATCGAGCGATTCGGCGCGGGAAGCGCCGGCGGCCGGCGCGGGAAGCGCGATCGCATACCACTGGCGGTCGAGGAACATCGAGACCATGCCGGGGCGGCCGGGGGCAGGCACGCCGGGCCGCACGTCGATGCCGGCAGCGCGAATGGCGGCGAGCAGCTGGGCGGGCGCCTGGCCGGCGAGATCCTTGACCGTGCGGTTGTACGCCAGGATCTGCACGTCAGTGTCCGGAAACGCCACCGCGACGAACCGATCGGCGTCGGCCGTGCGTCCGCCCTTCGCTCGCAATTCGGCGCGCGCCCGCGCGGCGCTCGCGGCCCTGTGGTGGCCGTCGGCGATGTAGAGGGCCGGCATCGCGGCGAACGCGTCCACGACCGCGCGCATGTCGGACGCGGGAACGCGCCACACCTGGTGCCGGACGCCGTCGGGCGCGGTGATGTCGTAGAGCGGGTCCGCCTGCGTCACCGTCTTCTCCACTGCCTTGACGGCCGCGGACGCCCGGTACGTCAGGAACACGACGCCGGTCTGCGCGCGCAGTTCGAGCATGTGCCGCGTGCGGTCGTCTTCCTTGTCCTTGCGCGTCTTCTCGTGCTTCTTGATCGAGCCCTCCTCGTACTCGTCGACCGAGAAGCACCCCGCGACGCCGGTCTGCACGTGGCCGCCCATCCGCAGGCGGTAGAAGTAGAGCGACGGTTCGTCTTCGAGCACGAGCGGCGCCGATCGCTTGAGCTGCTCGAAGTTCGTGACGCTCTGTTCGTACACGCGGTCATCGTAGGGCGATCCGGCGGGCGGCAGGTCGATCTCGGCGCGCGTGACGTGCAGGAAGCTCAGCGGCTCGCCACGCGCCAGCGCCCTCGCTTCTTCGGTGTTGACGACGTCATACGGAACGGAGGCGACGTGCGAGGCGACTTCGGGCGCGGGACGCAGCGCCCTGAACGGAAACAGTTGTGACATGGGTGTCTTCCGCCTGGGCTGACGCGCCGGCCTACGGCATACGCTCTGGCGCAGAGATCTTCGCGGAGAGCAGGCTCATCGCGTCGTCCCGGAGCCTGAAGAACGCCGGCATCTGGCTGGCGGAGAGCGGCTCGCCCTTCGGCATCCGCCTGAGTTCGGCGACAGGATCGACGAACTTCCCGTTCTTGATGATGCGGTAGTCGAGGTGCGGTCCGGTGGCGGTGCCGGTCGATCCGACGCGGCCGATCAAATCGTCCTGCGCCACCCGCACGCCCGGCCTGATCCCCGCGGGGATCGAGGAGAGATGCAGGTACGCCGTCTGGTAGCCGCCGGCGTGACGGATTCTCACCATCCGTCCCGCTTCGCCGGACCAGCCGGCGAAATCCACGACGCCGTTCGCCGTCGCCAGCACGGCGGTGCCGGCTGGCGCGCCATAGTCCACGCCGAGGTGCGCGCGATAACGGCGGTGCACGGGATGGAAGCGGTTCGTCGAGAAACGCGACGTGATGCGGGGGTCGAACGGCAGGGGCGACTTGCGGAACTGCCGCTTGAGCGAGCGGCCGTCCACGTCGTACCACGCCGGCTTGCCGTCGCTGTCCGTCGTCCACACCGCCGTGAGTCGTCGTCCCGCGTTGACGAGCACAGCGGCCTTGATATCGCCGTAGCCGGCGAACTGACCGTCGCGTGTGGCCCGCTCGAACAGGACTTCGAACCGATCGCCGGGTTGCAGGTCCGAGTTGAAATCGACCTCGCCGCCGAAGATCGAGGCCATCGAAAGCGCGAGCTGCTCGTTCTCGCCCGCCGCGTCGAGCACGCCGATGAGTGAGTCGCCGCGCCCGATCTCCCCGACCACTGCCTCGAGCTCGAAGACTTTCGGCAGTGTCACGACTTCGGCGCTGAAGGCAAGCGTCGCGTCCGTCGAGGGCCGCGCGATCACGCGGAGCAGCCGATCGGCGTCAATCTGATAGCGGAACTCGCGTAGCAGTCCGTCGATCGTGCTCGAAATCCGGTACGCGTGATCGGCCCGAAGGTGTCGCGGGTTGAAGACTTCGCTGACGGCCTTGAGGAGCGATCCGGCCGTCTCGGCCGGCAGTTCGTGCCGCTGGAACAGGGTCTCGAACGTCGCGTTGCGCGGCACCTTCGCTTCGACCGTCGGACCGTCCGGCGCGAGCCGGATGTCCTGGGGCGCGGCCTCGGACGATCCCGACGGCCCGGAGCAGGCGGTGGCGGCCAGCCCCATGACGGCAGTCGCAGCGGCGATGGCGGTGCCTCGAAAGTGGAACATGCTTCCTATATATCGCCCGCACAGAGCCGGGCCTTTGCAGGCATTCCGGACGCCGGACGGCCGATAGATTACCACCGCTCGACGGGGTCGCCGGGCGTCGTCGATGCCGTTCCCGACTACTTTCTGAGGGCGTAGACGATGCCGCCGCCGACTCTGTACTGGTTCCACCGCTGCCCGAGCTCGCGGAGGAGCCGGTAGTCGGCGAACGCGCGGAGGCTGAGGCGTTCGCGGAACTTGAGATCGATGCCGCCCCCGGCCTGGAGCACGAAGCCGTTCTGAATCCCGACGTCACCGGCCTGGCGTGAGAGCCCGCCGAGCACCTGGACGAACGGCAGCAGCGCCTCGCCGCCGCCGGTGCTCTGGAGCTTGAACCCGCCGAGAAACGCCCAGCGCTCGATGGTGAAGTCCGTCGTGCCGTACTTGCCACGCTGGCCGCTCACCTCAAACACGACGCTCGACGTTTCATTGAAGCGCTGGGCCAGTGCCACCGCGAGTCCGTACGGAAGTTTCTCCGACCAGCTGCGATCCAGCATGTAGCTGTAGCCGCCCATGATCGTCGTCTTCGCCGGCACGTCCTCCTGTGCCACCGCGGGAGTGGCACACGCCGTCAGAAGAATCACCGCGCCACACACCGTCAAACATGCTCGAACAATAGAGGTCACGTCAGTCCTTTGATCGTCAATCCGTCAATCGGTCAATCACCACAGCCCCACGCGTCCGCGCACTGACTCTATCAACTTCACGGGATCGAAGCCGATCCCCTGCCGGAACACCGTGTCGACGCGCCGGACGTCGGCGATGACGGTCGAGGGATCGCCCGCGACCAGCATCAGATCGGCCTGCTTGCCCACCGCGATCGACCCAATCCGGGCGTCGCGGCCGAGGTACTTCGCGCCGTTCAACGTGCCGATCGTAATGGCCTCGATCGGCGTGAAACCCGCCTCGACCAGCAGTTCGAGCTGCCGCTGATTCGCGAAGCCCGGAATCACGCCGCCCGATCCGGTCGGGTCGGTGCCGGCCACCAGCATGCCTCCGGCCCGGGCAAAGGCGCGCTCGAGTTCCATCAGCTTCGGAAACAACTTCGCATAGAGGCTCCCCTGATTCGCCTTCGTTCGCTCGTAGGTCTGGTCGTATTGCTCCCGAAGCGGGGTCACTAGCACTTCGACGCCAAGGGGCTTCGGCCGGCCGGGCGTGAACGTTTCGAAGACGGTGAGCGTGGACGTGAGCGCCACCCTCCTTTCGATGAGCGTCGCCACAAGCTTCCTGAACGGCTCGCCGTTCGCGTCGAGCGCGGCGATCGTCTGCTGCCCCGCGCCCTGGCCAGGGCACACGTCAGGCTGCTTCGTGGCCACGAAGTCCGTGGCCGCCGCGAATCCATGCTCGAGGTTGTCGATGCCCATCGCGGCCGCTTCCGCGTACGTCACCGAGCAGAGATGCCCCGTCACCTTGATGCCGCGCTGATGCGCCGCCTTGATCGACGCGTCCAGTTCGGCGCGTGTGATCTGCATGTACGCCTTGAACGACGTCGCCCCCATCGACGCCCAGTACGCGACCTGCCGGCTCGCGTCCTCGGCGTCGGCGAGCGAGTGCATCTGCAGGAACGCGTTGTTGCCATTCAGATACGGCGCCGTCGCGTCGATGGCCGGGCTCGCGATCTCCCCCGCCGCCGCCCGCTTCATCAGCGTGATGTCCATCACGCCGTTCACGTTCCCGCCCGTCCTGAGCGTCGTGACCCCGCCGGCAAGATACAGGCGCGTGAAGCTCTGGCCGAGCTGGCCGTACACGTTCGGCCCGGTCGGATAGTAGGTGTGCTCGCGCAGCATCACGAGGCCCGGCAGCACCGTCTTCCCCGTCGCGTCGATGACCGTAGCGCCTTCGGGAATCGCGACATTCGATCCCAGCGCGGCGATGTTGCCGGCGCGAATCACCACCGTCTGATCCGCCCGCGCCGGCGCGCCGGTGCCGTCGATCACGCGGACGTGCGTCAGCGCCACGACGGGCGCATCGACCTTCACGAACTGCTTGACCGCGTTGGACACCTGGGCGCGCTGGGCGAGCACCAGCGCGGATACGGACAGGCACAGGGCGGTGGCAGCAATAGTGACGCGGCGCATGGATGAATTGTCTTCGAAAGAACCGACGCTTGCTAACCTGCGCCTCAACGGCCCCGCTGCCCTGCGCACGCCTACCGTCGCCTCCCGGCTGGCGACATCTCCACCAGCCGTCGCAGTTCCGCGATCGGCGTCGCGTGATCGTCCACCTGCAGCCGCAGCACCACGTCGTTGTGGAGCCAGACGCCGGCGTCCTTCTTCACGATGAGCAGCGCGGCGGATTGCTGGCCGCGCTTGTCGCCGCCGGCGGCCTGGCCGGCTTCGAGTGCGGCAACGAGGCGCAGGGACAGATGGCGACGCCGGCCGTCCTCGGCGAACTCGGATGACTCGAAGGCGCTCACCATGTTCGCCACGACCTCAGGCCCGGCGAGGATGTTGCCCTGCGCCGTGCAGTACTTGCCCTGCCGGTCGCCCGCCCAGGCCGTGGCTCCCGTGCCGGTGTGGGCGGCAAACTCGCCCTTCGCGTTCATCACGGCGAACTGACGTCCGGCTTTCGGCCACGGCCGGCCGTTCAGGCCCTTGTCGGGATCGTCGGCCAGGATCTTCCTGATGATGTCGGGCGGCGCCATGCCCTGCTTCAGAAGCGCGATCCCCTGCGGACCGTAGCTCACGTCCACAATGGCCTGCGTCGCGACCGCTCCAACGCCGGCCTCCGCCCACAGCACGCCGTTGCCGACCGAGAAGACACGCGACTGAACGGCGCCGCCGATCTCGCCGGTCGCGGGATCGAATCCCAGGATCGAGAACGTGCCCGGGGGATCGTACGGACCGTTGGCCGCGCGCTGCGCGGACGAAGACGTTGCCAGTGCCGGGGCGACTACAGAGACAAGAACCAGGGCCGCAGCCCGCCGGAACCACATGCGCACCTCCTGAACGATCACCGGACGCGGCGCGGCCGGTTGATGAAATCGATGATGGCCGCCACCCACGCGTCGTGCGTGTCCTCGAGATGCGCGGCGTGATCGGCGCCCGGAAGCACGACCATGCGCTTGTCGGGCCCCTTCACCGTCGCCAGCATCTTGGTCGCGTCCGCCGCGGACACGCCTGGATCGGCCGATCCGAACATGACCAGCACCGGCGTCACGAGCAGGGCCGGCTTGAAGGCGTTGAACTCACCGTCGTTCCTGACATCCACGAGGATGGGATCGGCAGCCATCGCCTGCTCGACGAACGCGCTGACGACCTGGCGCGGAGTGATCCGGGGCGAGATGAAATCGCTCGCGGCGGCCGCCGGCGTGTTCCGCAGCCTCTCCGGCTTCGCCGGCGTCTCGACGTCGCCGAACTGCAGCACGGGATCGAACGCGAACCCAAAGAGGACGAGGCTCGACAGTCGATCCGGCGTGGTGACAGCGACCATCCCCGCCATCGCCGCGCCACGCGACCAGCCGACGACCGTCGGCTTCGGCAGCCCCGGATGCTCTGTCGCGATCCAGGCCAGGACATTCGAAATGTCCGCCGCGCCGCGCTTCGGCGTGAGCCAGCCGGTCGCATCCCTCGGCGTTGCGCCGTAGCCACGCAGGTCAATGGCGTACGCGGCGTAGCCCTGGGCGGCAAACGACACCAGCACCGATCGCTGGAATCCCGGTACCTGCAGATCGAAATCCGGACGGCCGCTCCATGTGCGTCCGTGCACGAACAGCACCGCGCCTCTGGGAGTTCGAGGACGACGTCCCCATACGGCGATGGGATGGCCGTCGGATGGCACGGTGAAGCGATCCGGGACGGACGGGGCCGTCGCCGCGCCCGTCGCCCGCGCCTGCCCGGCCGCCAGCGCGCTTCCGGGAGTCGTCCAGACCAGCGCCGACACGACTGCCGCCAGCACTCCGAGGCCCGCAACCACCGGTGCCCTAGAGTTCGTCAAACGTCGTCACCTGAGCAAAATCGCCGGCCTCTGCCTGTGGCGGATTCCCCGGGCGGGCGGACAGAATCGTCGCGCAGCCGGCGGCGCGCGCCGCTTTCAGCTCTCCGGTCACATCCGACACGAAGCACACGTTCCGGGGTTCCACGTCGAGGGCCTCCGAGATGCGGCCGTAACTCCCGGCGTCGAGCTTGCCGCCCATCCGGGTGTCGAAGAAGGCGTCGAAATTCGGTGTGAGGTCGCCGTAAGGCGTCGAGGCGAACAACCGCCGCTGCGCGAGCTCGCTTCCGGACGAGTAGATCGCCACCCGCAGTCCGGCCGCCCGCCATCGCGCAATCGCCCGTGGCACGTCCTCCCAGACGGCGCCATGCAGCAGACCTGCGCGGTAGCCGTCGTCCCAGATGAGCCCCTGCAGTTCCTTGAGGCCCGGCGACTTGCGATCGCGATCCATGAGCCAGCGAACGTATCCCAGGATGAACGTCTGCGCCGGCAGATCGGCACCGGGGACGGTACTCCAGGAGAACCCGTCCCGATCTCGCTCCGCGTGCTCGCGCTCGAGCATCGCGACGATCCGCCGGACGTCGGCGCTTTCCCAGTGCGCCCTGAGAAACGACTCGAGGTGCTCCCGCGCGTACGAGAACAACGTGTCGTGAACGAACGAGATCGGTGTCGTCGTGCCTTCGATGTCGAGCAGCACGACACGGGCGGATGGCGCGATGCGGGCGATCACACGCCGCCGCCGGGGCGTGCGTTCGGAACGGCGGATGGGAAGTACGCCGGCCCGAAGCACACCGGCTGGAAGTGCCTGTCCACGCCGGTCCCGGTGTAATGCGGCGTCCAGCCGGCTGGATCCTGGAACAGCCGGATCGCGCGGATTCGGCGATCGGCGCAGAGGTCGAACCAGTGGTGCGTGCCGCGCGGCACGCGGATCAGGTCGCCGGCCTCGACCTCGATGGCAAAGACGGGACCAGACGCCGGGTGAATGTGAAACAGGCCACGACCGTCAACGATGAAGCGGACTTCGTCCTCGTCGTGCCAGTGCTCGCTGTTGAACTTGTTCAGCATGACGTCGAGATTCGGCGTGTGCGGGAAGACGTCGATGACGTCGGCAGTGACGTAGCCGCCGCGCGCTTTCAGGTCATCGATCTTGTCCTTGTAGGCGTCGAGCAGTTCGGCGGCCGGCGCGTCTGGCCCGACCGGCCGGCCGGGCGAGGCGCGCTCGAACTCGATGCCCTGCGAGGCCAGAAATGCGGTGACGGCCTCGACGCCCTCAATGACGCGCGACTCGGCGGGTATTTTCACGATGGCCATCACAGACTCCCTTCGCCCCGTCGTTACCTGTCGTCACCAGTCGTCACCCGCGCCCTCACCTCGAACAGGAATTCCAGAATCTCGACGTGACGTTCGGCTTCCTCGATCGTCCGGCCCCACGTGTAGAGCCCGTGCCCTGCGAGGAGCACGGCGTGCGCCGCGGGGTGGGCGGCCAGCGTGTTGCGGAGCCGCCCGGCAAGCCGGGTCATGTCCTGGTCGTTCTCGAGCACCGGCACCCACTCCCGGTGCTCGTGCGTGGACACGCCCTCGAGGCCTTTGAGCATCTCGTAGCCCTCGAGGGCGAGTCCGCCGCGTTCGAGATGCTGCGCTGACAGGATCGTGCTCCAAGTGGAATGCGTGTGCAAGACGGCGCCCGCCTGCCGGGCGCTGACGATCTCCAGATGCAGCAGGGTCTCGGCCG
>CAZJTG010000102.1:0-12560 GCA_964548865.1 uncultured Solibacteraceae bacterium
GCGCATCGTAGACGTCCACGACGCCGGTGATCTGCGCGAGCAGCGGGATCGCGTCAGCTGGGCGGCGCGCTGACCCGCCCGATGAATCTGCTCGACGTCGGCGCGCCTTGGATCGTCGGGATCGAACTGATCGCTCAGGACGTTCGCAAAGCCGAGGACAACGGTCAACAGATTGTTGAAGTCGTGCGCGAGACCGCCGGCCAACTGGCCGACCGCCTCGATTCGCTGGGCGCGCTGCAGCTGTTCCTCCAGGCTGGCCCTTTCGCGGGCGGCGCGGAGGTCGTCCGAGATGTCGCGTGAAATGGTCGACAGGTACTGCACTTTCCCGGTGCCGCCCCGATGCGTGATGGACACCTGCGACACGGGGATGACGCGTCCGGACCGCGCGACGTACTCGGCCTGGCCCCGCCAGGCGCCGTCCCGGAGCACCGCCGGCAGAACCGTGGATGAGAAAAAATCTGGATAGGCGGGCGGACGGAACTCGAACAGGGAGGCGATCGGCTCGTCCAGCCCAACCCCAAGTGCCTGCCGCGCCGCTCGATTCACGTAGACGGGCGGGCCCTCCACCTGGCCGATGGTGACGAAGTCCGTGGTGGACTCGAGCAGATCTTCGAAGCGCGACCGGCTCTCGTCCAGCC
Source organism: uncultured Solibacteraceae bacterium (assembly GCA_964548865.1). Lineage (GTDB taxonomy): Bacteria > Acidobacteriota > Vicinamibacteria > Vicinamibacterales > SCN-69-37 > DASUGC01. The sequence continues at coordinate 639 of CAZJTG010000102.1, forward strand.
GATGCCGCTCGATTCCCAGGGCGATCGTTCGCGCGACCGACTCGAGCAGGCGGAGCGTGCTCTCGGGAATGGGGCTCCGCCCGAACATCGAAATGACGCCGACCAGCTTCGGTCCGAGCATCAGGGGCAACCCGACGTAACTCACGCAATCCGCCGGCGCGAGTGCCGCGGACTGCGGATCGCGATTGTCGGTGAAAGCGTTGTCGAGAATGCTGCGCTGTTCCGCGGCGATGCGGCCTGCCATCGCCATACCGAAGGGCAGGGTCGCCGGCGCTGCATCGGCGGGATCGCCGGCAGTGGCCTGCAGCTCGAGCATGCGCTCGGCGACCGACGCCGTCCACACCCTCGCCACGCCGGCGTCCAGGTGCCGGACCATCGCCGTGGCGCAGCGCGTCAGCATCTCGGGCAGCGTCGGCCCCTCGGTCAGGGCGACGGCGATATCGGCGACGAACTCGGCTTCGCGAGCCTGCGCCATCGCCTCGTCCCGCGCACGCCGTTGCGCGGTCGTGTCGATGACGGTGCCGGTGAGGCGAACGGCACGCCCGTCCGAGTTCCGGCTCGGCTCGGCGCGCGAGAGATACCACCCGTAGCTTCCATCCTTCCGCCGAAGCCGGTGTTCGGCTTCGTACGCGGCGCTTGTGCTGACCAGGCAGGCACGCATGCTGTTCCTGACGCCGCTGCGATCGTCGGGATGGATGAGTCCCATCATGACCGATGGCTCGTCGCTGAATTCGCCGTCGGCGTACCCAAGCAGATTCTGAAACTGGCTGGACAGGAACATCTTGTCGTTCTCGATGTCCCACTCCCAGATGCCGATCTTCGATCCCTGCACGGCCAGCATCAGGTGCTGGTGCGCCTCTTCAATCTGGCCCGCCATGGCATTGAAGGCTGATCCGAGGCGGCCGATCTCATCAGATCGATCGATCTGCACGCGCTGACTGAAGTCACCCGCCGCAATTGCCTCCGACGTGCGCGTCAGCGCCGCGAGCGGCGCGGTAATGCGCGCCGTCGCGACGCGCGTGAGCAGACCGGCGAGCGCGACCAGCACGAGGGCCACGGTCAAGGCGCGAGCGCGGAACCTGCGGGCAGGGGCCAAGAACGGCGCCGGCGGGAATTCGACCGACACGCGCCACGGTGTGCCGGCGATGGCGACGAGTGCCGCCACGCGGGTGGTGCCACTCGCGTCCACGTGCTCGGCGACGCCGGGCTGTCCCGACCGCTCGAGTGGAGAGGGACTGATGATGCCGGTCATGTCCGTCCACTGATCCGCGCCGCCCCCGAAATGAATGTGGGCGCCATCGCCAATCAGCTGATTCAGGATGTCGGGCGACCCTGTGGTGATCGGGCGTCTGACCACGACGTACCCGAGCCGGTTCCGGCCATCAGCCGACATCACGGGTTCGATGAGATCCGAGACAACCGGGCCGCTGCCGGCTTTGGCCAGTCTCACCGGAGCGTCTCCGGGTGGCTGCGACGGCGGCAGTTCCTCCTCCGCCGTGGGTGGCATCGCGACGACGAGTACGCGTTCGGCGTCGCGGGTCCATAGCTCGACAACTTGCCGCCCCGGCGGGCCCGTGGCCCTCAGGCGGTCGGTCGCGGCTGCGACTGCGGGGCTGTCCGGCGCCGAGACGGCGGCCTGGACAGCCGCATCCGCCGCCAGCGCCTTCAGTTCAGTTGAGCGCTGGCGCCACCCGGGTGCCAGCAATCCGGCGATTTGATCCGTTGCGGCCTTGGCACGCGTCCGGCCTGTTTCGGCGAGCGTCCGTTCCATCTGGCGGAAGGCGCTGCCGAGAAACGTGGCCAGGACCGCCACGATGAGGCCCATGACCAGCAGTGGCAGGCGCCATCGGAGCGATCGATGGGCGGGTAGCGGCGCGGGGTTGGGTGACGGGCGGCGCGCCATGAAACCAGTGCGATAGAACATATCGGCGGTTTGCGTGCGCCGCTGTACGGCGGCCCGCTCAGGAGAATGAGATCGATCCGGCCAGTAGTTCGTCCACCAGATCGTCGATTCTGAACACCTGGCGTGGGGATCCCGAGGCAATGAACTCCATGCCCATCAGCCAGGTACCGGCGGGGCCCACACGGCAGTAGGCGGTCCTGGCTGGCAGGGTGAGCGTCCGGGCACCGAGGGTCAGCGTGACCCGGTGCACGGACTTCAGGGCCAGCGGCCCCTTGGCCACCAGGCAGATGCCGCTGATGCTGATGTCCCGCAGGCCCAGCGGGCCCTTGGCGGTCGGCACGGTCACGGTCAGGTGGCCCGGCGCCTCGATGCGGACGTCCCGTCGCCGGGACGCGTGAAATGACGTCTGATGCTGATGGTTGAGAACGCTGCTGTCCACGGTTGATACCTCTCTGAACCAACTATCGCGGATCGAGCAGCAGCCGCGCATCAGTACGAGTACTTGTTCCGAGGTGCTCCAAGCCCGGGTACGGTGAACTCTCAGAGCGGAGACAAGAATGGTGATCCCAGTCTTGTAAGTACGTGACAGGATGGGGCCGTGCGTGAAGGACGGACAACACCCGATCTGGTAGCGTCCGCCCCCGCTAGGAATCCAGGCTACGGCGAACCGTCTCCAGCAGCAGGTCTGGCGAGGCGGGCTTCTGAATGAAGTTCTCCCCTTCATCCAAAGGGAATTCACGCCCGGCGACGTCTGCGCTGTAGCCGCTGGTGAAAATGACACGGAGTCCAGGAGTTTTCTCCCGCAAACGGGCGGCCAATTCGCGGCCGCCGATGCCTTCGGGCATGACGACATCGGTTAGCAGGAGCTGGATTTTCGCTGTCGCCCGCTCCCAAATTCTTAAAGCCTCGACTCCGTTCGTGGCTTCCACAACCTGATAGCCGGCGCGCTCAAGCACCACGCGGGTCAACATCCGGACGGATGGTTCGTCCTCGACGAGCAGGACAACTTCCGTCCCGCCGCGCGGCCGGTGCTTCACGGCTGCTTCGGCGCGGGACTGGGCGGTGGCTTCTTCGGCGCGGAGAAACAGCCGGAAGGTCGTGCCTTTGCCGACTTCACTCTCGACGGTGAGCGCGCCGTTATGCTGCTTGATGATGCCAAAGACCGTGGCCAATCCGAGCCCCGTGCCTTTGCCCGATTCCTTCGTAGTGAAGAACGGCTCGAAGATTCGTGAAAGATGTTCAGGCGCAACACCGCACCCCGTGTCGGTGACGCGCAGGCAGACGTAACGTCCAGGGACGGCGTCGGGAATCGCCGCGGCCTCGGCGGCGCTGAAGATCTTTTCGCTGGTCTCGATGAAGAGCTGGCCGCCGCCGGGCATGGCGTCGCGGGCGTTGACCACCAGGTTCATCAGCACCTGATCGAGCATCCCGGCATCGGCACGGGTGAACAGCGGGCGCGAGTGCAGGTTGAGTTGCAGTCGCACGTCTTCTCCGATGATGCGCTGGAGCATCTTGGCGAGGCCCGTGACGATTTCGTTCAAGTCCAGCTGATGCGACTGCATCACCTGCTTGCGGCTGAACAGAAGCAACTGCCGCGTCAGCCTGGCGGCACGTTCGGCTGCCTCACGGATCTGGCGCAGGCCATCTTGAGCTGTGTCCGGCAGGCTTTCCGTCATCGCCGTCAACTCGGCCTGCATCATGATCACGGCGAGGATGTTGTTGAAATCATGCGCCACGCCTCCGGCGAGCTGGCCGACGGCTTCCATCTTTTGCGACTGGCGGAATTGTTCCTCGAGTTGCCGCCGTTCGGTGACGTCCTGGCAAGTGCCGACGGCGCGTACCGGTTTTCCCGTGGGATCGTTGAAGGTCTGCCAGCGCTCCTCGACGTGCTTGAGCTTGCCTCCAGGAAGCAGAATGCGGTGTTCGATCGCGAACGGTCCGGGCCGGCCAAAGGACTGCATGAATGCGTCGTCCACCCGCTGCCGGTCGTCTGGGTGAACGAACTCCAGGAAGCCCGGATGGCTGGGCTCAAACTGCTCCGGCGTGATGCGGAAGATCCGGAAGGTTTCCGGCGTCCACTTGGCCGCAAGCGTCGCGACGTCGGTTTCCCAACTGCCGATGTTGGCCACGGCTTGCGACTCGTGCAACCGGCGCGTCTCCGCGGTCAGGGCCTCGGCGAGCCGGCGCTGCGCCCGTTCGCTTTCCTTGAGAATTTCCTCCGCGAGCCGGCGCTCGGTGACGTTGACGTGCATCACCACGACGCCTGCCCGCGGTGTGTCGTTCAAGGGGGTTACCATCAGGCGAAACCAGCGCTTTTCGGCGGGCGAATGGCAGGGATACTCGATGGAGAATTCTTTCAACTCATCCCTTAACATCTTCCGGATGCCCGCCGCCACTGCCGCCGCTTCGTCCGCGCATTCCCCGTGCGCGTGTTCGCACACTTCGAGGTAGTTGCGTCCCACACAGAAATCGGGACTCTGAAGCGCGTTCGCCGAGGCAAACTGGCGCCAGGCTTCGTTCACCGCCACGATGACGCCCTGCGAATCCATCAGGGCGATGTGCGCCGGCAGCGCGTTGAGGACTGCAGTCTTGGTGCTGGACACCTCATGGAGTCGCTCGGCGGCCTTGCGCTGTTCCTCCTCCACCCGCTTCACCTCGCTGATGTCCCGGATGAAACCGGTGAACACCGGCGGCGAGTCCGTGTTGATGCGCGTGATCGCCAGCTCGACGGGAAACTCCATGCCGTCGCTGCGCAGGGCAGTCATCTCGACGCGTTTGCCCATCACTGGTCCGTGGCCCGTGGCCAGGTAATGCGCGAGGCCGCGCCGGTGCCGTTCGCGATAGGCGGGCGGGATGATCATTTCGGCCATCTCACGGCCAACGACTTCGGCAGCGGAATAGCCGAACATCCGCTCTGCGGCAGCGTTGAATTCCAGGACGCGGCCCTCGTGGTCCATGGAAATGATGCCGTCCAGCGCCGCCTGAAGAACTGCGCCCTTTCGAGCCTCGTCCTCCAGCAGGGCGCGGTGAAAACGATGCCGCTCGACGGCGTAGCGAACCGTCCGGATCAGCATGTCGCAATTGATGCGCCCCTTGACCAGATAATCCTGCGCGCCGGCGCGCACCGCTTCGCTTGCAATGGTCTGGTCGTTCAACCCCGTCAAGACAACGAAAGGCGTCGTCGGAAAGGCCGCGCAGGCCTCTTGCAGCGTCGCCAGTCCCTGGGAATCCGGCAGGCCCAAGTCCAGCAGGACCAGATCCGGGACACTCTGCCGCAGGGCCTCCAGCCCTCGATCCAGCCGGTCGGCCAGCAGCAGTTCAATCGTCCCGGGCGACGCCTCCTTCAGCATCTCGCGGATGATGCGGGCGTCGGCGGGATTGTCCTCGACGAGCAGCAGTTTCGTCAGAGGCATTCAGTGCTTACCGTTGGGCGGCAGCGTTACCACTGCCAGCCAGAACTGCTCCATGGCGTGGATAACCTTGAGGAACTGAGTGAGTTCCACCGGCTTGGTGATGTAGGCATTGGCGTGCAGGTTGTAGCTCCGGATGATGTCCTCCTCGGCCTTTGACGTGGTCAGCACCACCACGGGGATGCGTTTTAGATCGTCGTCCGACTTGACCTCCGCGAGCACCTCCCGGCCGTCCTTTCTGGGCAGGTTCAAATCGAGCAGCATCAAATCTGGGCGGGGCGCGTCGTTGTGTTTTCCTTGTCGCCGCAGAAACTCTATCGCCGCCACGCCGTCGCCGACGACATGGAGGTTGTTACAGACGCGGGCTTCCTTGAGGGCTTCACGGGTGAGGCGCACGTCCGCCGCGCTGTCTTCCACGAGCAGGATTTCGATCGGGTGAACGTTTATTTCAGGCGATTTCATGGGATTCATGCCCTTCCGGCAGGGTGAAGTGGAAGGTAGAACCGTGGCCGGGCACGGATTCCACCCACATGCGGCCGCCGTGCCGCTCGACGATTCTCTTGCAGACCGCCAGACCGATGCCCGTGCCGGCGTATTCCTCGCGGCCATGCAACCGCTGGAAGATGATGAAAACGCGTTCGAAGTATTGCGGGTCAATCCCCACGCCGTTGTCCCGCACGCTGAAATGCCAGTCCCCGCCGTTGCGCACGGCGGAAATGTGAACCTGCGCCGGCTGGCCGGGCTTCCGGAACTTGATGGCGTTGCCGACGAGGTTTTGAAGCAGTTGCCGGAGCTGCACCACGTCGGCGACGACCACCGGCAGCGGATCGTGCGTCACGATCGAGTGGCTCTCCTTGATGGCAAAGTCGAGGTCGGCCAGCACCATCCGCAGCGCCTCCTCGGTTGCGGTCGGAGCGAATGTCTGGCCGCGTCTGCCGATGCGCGAATAGGAGAGCAGATCGTTGATGAGCGTCTGCATCCGGGTTGCGCCGTCGGTGATGAACTGGATGAACTCGCCGGCGTCCGAATCCAGCTTGTCCTTGTAACGGGATTCGAGGAGTTGGGAAAAACTTGCCACCGTGCGCAGCGGTTCTTGCAAGTCATGCGAAGAGACGTAGGCGAAATGTTCCAGCTCCTGGTTGCTCCGCCTGAGTTCCCCGGAGTAGCGCTTGAGTTCCTCCTCTGCCCGCTTGCGCTCGGTGATGTCGCGGAAGATGACGACTGTGCCCATGATGTTCCCGGCCAAGTCACGGATGGCGGTGCTGACATATTCCACGGGAAAACTCCGCCCGTCCTTGCGCCAGAACACCTCGTCATCCACCCGGCGCACCCGGCCATCTTTGAGCGTGGCATGAATGTGGCACTCCTCCACCGGGTAGGCGCTTCCATCCGTCCTTGTGTGGTGCATTGTGAGATGGGCCGGCCTGCCCAGCAGTTCCCGTGTTTCCCAGCCCAGCATCCGGAGGGAGGCGGGATTCTCGAAGATGACTTTTCCCTCCGTGTCCAGGCCATGGATGCCATCTCCGACCGAATTGAGGATCAGTTCGAGTTGGTTCCTGAGCCGGGCCAAATCCGCCTCGGTGGCCTTGCGGGCGGTGATGTCCCAGCAGACGCCAGTCATCCGCAGCGGACGGCCCGTGGCATCGCGGAACACTCTTCCGCGCGAAGCCAGCCAGTGAACGCTGCCGTCCGGCCACACCACTTGATACTCGGTGTCATACGGCGCGGCTGTCTCGACGCTCGCGGCCACTTCCTGCGTGATGCGCTCACGGTCATCGGCATGGAGCAGGCCGAGGAAGTCCTCGTAACGACCGGGGAACGTCTTTGGCTGCAGCCCGAACAGCGGATGAATGTAGTCATCCCAGACGATGGTGTTGTGGACGATGTCCCAGCTCCAGGTGCCCACGCCCGATGCGGCCAGGGCCGTGTTGAGCCGCTCGTCACTTGCCCGCAGCGCCTCCTCCACCTGCTTGAAATCGTGGATGTCCGTGCATGTGCCATACCAGCCGGTGATTTGTCCGCTGGTGTCGCGGACCGGCAGGGCGCGGCCCAGATGCCACCGGTAGGCGCCATCGGAGGCGCGCTTGAAGCGATACTCGATGTGATACGGCCTGCCGGTGGTGAAGGATTCGGTCCACCGTTCGACGCACCGCTGCAAATCGTCAGGATGCAGCACCGGCTGCCAGCCCCAGCCCTGGGTCTGCTCGAAGGTCATGCCGGTGTAGTCGAACCAGCGCTGGTTGTAGTAATCGAGGCGGCCGTCGGGACGGGCCGTCCAGACAATCTGGGGCATGGCGTCGGCCAGTTGGCGGAAGGCCTGCTCGCGTTCCACGAGGGCGAGTTCGGCCAGCTTGCGATCATGAATGTCGGTGCATGTGCCCACCCATTCGCGGATGGAACCATCGTGGTTCAGGACTGGCACTCCCCGCGTCATGAAATAACGATAGGCTCCGTCATGACGGCGCACGCGATACTCCACATCGTAGAGCGTCTTCTGTTCAACAGCCTTTCTCCAGACCTCGAGCGCGTGCGCGGCATCGTCGGGATGCAACGCGACGGCCCAGCCTGCGCCTTGGATTTCGGCGTCGCTCTGCCCGGTGTATGCCTGCCATGCCGGCAACGAGCCGACGACCTGGCCGTCGGGATCCGTGTGCCAGACGATCTGCGAAGTGGCGGTGACGAGCGAGTGGAAACGCACCTCACTGGCGCGAATGTTCTCCAGCGCCTGCTCACGTTCGGCGGCCGCCCCGTTAAGCAGAAACAGCACCGTCAGCAAGATCGCCATGCTCGCTAAAAGTCCCACCGGCAGTACGAGGAACATCATCTGCGTGACGCGGTTGGATTCCGTCTCTCTGAGGTGGCTCAACCGCGCTTCCTCGGTGTCCAGCTCGGACAGGCGCCGGCGGATGTCGTCCATCAAGACCTGCCCCTTGCCGGAGGCGATCATCGCCGCGCTGGCATCAACCCCCTGCGAACGACGTGTCTCGATGGTCTGCTGAGCGAAATCCAGTCTGGCCGCAACGACGGGCGCCAGCGCAACGAGGCGTGACTCCTGGGCTGAATTGTCGGCGGTGAGTCGTCGCAGTGCGGCGATTTCCAAAGGTATCTGGTTCATTCCCGTTGAAAACGGTTCCAGAAACATCTCCATTCCGGTCAGCACAAAGCCGCGCTGTCCTGTTTCCACATTGAGAACCGCCGCAGAGAGTTCGCTCAGATGAAAACGCACCTCATTGGTGTGAGCCACCCACCGGGCCGCCTCCTCCATGTTGCGCGTGGTGCGGTAAGTCACCGCACCTAAAGCGATCATCAACGTCAGCGCGGCGGCAAAAGCCGAGGTTGTGCCTTTCCCAACGACCCAGGTCAGCTTCGATTGCTGGCGAGTGATGGCAAACAGGCCAACTCCAAGTGCCAGGAAAGCCCCGGCGGTATGAACGGCCATGGCGGTGAGCCGCCACCAGCGGTAGCCCGGCGTCACGTTGAACAGGTAGCCGGCGAGCGAAAGCAGCCCCGTCAAGGCCACCAGGGTTGCTGCAACCCCGGCAAAAACCTGCCGATGGCGGCCCGACCCCGGCGTTCCCAGTGCCCACAGCGCGGCCCCGGTGACCAGAAAGCAAAACGCGGTATTGGGGGCCATGCGCCCGGAATCGGATGTGGCCGCCGCATCTGCGGAATCGCGCACCAACAGTTCATCAATGCCCAGATCCCAGGAAAACACATACTCGGCCAGCGTCAGCGTCCCGATCGTGGCGGCGAACATTGCAGCCACCTGGCCGAACCGTCTGGCCGCGGACTCGGGCTCCGATCGGTCCATCAACCAAAGTGAAATTCCGCACAGGATGAAACCTAACGCCGTGTTCGCCTTCATCGTGACGGAGCCGGGCAGCACGCTCCTGAGCGCCGGCACGTCGAGCACCCACCCCGCCAGCGTCGCCGCGCCGAGGACGGCGACGCCAACGGCCGTCATGCGCGGCAACCACCTCCATCCCGCGCCAGGCCCACTGTCAGAGTTCCGATTCATGCGAGCAGTCCCCTGCCTGAGGTTTTCCATGCGCCCTCGGTGGACACTGCCGGTACGCGATGCGACCGTGGACTCATGGCGGATCGGTCCCGTCCAGGTCAGGAGGCTCGTAATCCGCGCCTCTGTCCGGCGACAGCCGTCGGCGCAGCGACTTGATCATTGCGGAGAGGCTGCTGGCGGCTCGGTGGATCTCCGCCGATTCAGTCCTGACGTCTTCCGGCTTGACGTCCTCATCACGGAGCATGGCGCTGAGCGTGAGGATGACGAACAGCGGATTCGCCGCGTCGTGGGCAAAACGGGACGCTATGCCGGCGACGTCGGACCGGGTGTCGGCGCCGGATCGCGTTGGACCTGGCGCGCTCGTGATGACTTCCCGCGTCGTGAGCTCCCGAGACCCCACGAGCGGCACCGGGACATCCTGACGCGTCACGCCTTCGAGCAAGGGGATCAGCGAGGGGATGGCCAGCGGCTTCGCCATTGCCCCGAGGATTGACAAGCCGAGGCTCTGGCCGAGACGCCGCGCAGACTCCAGCAGTACCCGATCGCCGCTATTGATAAGGATGACCGCTGGCTTGCGATCCCGATCGGCCAGCCAGCGCAACAGCACCAGGCCATCCGCATCCGGCATACTCGGGTCACAGATGACAACATCGTGCGGGGCCGTCGCGGCGTCCAGCGCCCGAAGTGCCTCGACCGCGTTGCCAGCGAATTCAACAACAACGCCAGGGCCCGTCAAGGCCGACGCAATGGCTCCGCGCGCGGCGGGCTCGTCGTCGACGACGAGGACAGTCAGGCCACGTCGGTTCGTCATCGCCCTCCCGGTGTTCCGCCCGAGCCTGCGCGGCTCGCCGAGACAACCGCCGCCACGCCACCTTACTCCCGCCCGGTAGGCAAAGCAACAGCCGGCGCGCGCGAAGACCAATTCCCTGACGCCCTCTTTCCTGCCACAATTTGTGTACGCGAAAGCAGTTCGGAGGGACTGATGGCACGGATCATCCTGGCAGAAGACCATGGCGTCGTGCGCGCCGGTCTCCGGCACATCCTCGAGCGTGCCGGACACACAGTCGTCGGTGAAACGGGCGATGGGCTGCAGGTCGTGGCCCTCGCGCAACAGACTGCGTGCGACGTCCTGCTCCTCGATCTCGGCCTGCCCGGCCTCCACGGCCTGGACATCCTTCGCGAGGTCGCCAAGCGCGTTCCAACTCTTCGGGTCGTCATCCTCTCCGGCGACAGCCGCGACGACTCGGTCGTTGCGGCGATTCGGCACGGCGCGGCCGGGTATCTCCTGAAATCCGGCGCCTCGGATGAACTGCTGGCCGGAGTTGAGGCCGTGGCGCGCGGTCGTCGGTTTGTTACGAGCGAGGTTTCAGACGCAGTGGGCCGAGCCATCGAGCACCGTGGCCTGCCTGGGAGCGAGGACCCATACGAACGGCTGAGCCACCGCGAGCGAGAAGTTCTGCACCTGATGGCTGAAGGCCTCTCAAACAAGGAGATCGCGACTCGACTGTTCATCAGTCCACGCACGGCCGAGGACCATCGGAGCCAGGTCGTCCGCAAACTGGGTCTCAAAACTCAGACGGATGTCGTCCTCTATGCCATCCGGCGGGGACTACTGGACCTGGATCATTGAATCTGCGCGGCGGGCTGCGGTCCTCGCAACGCCCTGGCATGTTCGCGGCCTGGACGCCTCTCCCACGAACCCGGCACAACTGACCCGGAACCGACAGCCGTACAACGCGGGCCGTAGCGCCCCAGAATTCCGTACACGTCCGGATGCCGGGCCGCCCCTGGCCTGTCGAAACATGCGGGAGAACGCCGGAACCCGCGCGACGAGGCGCGCGGGCCGGTCCGTTCAAGCAGGTGAGCGTGATGGCGACGAAGACAGTGGTCAGGAGACTGGACCCCGCCGTGGCCCAGACGTCTTCCTCCAATCGACGACAGGACGTTCGCATCGTCGCCCCTGAGGGCCTGTGCGTGCGCGTTGAATCAACCGGCGGGAAGACCCCGGTACGCGATGTCAGCGCCCGGGGGTTTTCGGCGGCCTTCGCCCGTCCCCTGCCGCGCAATTCCAGGCATACGGTGGCACTTACGTTTGGCGAACTGACCGTGACCGGAGAGGCGCGGGTCGCCTACTGTCTGCGGCATCGTGAGGCCGGGTGGATCAGTGGATTCGAGTTCTTCCCCTCCCCTCGCGAGTCGAAGTGGACACTGGAGGATCTCGTGGACTACGTCGCGACGTCGCTGATCTCATTTTCCGGACCAGGCGGACGCGCAGAGGCCTGAGACGTCTCATGAGTCTCATCATCGTCATCGTGGCCGCGGTGTTCCTCGTGCTGGCCGTCGTCGGGTGCGTCGTCGACCGCCACCTGTCGAGCGCACGGCGCGCGCGCCGCGACAGCGACGAACGCTATCGGCTCCTCTTCGCACGGAGTCCCACCGCCGTGTATCAGACGACGCTCAGCGGGGAAATGCTCGACTGCAACCATGCGTTCGCCGCGCTTCTTGGCTACGCGACCCGCGAAGAGTGCCTGGCCCGGTGGGTGACGACCGAACACCTGAGCGCCGAGCAGCGCCGGCCCCTGCTTGCGGTG
>CAZJTG010000103.1:0-6168 GCA_964548865.1 uncultured Solibacteraceae bacterium
GACGTGCATCGGCAACAGCGGCCCCCTTCCGGAAGACGTCTCGGCGCACGTTCGCGAGCGCGGCCTCGTCGTCTGTTCGGTGCTCTCCGGCAACCGCAACTTCGAGGGCCGCATTCAGCAGGATGTGCGCGCCAACTACCTGGCGTCGCCGCCGCTCGTCGTCGCGTATGCGCTCGTCGGGTCGATGACCGTGGACATCACCACCGAGCCGCTCGGCACAACCCGCGATGGTGCGCCGGTGTACCTGCGCGACCTGTGGCCGACCGGCCAGTTGATCCAGCAGACGATGCTGGCGTCGCTCAGCGCGGAGATGTTCCGGTCGCAGTACGGCAGGGTGTTCGAGGGCGCCGAACGCTGGCGCGCGCTGCCGGTGCCGACCGGCGGTCGGTTCGTGTGGGAGGCGCACTCGACCTACATCCGCCGGCCGCCCTTCCTCGAGAACCTGACGCGCGAGCCGGCGGCGCCGAAGGACGTGACCGGCGCCCGCGCTCTGGCCGTGCTGGGCGACAGCATTACGACGGATCACATCTCGCCAGCCGGGTCGATCAAGGCGGATAGTCCCGCCGGCAAGTACCTGATCTCACAGGGCGTCCAGCCCAGGGACTTCAATTCCTACGGCGCGCGCCGCGGCAATCACGAGGTCATGATGCGGGGCACCTTCGCCAACGTACGCCTGCGCAATCAGCTGGCGCCCGGCACCGAGGGCGGCTGGACCACGTACCTGCCCGATGGCGACGTGATGTCGATCTTCGACGCCTCCGAGCGCTACCGCGGCGCGGGTGTTCCGCTCGTGGTCCTGGCCGGGAAGGAGTACGGATCGGGATCCTCGCGCGACTGGGCGGCCAAGGGCGCCATGCTTCTTGGTGTCAAGGCCGTTATCGCCGAAAGCTTCGAACGGATCCACCGCAGCAATCTCGTGAACATGGGTGTGCTGCCCGTGGAGTACGTCTCCGGGATGACGGCGGCGTCGCTCGGAATCACAGGCAGGGAAGTGTTCGATTTCACCGGGTCCGGCGCGGGACTGACGCCGCGATCGGTCCTGACGGTTGGCGCCCGGCGCGAGGACGGATCGACGTTCGCGTTCCCGGTCCGCGTGCGCATCGATACCCCGGAGGAACTGACGGCGTTCCGGCATGGCGGCATTCTTCCGTACGTGCTCAGGCGGCTCGCTCAGTCGTAGGCCGGGGTGCCTGCCCCGGCCTGCGCCGGCCCGGCCCGGCCAACCGACGCTCCCATGCTGACGCGCGAGTCAGTGCTCGCCCGCGCGAGCGATCTTGGCTTCGATCGGGCCGGCATCGCGCCGGCCCGGCGGCACGCCGGCCTCTCGCGCCTGACCGAGTGGATCGCTGCGGGGCGCCATGGCGAGATGCACTACCTCGCCGAGTCCGCATGGGAGCGCGTCGATCCCGCCTTTGTCCTGCCGACCGCGCGATCGGTCGTCTCACTGGCTGTCGTCTACAACACCGCTGAACCGCCGGCCGGCACGGTGTCGCGCTATGCCTGGGGCGCCGACTACCACGACGTCGTGCGCGAGAAACTGGCTGCGCTCGTCAAGTGGATGGCCGAGGCCCACGGCCCAGGCCTCGAGGCGTTCTCGTGCGTGGACAACGGGCCCGTGATGGAGAAGGTCTTCGCGGAACAAGCCGGCCTCGGCTGGATCGGCAAACACACGTGCCTGATCAATCCCGACCTGGGTTCCTGGATCTTCCTCGCCGAGGTGATCCTCAATGTCGATCTCGAACCCGATGCGCCTGGCGTCGATCAGTGCGGAAGCTGCACGCGTTGCCTTGACGCCTGTCCGACCGGCGCTATCGTCCGGCCGTACGAACTCGACGCGCGACGCTGCATCTCGTACCTGACCATCGAAACCCGCGCCGATCTCCCCGAAGAGTGGCGCACGGCGCTCCACGGCCGAGTGTTCGGCTGCGACATCTGCCAGGACGTCTGTCCGTGGAACAGGCGTGCCACGGTGTCTTCGGAAGGGCGTTGGAGTCCGCGCGACGGGCTTCGCGGCGCGGGTATCCTCGACTTGTGCAGGCTGACCGACGACGCGTGGCGCCGGCTCATCCGTGGGAGCGCGCTGCGGCGAGCCGGGCTCCGGCGGATCCGGCGCTCGCTCGCGTATGCGGCGGCGCACCTTCCTGTCGAAGACAGGCGCGACGCGCTTGACGCGTTGGCGGGCTGCCCGTCGGCCGACTGGCCCGAGGTCGCGAGCGCGATTGCCTGGGCGAGAATCCAGCCTGACGCGTGATATTGTCGGGCCGCAGACGTGATGGATGAGCGGGACGATCCTGGCTTCACGCTGATTGAACTCCTGATCGTGGTGTCCATCGTGGCGATCCTGACTGCGCTCGCCACCGCGGGCCTCATGCGCAGCCGTTCCGCGGCCAACGAATCCAGCGCCATCGCCAGCATTCGGGTCACGTCCAGCTCACAGAAGGCCTACGCCGTCAGCTGCGGCTTCGGCGCATATGCTACCGGCTACACGGTGCTCGGAACCGCCATCGGCGGCTCCGCGGGCTACATCTCTCCTGACCTCGGCGGATCCGCGTCGCCGCGCAAGAGCGGGTACCAGTTCTCGATGACCGCCGGTGCGGGCGCGACCGCCGGACCCGCGGACTGCATGGGCCGGCCGACGACGAGCGCGTTCTACGCAACGGCGGTGCCGCAGTCGGTGTGGTCGGGCGGCCGGAGTTTTGCCATCAACGGCAACGGCGTCATCTGGCAGATGAGCGGCAGCGCGGCGCCGACTGAGCCGTTCGGCGCGCCGGCCACGCCGGTGCAGTGAGCGCACGGCTCGTTTTCCTTTACACTGGAGTTCATGTCGCTTGCTCCGGCACTGCTTTTGTCGATGCCGCAGCTCATCGATCCGAACTTCGCCCGCACGGTGGTGCTGCTCTGCGAGCACGCGCCGGAGGGCGCGTTCGGCCTCGTGGTGAACCGGCCTTCGGACATCATCGCGGCCGAGGCCGTGAGTCTCGAGCCGCCGATTGAAGCGCCGAACGATCTGCCGCTGCTCATCGGGGGGCCCGTCGAGCCGCACCGCGGCTGGATTCTGACGGCGGCGCCGCCCGACGACGTGGAACACCGCGAACTGGGCGCCGGCCTCTATCTGTCGGCGTCCCCCGTACTGCTTCGCCGGGCCCTCATGGCGCGGCCGCTGCCGAAGCGCACGGTCGTGCTCGCCGGGTACGCCGGCTGGGGGCCGGGTCAGCTCGACCAGGAACTCGAGCAGTCGTCCTGGCTCATCATGCCGGTCGAACTCGATCTCATCTTCGAGATTCCGCCCGCGGCAAGCTGGGAGATGGCGATCCGCCGCCTCGGGGCGGACCCGTCACTGCTGCACGCAAGTCAGGGCATTCACTAGAGAACCTGTTACCTGATCGGCGTCAGGCCTGCCTTCGTCGCGGCCGCATTGAACGCCGTCATGTCGCTCGCGAGCAACCTGGCAAGGGCGTCCGTCTGGACCTTGAGATCCGCGACGAGCGCCTTGAAGATCGCCGCCGCGTTTCCGCCGGGCCGCGTGTCGCCGCGGTTCACGACTGACAGCAGCGACGCCAGGCGGTTGTTGATCTTGATGGGGAAGTTCAGCGGATCCTGACCGCTCTGATTCCGCACCTGATAGATCGCTTCCTCGATGGTCGAGAGGCCTCCGACCAGCCTGGCGCCTGAGGCCGCGAGCGATGCCTCGGACGACTTCGACAGCCGATCCGCCACCTGCGCCTTGAGATCGCGAATGCGGATCACCGTGTCGTTGGCTTCCGTCGTCTTGTCGCGAATCTGGATGGCCAGGTCGAATTGCGCCTGCAGATCCGCGTCGCTGACGTCCGTGAACAGCGGATTCTTCCGGACCCGCATCGTCTGGGTCTCGGTGCGGCCGTCGGAGGTCATCCTGATCGTGTAGTTGCCCGGCGCTGCGAGCGGGCCCTGCACGCTGCCGCCCCAGAGGATCATTCCCGGGAAGCTCGACGCCGGCGGGTAGCGCAGATCCCACGTCACCGTGTTGAAACCCGCGTTCATCGGGACGCCGGCCACGCCGGCACCGCCGCCCCGTCCGCCGCCTCGCCCACCGCCCTGTTCCGCTCCGCGCCCCCCCGTCGTTCCTCCGGCGCCTCCCTGAGCGGCTGCGGCGTTGCTGAACGTCCGCACCACCGTCCCTGTCGGATCCACGACGTCGATGGACACACGTTGCGCGGGTGACTTCACCCAGTACCTGATCTGCGCCGGACGGTAGGACCGAATCGCGTCCTCGGGGGCGAAGAGCACGATGCCAGAGGAGGATGCGAACTGCGGCCCGAACTGGCGCAGGGGGCCGATGTCGTCGAGGACGTAGAACGAGCGCCCGTGGGTCGAGATGACCAGATCGGTGTCCTCGACCCAGACGTCGGACACAGGGACGTCCGGCAGGTTCAGGGACAACGAGTGCCAGGTGGCTCCGTCGTCGTACGAGTAGTACATGCCGTGCTGCGTTCCGGCGTAGAGCATCTGCCGGCGCTTGTGATCCGCGCGGACCGCGTGGGTGTAGTCATTCGCCTTCAGGCCGTTGACGATCTTCGTCCAGGATTTGCCGTAGTCGTACGTCCGGAAGATGTACGGGGCGTGGTCGCCGAGCAGTGGCCGCTTCACCGCGGCGTAGGCTGTGCCCGCATCGAAGGCGGAGGCATCGATGATGCTGACGCGTCCGAAGTCAGGCATGTCCCTCGGCGTCACGTCGTTCCACGATTTTCCGCCGTCGCGCGTGACGTGAATCATGCCGTCGTCCGATCCGGCCCAGAGGACGTTCACGTCGACCTTGGAGGGTGCGAGCGCGAACACGGTCGCGTAGATTTCTGGTCCATTCATGTCGCCGGTGATGGGGCCGCCCGAATGCCCGAGCGTTTTCGGATCGTGCCTCGTCAGGTCGCCGCTGATGCGCGTCCAGTCGAGGCCCTGGTTGGTCGTTTTCCAGACGTGCTGTGTCGCGGTGAACAGCACGCGCGGATCGACGGGCGAGAAGACAATCGGGAACGTCCACTGCACGCGTTCGGGCAGCGAACTGGCCGGCTCGCCCGAGAACATCCGAGGGTACGGATGCGCCTCCCGCGTCTGGCCGGTCCGCCGGTTCGTGTAGACCAGGAACTGCCCGTTGTTGTGGCCCGCGAAAAATACATCGACGTCTTTCGGATCCGGCGCGATGTATCCCGGCTCGCCGCCACCGGGTCCGTAAATGACCGGTCCCGCAGGCGCGCCTCCGCGTCCTCCACCACCGCCGCCCCCGCGACCTCCGCCTGCCGCCGCTCCGGCGCCTCCGGCACTTCCGCCGCCGCCTCCGAGGTTCGACGCGGACTCGCTCGACAGGCAGACCGTGCTGCCGTCCTGCTGCGCGCCGCAGACGTGGTAGGGCAGGTGCTTGGTCGTGATCACGTGGTAGTACTGCGCCGTCGGGAAGTCCTGCGCGCTCCAATTCGCGCCGCCCGCCACCGACACCGCGCCGCCGCCGTCGTTCGCGATCAGCATGTGCTGCGGATCGTCCGGATCGATCCAGACGTCGTGGTAGTCGCCGTGCGTGCCGCCGCCCCAGCTGCCGAGCGTCACGCCGCCGTCCGTCGAACGGTAGGCGCCGACGTTCAGCAGGTACACGGTGTCCCGGCTTCGCGGATCAGCCGCGACGTGCGTGTAGTAGAACGCGCGCTGGCGGATATTGCGGTTCGCGTTCACCAGCTTCCACGTGGCGCCCGCGTCGTCCGAGGTGAAGAGGCCGCCCTGTTCGTTCTCGACCAGCGCGTACACGCGATTGGCATCGGCGCCAGACACGGAGACCCCGATGCGGCCGACGACGCCCGCGGGCATGCCGGGATTCCTCGTGAGTTCCGTCCATGTTTCGCCGGCGTCGGTCGACTTGTAGAGGCCGCTGCCGGGTCCGCCACTCGACATCGTGTATTCCTTGCGGAAGGCTTCCCAGAGCGCCGCGTACACGACGTTCGGGTTGTGTCGATCGATTGACAGATCGATACCGCCGCTCTGGGCATTCCGGAACAGGACGCGGCGCCAGGTCGCGCCGCCGTTGGTGCTCTTGAAGATGCCGCGCTCGTCGTTCGGCACGCCGTGCTGGCCGAACGCGGCCACGAAGACCACGTCAGCATTCGTGGGGTGGATGCGGATCTTCGAGATGTTCTGCGCGTCCCGCAG
>CAZJTG010000103.1:6178-12454 GCA_964548865.1 uncultured Solibacteraceae bacterium
TCACCCGCATCCGTGTCGCGAAAGTCACCGAGCATGTGGTTGGCGTACGCGAGCGTCCCGCAGTCCGGCGTGCCTCCACGACTTGCCCCCGTCGGTGGACTTGTACACGCCATCGCCGGGCATGATGTTGCCGCGGATGCAGGACTCTCCGGTGCCGATGAAGACGATGTCGGGATTGCTTTCCGCGACGGCGACGGCGCCGACAGAGGCGCTTCCGATCTGCCTGTCCGTCACCGGCGACCACGTGTCGCCGCGGTCGGTGGTCTTCCACAGCCCTCCGCCGGTCGCGCCGAAGTAGCCGATGCCGGGCTGGCCCTTCACCCCCGCGACGGCGAGCGACCGCCCGCCGCGATCGGGCCCGATGCTGCGCCACTGATACGTCGAGAGCAAGGCCGGATCGGCGCCGAGGCTGGTGGGCGCCTGGGCAGAGATGTCGGCGGCAGCGACGAGCGCCGCAACGACGGCGGCGGTCAGCGTTGTGAAGAGGACGAAACGGATGTGGCGGCGCATTGCACTCCTCCGGGGCGAGTCCGGGAGAAGTGTAATGCAAGCGTCGTTGGCGTCGTTCCGCTATCGCCTGAGGATTTCTTCCATGTACGCCACGGCCCGCCGGTCCTTGGACCGGCTGAGCTCGGCGACGGCTTCCTTGCGCATGACGGCGTCGGTGGAGGCCGCGCGCGCGAGGTCGAGCAGGTGAGGCACGCCAACGTCGTTCGGGAGCCGGCCGATCGACGCGACGACGCGGCGCCGGACCGCATCGGCCTTGTCCGTCGTGACGGCCTTCAGCGCATCCGGGACCACCGCGCTTCCGCCGCGCTGGACGAAGTAATAGACCGCTTCCGACCGGACGTTCGCGTCCGCGTCAGTGAGGAGGGCCCGCAGCGACGCGACGACGGAGGCATCGCGTGACTGGCCGAGCGCGCTCGTCAGCGACCGACGCATCTCGACGTCGGTCGTGCCCGAGAGGAGTCGCGTCACCGTGGCGACACCGTGCGCGCCGCGCAGCGACGCCAGCGTGCTCGCCGCCTGCCGGCGAATGCCGGACTCGCGATGGCTGGTCGCGAGGCGGTCGAGGGCGGCATCCGCCGCGGCGTCCCGGTGGTACCCGATCGCGCGGACCGCGCTATCCGCCACACGACGGTCGTTCTCATACATGGTCCGGTCGGCGGGTCCGATGTCTGCCAACGACGCCAGGTACCGCACGCTTTCGGCCGGGGTGACTCCGTCGAGCCAGATCACCGTGCGGCCGCCGGCGTCCATCGGGCAGTCGTCGCCCGCCGTGCGCAGGCGTTCAACCCGGCCGCCAATCACGCGCGCCAGGACGACCAGGTGCGTGCCGCCCTCCAGAGGAATCGGGCCCCTGGGCTGAGCGATGGGCTGACGCTGGGTCTCGGAGACACCCGTGGTCGTGACGAACACCGATCCTTCATCCAGGTACATGCCGCGCATGCTGCTGTAACGGTCGCTGTACCAACTGCACATGTCGCGATCGCCCGGCAGCATCGGCACGCGCCACGCGACCCAGGCGGGGTCGCTCGAGGCGGTCGGCGAGGCGGCGGCGATTTCCCGATCGATCGCCGCCGCGCGCCGTGTCTCGATCTTCCCATTCTGGATCTGCGGCGCCGCCTGTCGCGCCGCCGCCAGCCCCGCCATCGCCACCAGCCCGAAGCTCAGGAAGAGAATCGTTCTACGCATGTGCCACCCTTGACCTGTCACCTGGGCGATTGGCGTCCCGCCTTCGCGCTCGCGCTACGGCGGGCAAGCCGTTCTACTTGATAATCTCCATCAGATAGTCCGCGGCCACCTTGTTGCGCGGCGCCATCTCTGACAGCTTGCGGACGATGTCCGTCTTGAGCGTCAGGCTCTGTTCCTTGCGCGCGATGGCGACCAGGCCCTCGGCGTTGTTCTGGTTGCCGAGCGACTGGATGATCGACTTCTTGGCTTCGACGTCCGTTTCGCCTCCGTAGAGGTCCACGAGCATCGTCCCGGTCTTCTCGGTTTTCATGTTGCCCAGGGAGCGCAGCGCGCGACGGCGGACCTCGGGGTCCTTCTCGGTCTTGATCACGCGGTTGAGGTGGTCGATCGCCTGCATCGAGCCGAAGGCGCTGACCATCTGCATCCTGAGGTCCTTGTTCGTCTCCTTCTCGTAGAGCGTCCACAGATCCTGCGGGCTCATGACACCGGCCAGGCCGGTCAGCGCTGACGAGCGGATGGCCACAGGCGCCGAGCTCTGGGTCACGATGTGGGTCAGGGCCGTCTGATTACCGCTCGATCGCAAGGCGCCGATGATCGCGAGTTTCACGTCCGTGCTGTTCGTGGACTGATAGATGTCCATCAGATCCTTCGAGCTCGCCGTGGACGCCTGCCGATTGCGGTTCGCCGACAGGTACTGGATGGCCTCGAGCTGCAGATCGGGATTGGCTCCGCCTTTCGCGAAATTGAGCAGAATCTGATAGGCCTTCGGCACTTCGCTCGTCGCCAGCAGGTACAGCAGCTGCCGTTTGAAGCGCAGCGAGTTCGTCTTGCCCAGCTGGATTTCGGCGGCATCGACACCGCGCGCTGCGTCCTGCCGGATGAGGCCCTGAATCGCCAGCGCCTTCAGTTCCTCGTCGTCCACGTCCGCCGGATTGAGGGGCTTGCCGCTCCGCGTGCGTGCGTCGGCCTCGAGCACCTTGGCGTCCTGCAGGTACGGGCTCGACCCGTGATCCCGGCGGAGCACCGCGACGGTCGCCAGCGCGTCGTCCGTCTTGCCGAGCTTGTACTGCGAATAGGCTTTCCAGTAGAGCGCGCCGTCCACGTTCGAGCCCTTCTGCGCGATGACGCGATCGAAGCGGACGATCGCCGCGTCGTATTTCTTCTGGTTTACCAGGTCCTTGCCCGCGCTGTAATCGCCGCCGGAGCGGCCGAATTCGTAGGCCATCCCGCTCTGCTGCCAGTCGAATCTGGCGTCTTCGATCGCGGCGCGGGCGCGATCCATCGCCTCGCGGCTGGCCTCACGCGCGGTCTCGCGCAGCATGAGTTCGTCGAGCGCCGGCGACAGGCCCGGGAGGGGCGGCATCGCCAGCCCCGGCATGGGCGCCGGAGTCGGCAACTGCAACTCGAGTGCTCGCAGCGAATCGAGATCCACGACGAAGGGATCCAAATCCGGAACCGTCCCCAGCCGCGGCGCGCGGGCCGGGCGCGGCGTCTGCGCGACCCGGGGCGCGGGCGGTGCCGGCGGGATGGGCGCAGCCACCGGCGCAGCCGGAGCCGCGGGAGGAACCGGTGTCGTCTGCGCCTGCGCCTGGCCGGCCACCCCGGCCAGCGCCACACTTGTCACCATCGCAACGAACGTGCGTGTCTTTGAGAAGCTCATCACAACTGTCCTTTCGTCAACTATTCGTCGTCGGCGTGTCCTACACGCTCGCGAATATCCGTCGTGGCTGCGCGCACCTTGAAGAGCAGCGCGTCGTCATCGATCCGTGCCCTGAACCATGCGCGGTCCGTCTTGCTCGGGCGCCCCGGGCTTCGGGCGACCTCCACGAGCAGTGGCTCCAGGTCGTCGAGCATCTGGACCAGCCGAGGGTGACCGCCATCCTCAGCCGTCATCCGGTAGAGCCGGCCGGCGGCGATGAGTTCCTCCGCGTTCAGGCGCTCGAAATCGAGCGAGTCGCGGTCGGAGGCATTGCGCACTTCCACGAGCAGCATCTCCGTCTGGCGGAAGTGGTTATCGAGCGCGGTGTAGAGCACGAGGTCGCGCGTGCTCGGCTGCCCGCCGTCCAGTCCCGACGCAGGTACCGTTCCCCGCGCAATGTCAGTCGTCGCGCCCGGTCCGCCTGTCAGGACGGCCGGCTGTGATGCGATCGTGATGCCGGCAACCGCGAGAGCGGCGACCGCGCCCGCGGGCACCAGGCTCCTCCACGTCCATCGCGATGGCGCCGGCAGCACGGAGATGTGCTGTTGCACGCGCGCCCAGACGACGCGTTCAAAGCCATCGGGCGGCTCGGGCACCGTGTCGTTGACGAGCGTCAGCGCGCCCGTGATCTCCTCGCACGTCAGCCGGCACTCCGCGCACGACGCCAGGTGATCCTGAAGCCGCTCGCGATCGCGAGGTCCGTCCTCGCCGCACAGATGCTGAATCAGTTCGTCTTCAGTCGGATGTGTCATTTCATCAGTCCGGGGGACTTCGTCCCGCCGGACCCCCTTGCGCCGTCGCTCGCGGGGCCCCATAGCCCCACTCCGCTCCGGCGGCTCACTCGCGCGGCTCGTTCGCGCTGTTCATGGCGTCCTGCTCAAAGCTGCACCGCGCGTTCTTTCACGAACGGCCCCAGCGCCACGCGCATCTTCTTGACCGCCCGGAAGATCGAGTGCTTGGCGGCGTTCGTGCGCAAGTCGAGCGCGTGACAAATCTCTTCGATGGAGCATCCGTGGTAGTGCCGCATCAGAAACGCGGCCCGCTCCTGTTCGCTGAGGTCATCGAGCGCTGCCTGCACCCGCTCGCTGATCTGCCCCGCGAACACCAAATCCTCCGTCGTTGGTCCCGCCGCCGCCGGCGCCAGCCGGTCCAGCACCTCCGGCGCCTTGGCGGCTTCCTTCTGCGGCCTGCTGCGCAGGTGGTCGATCGCGCAGTTGAAGCCGATGCGGTAGAGCCACGTCGCAAAGTTCGATCGCGACTCGAATCGCGCCAGCTGCCGGTAGGCCCGGATGAAGGTGTTCTGAACCACATCCTCGGCGTCGGCGGCCTGTCCGGTCATGCGATAGGCCAGCCGGTAGACACTGCGCGAATGGCGCTCGACGAGAACGCGAAAGGCGTCCTCATCGCCTGCCATCGCCTTCGCGACGGCGGCCGCGTCGTCCAGATGCATCCAGTCCATTAGACGACGGGTCCGGGGGGTGGTTAGCGGGCATTCTGGCCGGTTGACGCCCGGCGAATGTTATTCTGCCGGGTCATGTTTCGTCGGCAGACGTCCGGCTCGGTGGTCTGTGTTTCGTGCGGCTACCTGGTGGGCGTCAGGGATGACCGCTGCTACCACTGCGGCCGCAGGAATCCCTCGCTGTTCGGCTTTGCGCCGGCCCTGCGCAACCTGGGGCACGACGCGGGTTTCGTGCCCTTCGTGACGGGCTTCTGCGTCGTCATGTACCTCGTGTCCATCCTGGTTGGCGGTATCCAGCCGGGCGGTGGGCTGCTGGGAATGCTGGCCCCCGGCGGCAACGGCGTGCTGGGGGCGTCGGGCGCGACGCCGGTGTTCGAGTACGGCCGCTGGTGGACGCTCCTCAGCGCCTCGTGGCTGCACGGCAGTTTGCTGCACATCTTCTTCAATCTCATGTGGATCCGCCAGCTTGCCCCCGGTGTCGCCGAGCTGTACGGCCCGGGCCGGATGGTCATCGTCTACGTGCTGGGCGGCGTCGTCGGGTTCGCCGCGAGCACGGCGGCAGGACAGTACCTGGGCTGGTTGCCGGGACCCCTTGGCGGAGGCAGGTTCACGGTGGGCGCCTCGGCGTCGATCTTCGGGCTGCTCGGCGCGCTCGTCTACTACGGAAACCGATCGGGATCGCGCCATGTCCACGCGCAGGCGATGAGCTGGGCCGTGAGCGCGTTCGTCTTCGGCCTCCTGTTGCCGGGCATCGACAATTACGCCCACGCCGGCGGGTTTGCCGGAGGCTATGTCCTGGGCCGGCTCCTGGATCCGCTCAGGACGGAGCAAATCAATCACATTTTCATCGCGGTGGTGCTGCTCGCCGTGTCGGTGCTGTCAATCGTGGCGTCGTTTCTTCATTACCTCTACCTCACTCGTCTGGGTGGCTGACGGAATGCGTAAACCTGTCGTTCTGATTACCGGTGCGTCTGGAGAAATTGGTCACGGCCTGATCGAGCAGCTTGCCGAGGAGGGGTCGCGAGGGATTGTGACGCTCGATCTCGCGCCGCTGGAGGCGCCGCTGTCGAAGAAGGTACAGCGGGAAGTCGTCGGCTCGATTCTCGATCAGGCGGTGCTCGAGCGTATCCTCGCCGAGTTCGAAGTGGATCTCGTCTTTCATCTCGCAGCGCTGCTCTCGACTCGGTCGGAATTCTCTCCGCGCACGGCCCATCAGGTGAACGTCGAGGGCACCCTCAACCTGCTCGAATTCGCGCAGCGCGAGGGTGAGTCGCACGGCCGGCCCGTCACGTTCCTGTATCCGTCGTCAATCGCCGTGTTCGGGCTGCCGTCCCTGCAGGCCAAGAGCGCGGCCGGCCGGGTCCGCGAAGAGGAGTTCGCGCATCCGACGACGATGTACGGGTGCAACAAGTTGTATTGCGAG
>CAZJTG010000104.1:0-12302 GCA_964548865.1 uncultured Solibacteraceae bacterium
CCAGGGCGTGGCGGATTTTTGCGCTGCTATAGGTGACGCGGCTCTGCGAGGCCGGGCAGCCAGACTGGGTGATTCAGGCACAGATGGGTCACGTCTCGCCGTCGATGATGAAGACGTACAGCCACATCCGCCGGAAGGCCCTGGACGAGGCGGCGAAGTCGCTCGAGCCCACGTTCTCGATGCAACTGCCGAAGTTCGCCGAGCGGCCGCGCAAGAAGGGGCGCTTCATCGCGCACGAGATCGTGCGTGACACCACGCCCGATCCGAATCGGATCACAATTGGATCACAATCGGACGATCTCGACCGCGAGTTCCGCGAAATTTCTAAGGAAGTTGGCTCCTCGGGCTGGATTCGAACCAGCAACCCTCCGGTTAACAGCCGGATGCTCTACCGTTGAGCTACCGAGGAACACGGTGTGCGGACGCGGCGTGCCTCGCCGTCGCGACCCATGGTCAGGGCCGCGGCGGCAGACAGGAACGCTGATTCTAACAGGCGGCTTCCGGCCCGGGCAAACCGGGCGCGCGGCCGGCCCCTAGGTGCCCGGCGCGCGGTAGCCGATCGGCCGCTTGCAGGCCGCGTCCATCTCCTCCGGCGTGAACAGGACGGTCGTGCTCCCGCGCAGCATCCCCGACGCGCCCACGTTGACGCTGAGCGCGGCCGCCGCCGCGTGGTCCGGCAAGTCCGCAATCACAATGGCATCGTTGTCACCGAACGAGAAATAGAACGCCTCGACCGATCCGCCAAGACTCCTGGCCGCCGCGGCAGCCGCCTCGCGGCGCTTCGTGCCGCCTTCCTTCAGCAGCCCCTGCGCTCCCTGGGCCGTGTACGACACCGTGAACAGATACTTCGGCATGCCCGCCTCCTGAAAAATAGACCGTGCAAACGCTATCACGGCGCGCGCATCGAGCCGCCGCGCTTACGCGCTCGGGCGCTTGGCGGACGCCCGCAACTTGTGATTGAGCGCGTGATACTGCCGCCGAATCGCCCGCAGCCGCAAGCCGTCGCCGGACGACATGGCCTTCTCCCGCTCCGCCTTGAGCGCCGCCATCGTGGCCTTGATGCGCGACTTCTCCGCCAGCCGCGCGGCGTGATGCTCGTGCGCCACGATCCCGAGCGCCTTGCAGATTGCCGGAATCAGATGCTCCTTGTTCATCTGCGTGAACCCCTGCACGGCCTCGTGCTGGAGGTCCTTCGCAATGTCGCGTAACTCCGCGACGGTCTTGTGCTTCAGCTCCTCATACGAATGCGACATGGCTACCTCCCCTCACTCACTTCCTGACCATCGTCAACCGCCCGAACACCCACGCCTCGGGGTCGAGTTCCACGGCCGTGGGCTCCACCTCGCTCGGAATCGAGAACGTCTGCCGCTGCTGCGTCAACTGCACGACCTGGGTCATCCGCGTGATTTGCGGCGGACTGGGTGGGCCACCGGCCCTCCCTGTGCCAGCGGCCCCAGGGGGTGAGACTGAGGATGACGCTGAGGCTGAGGCCGAGGCCGAGGCTGAGGCTGAGGCTGTGGCTGAGGAAGACGACGTCGATACCCGCACCTCGATCGGCATCCGATACAACCCCGTCGTCTGCGTCTGCTCGAGCGTGACCCGCACCTGCTTCGCCGCGGCGTCATACGTCCACGTGCCGCCGACCTCGAACGCGCCGCCGCGATTGAGCAACTGGCTGAACAACCACGTCAGATCGCGGCCCTCGTTTGAACAACCGGGGCTGAAGCCCCGGCTGACGGCCGCCGGACCAGCACCCGGGCCGGCGCCGGCCGCCACGCACGCCTCCTCCATCGCCTTCCGGAAATCGTCGGTGGTCGCGGTGCCGTTCATGTAACGCGCGTAGTACCTGCGAATCCCCTCCCAGAACGTCTGCGTCCCGACCACACCGCGGATGTTGTGCAGAACCTGCGCGCCGCCCTGGTACACCTGCGCGCCGTTGGCAATCACCCGGCTGATGTCCGCGAGGTTGTTATGAACGATGGTGGACCTGGGATTCGCGATGGCATACGTGAGCGCGGTGTTCTTGCTGCGGCGCACACCCTCGAGAAACGCATCGCGCCCGTCCGCGAACTCCTGATACAGCAGCGCGAAGTAGGTCGCGAACCCCTCGCTCAGCCACACATCGTCCCAGTCCGCCTCGGTGACCGCGTCGCCCCAGTACTGATGCGCCATTTCGTGCGCGATAAGCTGGCGGCCGGCGCCGGTGGCGCCGTACCCATAGAAGATGCTGGACGCGAGCTCCATGCCGCCGCCGACGCCGTTCGCCTGCACCTGCGCGAGCTTCTCGTACGGATAGGGCCCGATGCGATCGATGAAGAACTCCAGCACGGGCTCGGTGTGCGCGGCGAACGCCTTGAGGCCGGCCTCCTGCTCCTGCGGGAACGTCCAGGACCAGAGGGAAATGCCCCGGTAGTTGCCGATGCGGTTCACGGCGTACGGCGCCACCGCCAGCGACATCAGCCACGTGGAGATCGGCACGGACTCGCGCCACACGGTGCGTCGCCGATTGTTCGGCAGGTCGGTTTCCTCGAGAAGCAAGCCGTTCGACACCACCTGATAGGCGCGCGGCGCGGTCACGGTCGTCGTGTGCGTGGCCTTCATCGCCGGGTGATCGATGACCGCGCGGAAGTTCCGCGCCTTGTTCGGCCAGGGATTGCTGACCCAGCCGCGGTCGCCGTATTTGTTGTTGCCAATCAGGATGCCGGTAGCCGGCACGCCGTGGTATTCGAGGTTGAAAGAGAACGTGTCGCCCGCGGCGAACGCGCGCGGCATCGTGACGTTCACCCGATCGTTCTCGTGGCGCCACGCGAGCGCCTGGCCGCCGGCGGTGACGGCGGTGACCCGCATCCCCTTGCCGCCGGTCGGCGGCGTGCCGCCACCGCGGCCGCCGGCGCCCGGCTCCGCGCACGGGTCGGCGAATCCATCGGCCATCTGCGCCGGACGGGGATCCACACTGAACCTGCATAGATCCAGCTCGATCGCCTTCACGCCCGCCGCGACGAACGTCACATCCACGCCCTGCTTCACGTCCATCTCGTTCGAGGCGTCCGTGAGCGCGTACTCGAACGAGTAGTTCGTGACGCGGATGCCGGGCTGGCGCGGATACGTATCGGCGACCACGGCACGAGGAGCGGCCGGAGCCGAGAGGACGAGCGCGCCAACCAGAATGGAAAGACCGGGTGTTCTCATGCGGTTCACCTCGCGCGCGCGGGAATCACAACCGTCTGCACGACCTTGCTGTCCGTGCCCGTCACCGTCACGGTGAGCGACGCGGCGGTGGCGTCCACGCGCGCCACCTGGTCCTGGCCAACGACCACGAGATGGTACTTGTGCGGCACGCCTGGGCCCGGCGCGGTGTACGAAAACCTGTGATTGTGCCCGGCAATCACGAGATCGACGCCGGCCTCGTTCGCGGTATCAATCCAGGCCTGCGGTCCATCGGCGAGCCAGCCCCACCGGGGCTGATGCATCGCCACGACACGGAACGGCGCCGACCGAACGCGCGGCGCCGACTTCACGTGCGCGCGCAGCCACTCGATCTCGGCCGCGCGATACGCCGTAGTCTTGTTCAGGAGCGCGTACACGTTCGTGTCGTCGGGCTTGTCCTCGCCCGTATCGATCACGACGAGGTGCACGGGCCCGGCGTCGCGCGCGTAGTAGAAACGGCCCTCGACCGTGGGCACGTACGCGGCGAGCTCGCGCGCGAATGGCCCGCGCAGCTCGTGATTGCCGCGCGCGTACATCAGCGGCCGCGACGGTCCGAGGCCCGCGATCGTCGGCTCGAGCCAGTTGCGGAACAACTGCTCCTCGCTGTCGATCCAGTGAAACGCGTCGCCGGTGTGCACGAGAAACTCGGTCGTGGTCCAGTCGATGATCTTGTTGAGCGCGCGAATGCGGGGAATGTCCTCGTGCGTGTCCGTGACGACGCTGAACGAGACGGCCGGCCTGCGGGGATCGAGCGTCGTCAGACGCGCGACCGGCGACTCGGTGGAGAGACCCTTGTCCGGCCAGTACGCTTTCAGTTTCACGACGCGCGTCGAGACCGCCTGATAGCTGTAGGTGGCGCCCGGTTCCAGGCCAGTGAGATGCACGACGTGCCTGAGGCCGACCGGAACCAGTCCGTCCCGCTCGGGCTCGGCGACGCTCGCGAGCCCGGCCGCCGGCACATCCGCGCCCTTCGCGTACCGCACTTTCGAATGGCTCGGCGCGTCGGTCAGCCACACGACCGTGGCCGTGGTCGATCCCGTGGCGATGAGGTACGGCCCCTGCGTGATGACGGGCCGCGTGTCGAACACCTTGTAAGGCTCCGACTGCGCGAGCGCGGACGCCGGCAGCAGCACCAGGGACAGGACGAGCGTCGGCTTCAACATGCCGGGGAGGATACCGCTACTTCCTGAGGGCGGAAAGCAGGCTGTGGCGCTCGTCGGTCCAGGCCGAGGCGTTCCCCGGCTCGACGCGGACGTCGATCGCCGCCTTTCGCAACCGCTCTCCGACGCGATCGACGACGGCCGGGTTCCTCGACGCGACCACCCAGGTGCTGGCGTACCGGTTCGGGGCGCCGGGGTCGATGGCCGAGATGGCGTGGAGGCCGGCGGCCCGGATGCCCGCGCCGACGACGGGGACGAGGTCGAAGAAACGGTTCGACACGTGAATGGCGATCGCGCCGTCGCCCACGAGCAGCCGGACGAATCCGGCGAGCCCCTCCGCCGTGAGGAGATGCGCCGGCACGGTGTCCGACGAGAACGCGTCCAGCACGATGGCGTCCAGGGACGCGGCCGGCGCGTACTGCGCGAGGATGCGGCCGTCGCCGATTTCGACGTCCACGCTCCGGCAGCGCGAGCGCGCCCGCGCCATGAAGCTGAAGTGCGCGTCGGCGACGGCGGCCACGCGCGGATCGAGTTCGTAGAACGTGAGGCTGTCGCCCTCCTCGCAGTACGCGCCCATCGTGCCGGCGCCGAGGCCCACCACGGCCATGCGAAGCGCCGGCGTGCGCTCGCGCACGGTCGCGACCGCCGCGCCCGCGGCGCCGAGCTTCCCGTAGTACGCGGTCGGTTCCACACACGTCAGCGGCTCGGATCCCGCGGCGCAGCGGGTGGCCTGATACCCGTGCGTCACGATGCCGTTCGTGATCATGCGGTTGGCTGCCGATTCGGTCACCACGAGCTGCCCGAACTCTGATCGGCTCCAGTACAGGACGTCCGAGTCCGCACCGCCCCGCACGTTCAGCGTCACGGCCGCCGCCACGGCAGCGAGGCCCGTGAGCCATCGCGTGCGCCCGGCCGAGGCGAGCGCCACGCCGGCCAGCAGCGCCAGCAGATACTCCGGCGCGCCGGTCGTGAGTACCGGCCGGATAGCCTCGACGAGCGCGCGTGGAAACCTCGCGGGATCGAGTAGAAGCGGCGCGGCCATCGACGTCAGGACGGCGGCCGCGAAGCCGCCGAGCGAGGCGTGCACGTAGAACGACGCCAGCCCGGCCGGCGCGGGCCGCATCGACGCCAGCCGGAGATTCCACGCGGCCATGAGGACCGCGATGAGCGCGACGTGGATGATGAACAGCCGGATCGACGTGTCGGGCGGCGCAATCAGCACGGCGACGGCCGTGACGGTGGCGTACGGTGCGAGCACGGCGAGGCGGCTCAAGACTCGGCTGCCCGCGCGCGTGAACGCCATCGCCAGCGTCGTGAGGTACACCGCGAACGGCGCGAGCCAGATCGTCGGCTGCGCGCCGAAGTGGAGCGTGAGGTAGCTCGTGGCGGCCAGGCTCAGCGCCACGGGACACAGGCCGGTCACGATCCACTTCATCTTCATCCGCGTGCCGAACGAAGGCGGGTCCGGCGGCACCGGCTGCGCGGCCGCACTGCCCTTCCGTGTGATGAACACGGCGGCGACAGTCAGGAAGATGGCCGCCGTGAGCGACTTCCACAGCACAATCTGCGTGCTGAGGTCGACGTTCGGCTCGACGAGGAACACGTAGGTCCACGCCGCGAAGAGGCTGCCGGCATTGCTCGCGGCATACAGCCAGTACGGATCGCGGTGCGCGAAGAGCCGCACGAACGCGATCTGCACGCCGACGGATCCCATCGCCAGCGTCAGGAATCCGGCCCCGGTCGTCAGGCCCAGAAGCAGCACGGCCGATCCGATCGAGTGCGGCTGGACGGGAATCCATCCTGCCGGCACGAGCGTCAGCACAGCCATCGCCGCCAGACATGCGCCGAGAACCCGCAGGCGCATCCAGCCGCCCACGCGCCCCGCCAGCCAGTACCCCGTCGTCAGGAGCAGCAGGAACACGACCTGCGCGCCATGCCAGAGGTAGGGGTGCCCGCCCGTCGCCGGCAGGAGGTGCGTGGTGATGGCGGGCTGGATGGCGATCAGTAGAAACGCGACCGTGGCGGCCGCCGCTGTCAGCAGTGCGCTCACGAGGCCTTTCTCAGCACGGCCGCCGAGATGGCGGTGACGAGGACGCCGATCGGGAACGGCTCGATGAACGTGATCGCCGCGTTGAACAGCGGATTGGCGTACAACACCTTGAACTCCTCCATCTTCAGGGCGGCCTGGTCGATCTCGGCCACCGACGCGCCCCTGGCCTTGAGGCCCTCGATCGCGTAAGCCGCGTACTTGTCCATGAAATCCGGCATGAAGTTGAAGTAGATGATCTCCCACGCGACGACGTAACAGACGCACGAGATCACGGTGATGAGCAGGCCGGCGCCGAACGCCCGGCCGAACGCGATTCGGCCGTCGAGCACGTTGTCGCGGTACGACTTGATGCCGAAGAACACGAACAGGAACGAAATCACGATGGCGGTGTAGCCGACGATGGCGCCACGGTCGAAGCCGATCCGATCGATGAACGGAACCGTGGCGAACATCATGAGGGCCGCGAGGCCGCCGGACAGGAAACCGAAGGTGAGGACGATTTTTTTCATGGGTCTGAGCTCCTTTGCCCGCGACTTTACGAGCGGAGCCCACGCGGTGGCGTCATCCTATCGGATGATTTCGCGTCTTCCTCCATGAAATCACCCGTTCAGGCGAGGAGTCCCTGGTCGCGGGCAAGCTGCACGGCCTGCGTCCGACGATTTGCGCCGAGCTTGTCGAGCACCCGGGTGACGTGGGTCTTCACGGTGTTCTCGCTGACGAACAGGCGTTCGGCCATTTCGCGCGTGCTGAGGCCCTGGGCGACGAGCCCGAGCACCTCCAGTTCGCGGGGCGTCAGGCCCAGTTCGGCGATGCGGGCCGCGTTCGGGACAAACGTGGCGACGGGCGCCTCCACCGGCACTTCCACGCGAACCGTCTTCGCCCGCGTCAGCTTCCTGCCGAGCCAGATACCGGCCGCGGCGAATGCCGTGGCGACGACCGCGCCATACATTTCAACCGAGTGCTCGACGACCAGCAGTCGGTACTCGACGAGACGCATGGCCGCAATCAGGACGCCGCCGACGATGCCGAACATGATGACCGCTCTCAAGGGACCCTGCCGCGGAGTGTAATGGACGCGGACGCGGCCTACGACTCGGCCGGTGAGGCCAGCTTTTCTGCCCGTCTCAACGATGTTACGCTGGGGTGCTTCACCCCCTCCTGGCTCCACCCGCCTGCGCCTCAGGGACCGGAGTCAGGGGACCGGCATCCGGACCGGCTCGAATCCCGGTGGTGGTGAATGCATCAAGGGAGCAGTCGAAATGAGACAGCGTAGTACGACAATCCTGCTGATGGCGCTCTTCGCGGCGCTCATCAGCGCGCCCGCGCTCGCACAGGGCAGCGCGACGTCCTCGATACAGGGCGTCGTTCAGGATACCGGTGGCGGCGTCGTTCCTGGCGCCACCGTGACGGCAATCAACGAAGCCACGGCCGGCAAGTCGACGGTCGTGACCTCGGCAAACGGCACGTTCACGATTCCCGCGCTCAACGTCGGCTCGTATACGGTGACCGTGGAGCTTCAGGGCTTCAAGACGGCGCTGCTGAAGGGCGTCAGCGTCACGGCCGGCGCCCCGGCCAGCCTGCAGGTGAAACTGGAAATCGGCGGCGTCACCGAACAAGTCGTGGTCGAAGGGGCGTCGCAGATCATCCAGACGCAGTCCTCGGCCGCCGCCAACACGATTACGACGCGCCAGATCGGCAGCCTGCCGCTCGCGACGCGCAACACGCTCGACTTCGTCACGTTCCTCCCGGGCGTCAACACGCCGGGCGGCAATCGCGACTCCACGGTGAACGGCCTGCCGCAAAGCTCCATCAACATCACGGTGGACGGCGTGAGCGTGCAGGACAACTTCCTGAAGTCGACCGACGGTTTCTTCGCGCGCATGAGCCCGCGGCTCGATGCGATCGAGGAAGTCACCGTGACCACGGCCGGCAACGGCGCCGAGGCGTCGTCGCAGGGCGCCATCCAGATCCGCTTCACGACGCGGTCGGGCAGCAACGTGTTCAACGGCAGCGGCTACTACTACTACCAGTCCGAGAAATTGAACACCAACACGTACTTCAACAAGGTGCGCAACCTGCCGAAGAACGTGGCGCTGCAGCGCCAGCCCGGCATCCGGGCCGGCGGTCCGGTGTACATCCCGGGCCTCATCGACGGCCGGGGCCGGCTGTTCTTCTTCGCGAACTACGAGGAGAACCGGACGCCGCGCACGACGACCACCAATTCGGACTTCCTGACGCCGGAAGCCCGCGCGGGCATCTTCCGGTACGGCGCGGGCGGCACGAGCACGATCAACCTGTACGCGCTCGCGGCGTCGCGCGGCCAGACCGCGACGCCGGATCCGTTGATCGACAAACTGCTGACCGACATCGAGAACTCGACGAAGACCACCGGCACGGTCTCGCCCCTCGCCGGCAACTTCGTCGCGCAGCGCTTCAGCTTCCAGCAGCCGGCGAACGGCCTGACGCGCTACCCGACGATCCGCATCGACTACAACGTCTCGGCGAATCATCGGCTCAACAGCTCGCTCAACATCAACAAGCTGAACTCGACGCCGGACACGACGAACGGCCGCGAACCCTTCTGGCCGGGCTTCCCGGTCACCGGAGCGCAGTTGTCCGATCGGTACACCTACCAGGCGTCCCTCCGGTCCACGTTGTCGTCGAACATCGTCAACGAGGTCCGGTACGGCATGAGCGGCGGCGCGACGCGGTTCTCGCCGGGGCTCGACCTCTCGATGTGGAACGGCCCGCTGGCCAACCAGGGCGGCTTCGCGATCACGATGACCGGTCCGGGCATCCGCAATGCCGGGTCGGGCGGCGGCTACTCGGCGCGCGAGGCCAGCACGAAGTTCGTGGACAACACCCTGAACTGGCTGAAGGGCACGCACAGCATCCAGATGGGTGGCACGTACACGCAGGCGGATGTGTGGCTGGTCACCGAAACGCGGGCGCCGTCGCTCACGCTTGGCATGGCGACCGGCGATCCGGCGCTGGCGAGCATGTTCACGTCCACGCTGATTCCGGGCAGCTCCACGGCCGAGCGCGGCGTCGCCCAGTCGCTCTATGCGGTGCTGACCGGACGCGTCAGCACCATCACGGGCACGGGCCGCCTCAGCGCCGACGGGACCTACGTCTACAACGGCCCCTCGCGCCAGGAGGCCCGCCTGCGCGAGTGGGACTTCTTCGTCCAGGACTCCTGGAAGGTGAAGCCCAACCTCTCGATCAACGCCGGGCTCCGGTACGCGTACCAGTTGCCGGTCTACTCGAAGTTCGGGTCGTACTCGACGGCGTCGCTCGACGACATCTGGGGCGTGTCCGGCAACCGGGCCGGGTGCAATCCGAGCGCGCCGACGCCGGCGACGTGCAACTTGTTCACGCCGGGTAATGCCACGGGCAAGATTCCAACCTACGTGAACCTGGGCGCGGGCGTCGAGCCGTACAACGCGGACGGCGACAACCTCGCGCCGTCGATCGGCGTCAACTGGACGCCCTCCGTCCAGAGCGGCTTGCTGCGGAGGCTCCTCGGCCAGCAGGGCGACACGTCGTTCGCGGCCGGCTGGGCGCGTTCGTACGAGCGCCGCGACATGAACTCGTTCGTCGGCTTCCTCGACGACAACCCCGGCCTCACGACGGGCGCGAACCGCAACGTCAACAACGGCAACCTCGGCACGCTGCCGCTCCTGCTCCGGAGCGGCGACCTCGGCCCGCCTCCGGTCTGCCCGGCCGGCGTGGTGAGCCCGGCCTGCATGGCGGCCCGGCCCGAGTACCCGATTCCGACCACGACGACCGGCAGCGTGAGCATCTTCGACCCGAACATCCAGGTGGAGTATGCGGACTCGTGGACGGCGAGCGTCTCACGCGCGATCGGCAGCAAGTCGGCGGTTGAAGTGCGCTACATCGGCACCCGCTTCCGCGAGGGGTGGACCGATTACAACGTGAACGAGACGAACATCATCGAGAACAACTTCCTCAATGAGTTCAAGCTCGCCCAGGCGAACCTGTACGCGAACATCGCGGCGGGCCGTGGCACGACGTTCGCCTACTTCGGCCCCGGCACGGGGACGAACCCGCTGCCGATTTACCTGGCGCACTTCAGCGGCCAACCGGTGACCAACGCCGGCAACGCGGCGCTGTACACGTCGGCGAACTTCGCGAGCCAGACGTATTACAACCTGCTGTCGGTGTGGAACCCGCAGGTCTTCACGGCGGCAGGCACCGGCGGGGCGGGCCTGAACGGCGTGGCCTCCCTGCGCGCCAACGCGATTGCGGCGGGCCTGCCGCGCAATTTCTGGGTGGCGAACCCGGATGCGCTCGGCGGCGCGATCGTGCGCGGCAACGGCGGCTTCACGAAGTACAACTCCATGCAGGTCACGTTCCGGCGCCGGCTGTCGGCGGGTCTGCAGTTCGACGCGAACTACAACGTCGGCCGGGCGTATGAATCCAACCGCTACTCGTTCAGGGTCGGCCGCCTGCTGACCCGCGACACGGGCGCGGAGGGCGACGTCTCGCAGGCGTTCAAGGCGACGTTCGTCTACGAGCTGCCGTTTGGCGGTGGCAAGCGGTTCATGTCGGGCGCCGGTCCCCTCCTCGATCGCATCGTGGGCGGATGGCAGGTGTCGGGCACGACGCGGCTCCAGACGGGACGCCTCGTCGACATGGGCAACGTGCGGGTGGTCGGCATGACGAAGGAAGAGGCCCAGGCGGCCTTCAAGTTCCGTCGGGTCGGCCCGGACGAAATGTACATGTGGCCGCAGGACATCATCGACAACTCGATCAAGGCGTTCAGCCGCGACCTGCAGGGCTACACGCAGGGCGCCCCGACCGGCCGGTACTTCGCGCCAGCCAACGGTCCGGACTGCATCGAGACGGTGAGCAACGACTACGGTGACTGCGGCGTCAGGACCCTTGTGCTGACCGGTCCCTACTTCAAGAACCTGGACATCAGCGTGGTCAAGGAAGTGCGGCTCCAGGGCCGTCAGGGCATCCAGTTCCGCGTGGACATGCTGAACGTGCTCGACAACGTCGTGTTCACGCCGGTCAACGGCGTCGGCAACACGGTGCAGTCGGGCTTCCTGATCACCGGCGCCACGTCGGGCCGCATCATCCAGCTCGTCGCGCGCTTCAACTGGTAAGTACGAGCTCCTCGCAGACACAAAAGGCCGGCGCTGGGGAAACCCGGCGCCGGCCTTTTTCTTTCTCTCCCTCAGACACACACGGAGATCACGAAGGCAGTCCGAAGATCACCAAGGTTGTGGGTTGCCCCACCATGCCTTGGTGGTCTCGTCTGTCTTCGTGAACTTCGTGTGTGTCTGGGGCGGTGTTACTTGACGGTCACGACGAGGTCGATCGTCAGCGCCGGCCGGAGCAGGTTCGACACCGGGCACTTGCCCTCGGCCTCGCGCGCCATCGTCTCGAAGGCGGCCGCGTCCATTCCTGTCAGGCCCTCGGCCGTGAGTTCGAGCTTCGAGGTCGTGATCTTGATGCCCGCGTCGCCCTTGTCGGCGGTAATCGTGCACTTCACGGATCGCCGCGCCGTGGACGCGTTGGCCCGGCCGAGCGCGCCGGTCACCACCATTGCATAGCAGGTGGCGTGCGCCGCGGCAATGAGTTCCTCCGGGCTGGTCGTGCCTTCCGGTTCACCGATGCGACGCGGAAACGTGACCGGCAGCGAGAAGGCGCCGGTACCGGCCACCGCCGTCCCCGCGCCCTCCATGATGGTGCCGGCATAACTGACGGTGCTGCTACGCGAGAAAGTCATTCATTACCCCCGGGGGACTTCGTCCCGCCGGACCCCCTGTCGCCGGGGCGCGCGGGGGCCCCATGCCCCAAACCGCGCCGGCCGCGCGCGCGCAAACGCGCCGTGGGTCGTGTAGAGGTGTGGGTTG
>CAZJTG010000105.1:0-12183 GCA_964548865.1 uncultured Solibacteraceae bacterium
CATAATCTCAGAATGTCAAAGCCGTCCGCCGTCCTCATGCTGCTGTCGATGGCCGTGCCGCTTGCCGCGTTCATGACCGACCAGACAGACCCCATGCTCGATCGCGCCAGGCGCCTCCTGCGCGAGGTTCCGATCGTCGACGGCCACAACGACTACCCATGGGAGGTGCGTCAGCGGGCGAAGCTCGATCTTGCCGCGCTCGACCTGCGGCAGGCCCAGCCGTCGATCATGACTGACTTCGCCAGACTCGCGCAGGGTGGCGTCGGCGGGCAGTTCTGGTCCGTGTACGTGCCCTCGCCCGCGCCTGGCACCGACCCGGCGGTGTCCGTGACGATGGTGCTCGAGCAGATCGACGTCGTGCACCGCATGGTGGCGCGCTATCCGGACAGGCTGGCGCTGGCCCTCACTGCGGACGACATCGAGCGCGCGCAGAAGCAGGGCAAGATCGCTTCGCTCATCGGGATGGAGGGCGGGCACGCGATCAATTCCTCGATCCCGACGCTGCGGATGATGCACCGCCTGGGCGCGCGGTATATGACGCTCACGCACAGCCTCAACGTGCCGTGGGCCGACGCCGCCACGGACGCCCCGAAGCTCGACGGGCTCTCACCGCAGGGCGAGGACATCGTCCGCGAGATGAACCGCCTGGGCATGCTCGTCGATCTGAGCCACGTGTCTCCGGCCACGATGGCCGACGCGATCCGCGTCAGCTCGGCGCCGATCATCTTTTCGCACTCGTCCGCGCGCGCGCTGACGGATGTGCCGCGGAACGTGCCGGACGACATCCTGCGCGAGTTGCCCAGGAACGGCGGCGTCGTGATGGTGACGTTCGTGCCGGGGTTCGTCTCCGAGCAGGTCGCCAACCACGGCAGGCGCGAGACAGCCGAGCGGGCCCGGCTCACCGGCCAGCCCGGCAGCACGCCCGCTGCGGTGGATCAGGCTCTGGGGGCCTGGCGCGCGGCGAATCCGGCGCCGCGCGCGTCCATGTTCCAGGTCGCCGATCACATCGACCACATCAGGAAGGTGGCCGGCATCGACCACA
The DNA here is from genome assembly GCA_964548865.1 of uncultured Solibacteraceae bacterium. Taxonomy (GTDB): domain Bacteria; phylum Acidobacteriota; class Vicinamibacteria; order Vicinamibacterales; family SCN-69-37; genus DASUGC01. Next base: position 1,043 of record CAZJTG010000105.1, read on the forward strand.
TCGGACTTGGCGGCGATTTCGACGGCATCTCAAGCGTCGTCGTCGGCCTCGAGGACGTGTCGACGTATCCCCTCCTGATCGCCGAGCTGCTGCGTCGCGGCTACACGGATGACGACATCAGGAAGATCGCGGCCCGCAACATTCTTCGCGTGATGCGCGGTGCCGAATCGGCCGCCGCGCGGGCCAAGTGAACCCACGGGACCCACAGCGCCGGATCGTCGTGTGCCTCGGGGACTCGACGACGGCGGGCACGCCGCTGTTCAAGTCGCCCGTCGAGGCGCCGCCGGCGGGCGAGGGCGACGAGCGCAGTCAGTTCGCCTACTGGCTGCACGCCGCGCGCCCCGAGTGGCGTCTGCTGAACCGCGGCGTCAACGGCGAGCGCGCCGATGAGATTGCCGCGCGATTCGATCGCGACGTGCTCGCCCACGCGCCGGACGCCGTGGTGATCATCGCCGGCGTCAACGACGTGTACCAGGGCCATCCCGCCCGGACGATCATCACGCGATTGCAGGGCATGTACGCGCGCGCGCGCGACGCCGGCATCCCGGTCGTCGCGGGCACCATCGTGCCGTTCAACACGGCGACCCCGGCCCAGAACGCGGCGATGCGCGAGGTCAATGCCTGGATTCTGAGTCACGCGTTCCGCGACGCGAGCATCGCCGCCGTCGATACGCGCGCGGCCGCGGCCGCGCCGGACGATCCGGATCGACTGGCGGGGTCGCCCGATGGCCTGCATCCGGACATCGACGGCTACCGGCGGATGGCCGACGCGCTGGCGCCCGCGATCGCGATGGTCACCGGCCGGGTGGTCTGAGCCATGACGCGCACGGCGGACGCAGTCATCATCGGCGGCGGGTGCATGGGAGCCAGCGTCGCCTACCACCTCACGCGACGCGGCCTCACGAACGTCGTCCTGGTCGAACGCAATGCCCAACTGGGCATGGGATCCACCGGCAGAAACGCCGGCGGCGTCCGCCATCAGTTCTCGCACGAGGCCAACATCCGGCTGTCGATCGAGTCGATTGGCGCATTCGAGCGCTTCGCGGATGAGGTCGGCTACCCGGCCGATCTCCACCAGGATGGCTATCTGTTCCTCCTGTCTTCGGAGAAGAGTGTCGAGACATTCCGGACTAACGTGGCGCTCCAGCGGCGCCTGGGCGTCGATGTCGAATGGCTCGATCCGGAGGCTGCCGCCGCGCGCGCGCCGGGACTCGACGTCAGCGGCGTCGTCGCCGCGACATTCTGCGCCAGGGACGGCATCGCCGATCCGAACGGTGTGACGATGGGCTACGCACGGGCGGCGCAGCAGGGCGGCGCCACGATTCTGCGCGACACCGAGGTCACCGCCATCGGCGTCGGGAACGGCCGCGTCACGGGCGTCAAGACGACTCGCGATGCCGTGTCCGCGCCGGTCGTCGTCAACGCCGCCGGGCCGCACGCGAGGGCCATCGGCGCCATGGCCGGCGTCCACGTGCCGGTGGATCCGTACCGCCGGCACATCTTCATCGCCCAGGCGAACGGCGGCGTGCCGTCCAACCGCATCATGGTCATCGACTTCGAATCGACGTTCTACTTTCACCGCGAGGGCGCCGGCGTGCTCTTCGGCATGGGTGACAGGGATGAAGCGCCGACGTTCGATCAGACCGTGCAGTGGGATTTCCTGCCGAAGGTGGTCGAGGTGGCCGCACGGAGACTGCCCGCGCTCGCCGACGCCTCCATTTCCCACGCGTGGGCGGGACTCTACGAAGTGACGCCCGACGCGAATCCCCTGATCGGCGCCGCACCCGAGGTCGAAGGACTGTTCCATATCGCGGGCTTCAGCGGCCATGGATTCCAGCACTCACCCGCCGCGGGCCGGATCCTGGCGGACGTCATCTCCGGCAGGGATCCGCGCTTCGATCTCGCCCCGTTCGCGCCTGGCCGGTTTGCTTCCGGCCGCACGGGCGGCGAAAGGTACGTGGTGTGATTGGCCGGCCGCATCGGAGGGTACTCTCAATGGTTCTGGCTGCGGCGCTCGGGGGCGCGTGCGGTCGAGGTACAGACACCGTGCAGGCACCAGCGGTCCCGTCCGATCCGTCCTCCTACGCCAACGTCGGCGCCTTCGTTACGACGCATCTCGCGCTCGATCTGATCGCCGACTTCGACGCGAAGACGCTCCGCGGTACGGCGGAGCTGAGGCTCGCCCGGCGGGATCCGGCCGCCCTGGAGCTCGTGCTCGATACCCGCGATCTCACGATCCACAAAGTCGAGGCGGCCATCGATGCCGGCGCGTTCGTCGAGACGACGTACCGGCTCGATCCGCCGTCGCCGGCGTTTGGCACCGCCCTTCGGATCACGATGCCGCCAGGCGCCAACCGCGTGCGGGTCGCCTACATGACGTCGCCGGCCGCGCGCGGACTCCAGTGGCTGACACCCGAGCAAACGGCGGGACGGAAGCATCCGTTCCTGTTCAGCCAGGCGCAGGCGATTCACGCACGCTCGTTCATCCCGCTTCAGGATTTGCCAGGCGTCCGGCTCACTTACGACGCGACGATTCGCACGAGGAAGGACCTGGTGGCCGTCATGGCGGCCGAGTCGGTGACCGGCGGAAGCCAGCCCGGCGTGTTCAGGTTCAGAATGCCGCAGGCCGTTCCGTCGTACCTGCTTGCCATCGCGATTGGCGACCTGGCGTTCAGGCCGATGAGCCACCGCACCGGCGTCTGGGCCGAACCGTCGATGCTGGACGCGGCCGCGCGGGAGTTCGACGACACCGAGCACATGATCCAGGTCACCGAGAAGCTGTACGGCCCGTATCGCTGGGGCCGCTACGACCTGCTCGTGCTGCCGCCGTCGTTCCCGTTTGGCGGCATGGAGAATCCTCGACTGACGTTCGCCACGCCCACTGTCATCACCGGCGACAAATCGCTCGTGTCGCTCGTGGCGCATGAACTCGCGCACTCGTGGTCGGGCAACCTCGTCACGATGGCGACGTGGACGGATTTCTGGCTGAACGAGGGCTTCACCACGTACCTGGAGCGGCGGATCATCGAAGCCGTGTTCGGCAAGCCGCGGGCCGACATGGAAGCGCTCCTCGGCGTCAGCGATCTCGAATCCTCGCGCAAGACCCTCGACGTGCCCGGGGACCGGACGCTCCTGCCCGACCTCACCGGACGCGATCCCGACGACGCGTTCTCGACGGTGCCGTACGAGCAGGGGGCGCTCTTCCTCACCTTTCTCGAGGCGCGCTTCGGTCGTGGGGCGCTCGATGCCTTCCTGCGCGGCTGGTTCGACGGCCACGCGTTCAAGAGCGCGACGACCGAGGACTTCCTGACCGCGCTTCGAACCACGCTGATGGCCAGCAATGCCGGGGCGGTGACCGAGGCTCATGTGCAGGAGTGGCTGCACTCCGAGACGGTCCCGGCATTCGCGGTGCTGCCGCAGTCGGATGCGTTCTCGAAGGTCGAAGGCGTGCGTGATTCGTGGCTCACGGGAGGGGCGATCGACGCCGTCGCGGCCGCCGCCTCAGCATGGACACCGCAGGAGTGGGTCCACTTTATCGACGGCATGCCGCGCCCGACTGGCGCGCAGGGCGCCCCGAGCAACGTCGAGGGGCCCTCATTGGATGCAACGCGGCTGGCGTCCCTCGACAGGAAGTTCGGCCTGACGACGTCCGCGAACGCGGAGATCGCGCACGTGTGGTACCGGCTCGCGATCGCGAATCGGTACACCGCGGCGTATCCGGCGATGGAGCAGTACCTCGTGAAGATCGGCAGGCGCAAGCTGATCCTGCCGCTCTACCGCGACCTGGCGGCGACACCGGCGGGGCTCGCGATCGCCAGGCGCACGTACGAAAAAGCGCGAGCGGGTTACCACCCGCTCGCGCAGTCGGCCGTCGATGAGGTGCTGAAGTGGCCAGACCGGTGAGCGCGCGCGCCGGCCGCGCGCGCCGGCCTACTTCAGTTGCGCGGCCCTTCCCTTGATGGCATCCGCGGCGCCCTTGAGGCGCTTCTGATCCATGCCCGTGGCCCTGTTGCCTTCGGCATCGAGCTGGGACGCGAGCGACGTCACCTGCGCGCGCGCGGCGGCGACGGCGCGGCCGGTCGCCTTCTCGGCCCGATCCAGCGCCTCGCTGATGCTCTTCGCCCGCGCGGCGGTCATCGTCCTGCTGCGCACGAGCTGATCGAGGTACGCCTTCGCCACGACGAAGCTCGGCGACCAGGTGATCTTCGGCTGGTGCTGGACGTTGAACTCGGCGATCTTCACCGCGGCGGCCGCGTCGATCTCGTTCTGCGTCAGATGCTCCGTCGGAATCAGGTTGAAGATGTCGAGGCCGCGGTGGATCTCCGAGCCGTAGATGTGCCCGTTGTAGTAGTACGTCGACCAGTAGCCGCCGAGGATCATGCGCTTCTCATCGACCGGGCCGCGGTCGAAATAGGCGATCTCGACCGGATGGGCGGCGTCGGTGAAGTCGAAGATCGACAGCCCGCCCTGGTACCAGGCCTGCACCATGATGTCGCGGCCGGGCACGGGCACGAGCGATCCATTGTGCGCGACGCAGTTCTCCTGGGGCGTCTGCGGCGCCGGCATCTTGTAATAGCCGGCGAACACCAGCTTCTTGTCGACGATGTTAAAAATGGCATTCGCGCCCCAGGTCAGGAGGTCGGTCGCGCGGCAGCGCGGCGACGTGCCGCCGCCCCACTCGTCGGTGAAGACGACCTTCGTGCCGTCGTTGTTGAAGCTCGCTGAGTGCCAGTACGCGAAGTTCTTGTCGATGGCCGCATCGAGCCGCTTCGGATTCACCGGATCGGAAATGTCCAGGAGAATGCCGTTGCCGGAGCAGGCGCCGGCGGCGAGCCCCAGCTCGGGATACGTCGTGATGTCGTGGCACTGGTTCGTCGTGGACGTCTGTTGCGTGCCCTCGCCATGCCGGCCGCCCATCCACAGGCCGGCAATCGCGCCGGTGGCCGGGTCCGCGAAAATGCGCGGGCGGTTGACGATCCTGGCGGTCTCGGGGGCCTTGAGCGGCACCTGGATCACGTCGATGCTGAAGAGCGCGGTGTTCGGATCGTCGGCGGGACTGCCGGACGAGCAGCCGGTCAGTTCCTCGCCGGACCGGACGCCGCTCGTGCCGGACGCATAGACGTAGATGTTGTCCGTGTCCTTCGGGTTCACGACGAGCGTATGCGTGTGCGAGCCGCGGCACGTCTGGACTGCCGCAACCTGCCTGGGGTTCTCGAAGTCCCTGATGTCGAAGATCCGGACGCCGCGGAAGCGCTCCTTGCTCACCGGCTCCGCGGGCGCCTGCGGCCCGCAGTCGATCCTGCCGTTCGGCATCTCGACGGACATGAACAGCAGATTGCCGTGAACGGACACGTCTCCCTGTCCCCCGGGACACGGCACGGAGACGCGCAGCTGCGGACGCCTGGGATCTTCCACGTTGTAGAAATTGAGCCCATGGAAGTTGCCAAGAAAGAGGTGCGGCCCCTGGAACGCAAGGTCGGAATTGGCGAAGAGGAGGCTGCCGTTCGGATCCATGAAGGCCTCGGGCTTGTCGAGGTGGCCCACCAGTTCCAGCCCGAGCTTCGCCTCGCCGGCGTCGGTGAGGCCGGCCTTCAACCCGACGCGCGGGTCATTGGCATGAAGCGCGTGCGTCGGCCCTGCCGGCGTCGCGGGCGGAGCCTGCGCGGCTTGTGGGGCGGGCGGCGGTGGAGCCTGGCCTGCCTGCCGGGCCTGCGTGCCGGCGATGGCGACGGCGCCGACGATGACAGGAACGAGCGCGGTAAGTTTGATATTTGTCATGTGCTGTGTGCTGTGTGCCGATTCTGCAGGCTGTTGGTTGAAGGTGGCGGGTTGAAGTTACTTGCCCATCGTCGCGCGCATGCGACGCATGCGTGTGATCTCGGCGGCCTGGTCCGATTCCACTTCGGACGCGAAAGCAAAGACGTGTGGCTCCAGCCCGCCGCCGGGACCTGACATCAGGTCCTTCACCATCACGAGCGCGCCCTCGTGGTGCTGAATCATGAACTCGAGAAACAGCCGATCGAACTCGGCGTCTCTGGCCGCCGTGAGCTGCTTCATTTGATCTGACGTGAGCATGCCGGGCATCGGCTTGGCCCCCGGCGCGTGATGCGCGTGCTCGTCGGGCACGGCCTCGCCCCGATCGCGGAGCCAGGTCTGCATCATCCGGATCTCGTCGTTCTGCGAGACCTCGATTCTGAGGCCCATCCGGTGCATGTCGGGGTTCGACGTGCGCGTCCTGAGGAGCGCGACCATTTCTATCGCCTGCGCGTGATGTCCGATCATGCCCTGCATGAACGCCGTGTCCGCCGGCGTGTGTTTCTGTGCGGCGGCCGGACGGGACGTCACCACCCTGCTGGCTTCCCCTGGCGCTCCCGGTTGTACGGTGCGCACCGGCACGGCGCCCGACGGCTTCGCGGCCGGCGTGGCCTGGGGACCCACGGCGGGTGTGGCGGGCGCGCCAGTCCGGCAGGCCGCAACGGATGACACCAGGAGCGCGCCGAGCAAGGCCGTGTGTATCCGTCGTGCCATCGGCATAGACAAGCTAAAAGGATACACGGGGCTTCACGCTCTGCTCGACCAGCAGACGGAACTGCGCCGTCGGATTGTTCCCACCCGGACTCTGCGTCAGCACCATGCCGACGACCTCCCGTCCCGGATCGATCCAGGCCACGGTCCCGTCCGAACCCGAATGCGAGTACGTGCCGTCCGACCGCACCATCCAGCCATAGCCGTACGACGAGGAGTCGTTCATCTTGATCCGCGGCTGCACGGCGGCGCGCACGCTCTCCGGGCGGAGAATCCGCCGGCCATCGAGCATGCCGCCGAGCCGGAACATCTCGAGGAAGCGCGCGTAGTCGTTCGCCGTTGAAATCATGCCGCCGGAGGCGCGGATGAACGGGAAGTCCGGGGCATCGTCCGGCGTGAATCCCTGCGTGAACGCGATCGCGCCGTCGGCGCCGCGCCGGCCGCGGTATACGGTCGCCATGCGGTGCAGCTTGGCGGGATCCTCGTGGTTCAGCGAGTCGATCATCCCGAGCGGTGCGTAGAAGCGGGTCGTGAGGAATTCCTCGAGCGGCTGGCCCGACGAGACCTCGATGATGGCGCCGAGGGTGTTGTAGCCCGGGTTGTTGTAGGAATACGCGCCGGGCGCGGCCTCGGGACCGACGGCGCCGAACTTCGCCACGGCGTTCTGCAGTGTGGGTGCCTCGCCGTCCTTGAACGGCAGGGCAATCGGTGCAATCCGCAGCCCGGATGAATGCGTCAGCAGCTGTTCGATCGTGATGGCGCGCGACTTCTCGTTGTCGAACGATTTCAGGTACTTCGATACGCGATCCGACAGCGCCAGCTTCCCATCCTCGGCAAGCGCCAGCACACCGGCCGCAACCACGGGCTTCGTGTTCGAGGCCATCCGGAACATCGTGTCCTTCTCCATCGGCAACCGGTAACCGCGGTGCCGGAATCCGACGGCTTCGTGGAGAACGACGGTGCCGCGCCGCGCGACGTACAGCACGGCGCCACGGATGTCGTCGCGTTTCACGGCGTCGCGGTACAGTTCGACGCCCTGTGCCAGCGTCGCGGCGTCCATGCCGACCGACGCCGGCGTGGCCGGCGGCAGGCCCTGAGGGACGGCCGCGGCCTCGAGAACGGCCGTGAACGCGAATGCAATCAGAAGGCTGGGCAGCCTGGCCATGGCCGCCATGGTACCCGGAGTCGGCCGGCGCCTCTACGGGCGTCCGGCCGCGATCGCCGCGGGTATTTCCGACGCGGTACGGACCGTCCGCTCGGACCCTTTCAGGACCAGCTCGCCGCGCAGCTGCCCGAATCCGTAGAGGGCGACGCACATCCCGACGCCGGCGCGCCGGGCGGTTTCGACGTCGATCATCGAGTCGCCCACGAGCCAGGCGTCGGCCGCCGAGCCGCCCGCCTCCCGGATCAGCAATTCGAGGCCGGCGGGATCGGGCTTGCGCGCCGGTCCCGAGTCGCCGCCAATCACGCGCGGGAAATGTCTGCTCAGATCGAAAGCCTCGAGCAGCCGCCGGCTCGGCGCTTCGGGCTTGTTCGTCAGGACCGCCAGACGATGTGCCGCCGAGAGCTCGCGCACGACGACCTCGATACCTTCATACGGGCGCGTGTGAATGAGCAGGCGCCGATCGTAGATCTCGCGGAATCGCCCCAGCGCATCATCGTCGTCGGCGGCCACGCCCGCGGCGGCGAGCGCGCGCCGCACCAGCACCTTCGCGCCTTCGCCGACCATCGCCGCGACCTCGTCCACGGGAAGCGGCCGCGCCCCGAACGTTCCGAGCATTTCGTTCGTGCTCTCGGCCAGGTCAAGCCGCGAGTCGACAAGCGTGCCGTCGAGATCGAAGACGATCAATGACATCGACAGGGGACAAGGGCAGAGGGCAAAGGGCAAAGGCAGGGAGGAGGCAAGGAGGTCACAGGAATATAGCCCGCAATCAGAGCCGAGCCGGCTCGTTCGGGCACGCCCTGCTACGATGGTCTCAATGAGAGCGCTTTCCCTCACCATCGCGGTCGCAACCTGCGGCACCCTGCTTGGGGCCCAGCAGCAGCAGTTCTTTCGAAGCAGCGTGCAGTCCGTGCCGATCTTCGCCACGGTCGTCGATCAGAACGGCCGCCTCGTGCCGGATCTCGTCGAGACGGACTTCGAGGTATTCGACAACCTCAAACCCGCGGCCATCACGAACTTCGTCGCCGAGGTGCAGCCGATTTCGGTGGTGGTGGCGCTCGACTTGAGCGGCAGCATGGTGAACGACATCACGCTCGCCAAGGCCGGCGCTGAGGCGTTCATGCTTCGGTTGCTGCCGCACGATCGAGCGCGCATCGTCGGATTCGACGACCTCGTCAGGTGGAGCCCCGAGTTCACGAGCGACCGGGACAAGCTGATCCAGCACCTCCGGACCGGCATGCAGTTCGGCAACGGCACGCGCCTGTGGGACGCGCTCTACGAGGGCACCAATCTGCTGAAGCAGGAGACGTCGCGAAAAGTGATCGTCGTGCTGTCGGACGGAGACGATTCGGCCAGCAAGATGGCCGGCGACAACGAGGTGCTCCAGGCGTCGCTCACGAACGACGTCATGGTCTATACGGTCGGCCTGCGCACGCGCTATCGCGGCGGATACAACGGCGCCATGATCGAAGGCCGGCCGGATCGATCGCTCAAGAGGATGAGCGAGCAAACCGGCGGCGGCTACTTCGAACTCACGCGCGCGACCGAGCTCAATGCCACGTTCTCACGCGTCGCCGACGAGTTGCACAGGCAGTACCTCATCGCGATCGCCGCGCAGACCGACGGGAAGACCCACACCCTGAGCGTGCGCGCCAAACGGCCCGGCATGACCGTGCGGGCGCGCAAGACCTACGTCGCGGCGCCACCGGCGCGGTAGCCGCCGCGCCCGAGCCGTGCTGACACGACTCCTCGCGCCGGCATTCGTCGCGTCGCTGGTTGCCGTTCAGGCACTGCAGCCGCCGCAGGTCTTTCGCTCCGGTGTCTCTGCCGTCGCGGTGTACGCCACCGTTACGGACCGGAGCGGACAGCTCGTCCGCGGCCTCACGCGCAACGACTTCGAGGTGCTGGACAACGGCCGGCCGCAGGCCCTGACGGTGTTCAGCACGGCGGTCCAGCCCATCACGGCCGTCCTGCTCGTGGACACGAGCGCCAGCATGGCGCTCACGCTCGACCTCGCGAGCCAGGCGGCCGAACAGTTCATCATCCGGATGATGCCGGGCGATCGCGCGCGCGTCGGCAACTTCAGTGACACGATCAACCTCGGCCGGCCGTTCAGCGGAGATCGCGACGCGCTGCTCAGGGCGTTTCGCGAGGAGCTCCACATCGGCAATCCGACGCGGCTGTGGGACGCCGTCGCCGAGACGCTCACGGCGCTCTCCCCCGAGGGCGGGCGGCGTGTCATCATCATGTTCACGGACGGGCAGGACACGGCGAGCCGCGCGGACGCCCAGGCCGTGCTCGATCGCGCCCGGACCGAGGACGTGATGATCTACTGCGTGCAGATTCGATCGCGGGTGCGGCCGGATCTGGAGTGGGACATCCTCGGCGCCAGAACCAATCAGTCGGCCCGCAACCAGCGGAACCGGCCGGCGCCCGCGCAGGTGCTGCGCGGCCTGTCGACCGAGACGGGCGGCCTGCATTTCACGCTCAACCAGTACGATGACGTCAACGCGACGTTCACGCAGGTCGCGACCGAACTGCGTCACCAGTACCTGCTCGGCTTCGTGCCGCAGGCCGCGGACGGCCGCGTGCACGAACTGTCCGTCAGGGTGAAGTCGCCGCGGATGCAGGTGCGTGCCCGCCGGTCGTATCTCGCATCCCTTCTCAAGGAGCCGAAGTAGCGCATGCGGGTCTTGCGGGTCGTGGTGGCCAGTGCCGCGGTCGGCGCGTCCCTGGCGGCGCAGGCACCGGGTCAATTCCGTGTCAGTACCGACCTCGTGTCCGTGTACGCGACGGTTCAGGAGCGCAGCGGCCGGCTGGTGCCGGACCTGCGCCAGGAAGACTTCACGATTCTCGACGACGGCCGCGAACAGCCGATTGCGCTGTTCAGCAACGAGGGGTCGGCGTTTTCGGCGGTCGTCATGCTCGATCGGAGCGGGTCGATGATGTCGAACCTCGGCGTCATCAAGGAGGCGGCCTCGGCGTTCGTCGGCCAGATGAGACCGGCCGACCGCGCGCGCATCGGCGCGATCGGGAATCGCATCACGATCCTGCCGCCGGACTTCACGTCGAGTCATGAAGCCCTGCGCGACGCTCTGGCCCAGCCGCTCGGAGATGGATCATCGCCGGTCTGGCTGGCCGTCGATCAGAGCATCACGGCCCTCTACGAGCAGCCCGGCCGCCGGGTGATCCTGCTCCTCAGCGATGGCCACGATGAGCCGTCGGCCTACCATCCGCGGACGCCGTTCAAGGGACTCATCGACCGGGTGAAACGCTCGGGTGTGATGATCTACGCCGTCGGCTTTGCGTCGAGCGAGACCCGCGACGGTCGGCCGAGACGGATTCCGCCCAGGAAGGAGCTGCGCGAACTGGCGGCCGTCGGCGGCGGCGGCTACTTCGAGATGTCGGACACCGCGGATCTGAAGAGCCTGTTCGGGCGGGTCGCCGACGAGCT
>CAZJTG010000106.1:0-12178 GCA_964548865.1 uncultured Solibacteraceae bacterium
GCGTTCCTCGGCCGGCAGTGCCGCTCTCTGTTCGCGCCGAAGCAGTGGCAGACGGAACAGCGCGGCCCCCGGCAGGACGGCGACGATGATGAAAAGGCTGGCGGCGGAAAGAACGCTGAACGCAATCGAACTTGTCATGGGCGCCAGCGCTGGACCGCCGCGGAGACGAATTCGACGTCCGCCCTTGTGAGCGCGGGGTGAAGGGGCAGCGAGACCACCTGGGACGAGACGCGCTCGGCGATCGGACAAGGCGCCGGATGGGAGGACGCCACCGCGCCCTGCGTCGTGATCGAGAACGGATAGTGCACGAGCGTGCCGACGCCCTCGCGTGTGAGGTGGGCCTGGAACGCCTCGCGCCGCGCGGTCAGGACCGGGAACAGGTGATACACGTGGCCCGCGTCGCACTCGGGCGGCACGGCGACGTGCGCGCCGGCGAGCGCCCTGCGGTACGCGCCGGCCAGTGCTCGACGTTGTTCGGTCCACGCCGGCAGGCGAGGGAGCCGGGCCCTCAGAATCGCGGCCTGAATCTCATCGAAACGGCTGTTGACGCCGAACTCCGCGTGTACGTACTTGCTCGTCTGGCCGCCGTTGCGGAGACGCCTGAGTCGGTCCGCCAGGGACGCGTCGGATGTGGTGACCGCGCCGCCATCCCCGAGCGCCGCCAGGTTCTTGGTGGGATAGAAGCTGAACGCGCCGGCGATGCCGAACGTGCCGACCGGCTGACCGTGGCTCGTCGCGAGATGCGCCTGGCACGCGTCCTCGAGCACCGCGAGGTTGTGGCGCCGCGAGATGGCCATCATGGCGGGCATGTCGGCCGGCTGTCCGTAAAGGTGCACCGGCATGAGCGCCGCCGTGCGGGGCGTCACCGCCGCCTCCGTCGCACGCGGATCCATCGTCAATCGCTCGGGATCGATGTCGGCGAACACGGGCGTGGCGCCGGCCATCATGACGCCGAGGGCCGAGAACGCGGCAGACAGTGGCGATGTGATCACTTCGTCGCCCGGGCCGATTCCCATCGCCCGCAGCGCGAGGGCGATGGCGTCGGTGCCACTCCCGACGCTGACGGCGTGCGCGCTGCCAGAGGCGGAGGCGAACTCAGCTTCGAACGCGTCGACTTCGGGTCCAAGAATGAACCAGCCGCCGGCGATCACCCGCTCGATGGCCTCACGAACGACTGCGGAGTCGTCTCCAGGGACCAGGGACATGAATGGAACGCGCAAACTCATGCGAAGAAGGAGTTTACATGAGGCGGACGGCGACTACCGCGGCTGACGCTCACGAGCGCGCTCGTAGGCACGCTCCAGTCCTTCCGCCGTCCGCGCCCATCCGTACTTCTCGCTGACGTGTCTTCGCGCGGCGCGGCCGAACTCGGCCGCGCGACTGACGTTCGTCAGCAGCTCGCGTATCGCGCCGGCGATGGACTCGGCGTCGCGTTCCGGCACCAGCCGCCCGTGCGCGCCATCCTCGATGACCTGCGGCAAACCGCCGGCCCGGCTCGCGATGACCGGCGTCGCCGAGGCGAGCGCTTCGAGCGCGAAGTTCGGCAGCCCATCAACATTGCCTGCGTCGTCTCGAATCGACGGCACGACAATGAGGTCGGCGGCGGCGCAGTAGCGGGCGATGGCATCCTGGGACTGGTTGCCGAGCAGGCGCACGCGGCCGCCGAACGGCGCGGCGCGGGCGGCCAGCGCGTTCTCGAGATCGCCGGCGCCGGCGATGGCGACCTGGAGATGCGGGAGATCGCTCAGCAGGCCAGTCGCATCAATCAGATACTCGAAGCCCTTCTTGCTGACGAGCCGCCCCGCGGTGAAGACGAACGGCGCGTCGCCGAGGCCGAGCTCCCGCCGGACCGCGCTCCGTACCTCCGCGCTCGGCGAGAATCGCCCGGTGTCCACGCCGTACGGCACGGTCTCGATGCGCCGCCGGTCTGCGCCCAGCTTCACCGCGCGGTCGCGCAGATCGTCGCTGCACGCCGTCACCCAGCCCGAGCGCCCGAACGCATAGCGGGCGGCGCTGCCCATGAGGCTGGTCCGCTCGGCGACGAACACGTCGGAGCCGTGAAGGCTGGTGACAATCGGAAGGGCGTGTGTGGCGGCCGCGGCGATGACGCCGTTCGGAATCACCCAGTGGGCGTGGAGGATCGTCGCACGATGCGCCGAGGCCACTCGCCTGGCCGTGCGAATGCCTGCGAAGACGCCGAGTGGCGCGGCCATCCACGCCGAGGCCCGCAGCGCCGTGTCCGCCTTGAGACCCGACGCGTATCCCCACGACGTCGGATTGCCCGGTGCGTACTTATAGAAGTGGAAGCGGACGCCGTCTTCCTCGGCTGGCACCCGGATGTCCGGGTGTGCGGGCGCGACGACGTGGACCTCATGCCCGCGCGCCGCCACGCCCTTGGCCATCGGCGCGATGAAACTGCCGATGCCGTCGCCGGGAAACCGCGGATACGACGTCGTGATCATCACGACGACCTCACGGGCAGCGGTCACGCCGCCCTCCGGCTCACACCGCCCTGGGCATCGCCGACACTGGTGCTGGCCCACAGGCCGCTCGCGAGCAGAATCAGCGCCGGATCGATGACAGGAATCCGAAAGCGCTCCTGCGGAAAGAAGACCAGGCAGGTGGCCACGGCGGCCGCGGTGAGGATCCACATGCCGGCCAGCCGTCCACGGCGGGATCCGAGGCGCCACCCGCCGACGATCGCGAGTGGCACCAGGACCACGAGCGTCAGGACGCTGGCCCAGTAGTAGCGCGCGGAGTGCACGCGATACGACGGTCCGACAGGCACGACCAGGTAGAAGACCTTCTTCGCCATGAGCGCGAGAAAGTCGCCGGGATGCGATCGGATCCAGTCGATCGACTCCCGGTAGTAGATCGACTCCATCTGCTCTTCGCCGAGGTGCGGGTATTTCGCGCGCAGCGCCTGATTCGCGATCTTGAGATGCGGATTGGCGGCCATGTCGCCCTCGCCGGGCGCGAGTGCGTTGTTTCCGGTCCAGAAGGTGACGCCGCCGTCTGAGGCGATGAGCACGAAGTGCCCGTAGAAATTGACCTGGCGAATCGTCCACGGCGTGAGCACGATTGCGAGACCGATCGCCAGGCCGGCCAGCGTGATCCATCGCCGCGTCCACATGAGGTAGAGACCGCAAATCGGGACGAACAACAGCGTCGCCGCCCGCAGCAGAATCGCCAGGCCGACGCCGACACCGAGGGCAATCGCCCGCCGCCACAACGTCGCGCCAGCCGGGGCATCAAGCGCCCGGCTGGTGATGAGCGCGAGCGCGAGGCCGACCGGCCAGAAAACCGCCTCGCTGAAGGCGTAGCCGGAGACCCATACGAGCGGCGGATGCACGGCAGCCAGAGCGGCGGCGGCGCTCGCCGATCCGGCACCGCCGAGACGAAACGCCGCGAGCGCGATGAGCAGGACGCCGAGCGCGCCCGCGATCGATTGAGCGATCTTCACGGACGGCGGGACCTGATCCACGAGCGTGCGACCGGCGCCGACGAGCGCCAGAAACAGCGGGTACCCGGGCGCGCGTCCGAACGGCTGGACGGGGCCGTTCGCGACGTGCCCGTCGTAACGGTACCCGTCGCCGGCGGTGAGGCTCCGCGCGAGGGACAGGTACTCCACCTCGTCGCGATTGAGCGGTTCGTTGACCCAGTAGCCCAGACCGAAGGCGAGCCGCGCGACGAGCGCCACGGCCGCGGCGGCAAGCACGAACCCGCGGGGAAAGTTACCGGCGCCCATCGAAGCGCATTGCGGAGATCTGCTCCGAAACGAGGCCGATGAGGAAGACGAGCGCGGCAAACAGAATGAGAATCACCGCTCCATTCGGAATCCGCTGCCACACCGCGAAGTTGCCGATGCCGTACACCGCGCCGACCGCGAACGAGAGCGCGCTGATGGGCACGAAGATGCGGAGCGGACTGAAGATCGTCATCACGCGCAGCATGATGAGCAGGAACTTTGGGCCGTCCTTGCTCAGCCGGATCTTCGACGTGCCAATGCGCTGACGCGCCTCTACCGGATGAAAGGCCACGTTGTGTCCTGCCCGCAGGAACGCCATGGTAGTCGTGGTCGGCGTCGAAAAGCCGTTTGGCAGGAGGTGAAGGATGTCGAGCAGGTAGTCGCGGCGCGCGCACCGGAAGCCCGACGTCAGATCCGGAATCTCGCGTTCCGTGAGGTAACTCGCGAGCCGATTCAGGGTGGCGTTGCCGAGACGTCGCGTCGATCCTGCCTGCGTGCCCGAGGACCGCGCGCCCACGACGAGATCGTACTCGCCGGCCTTGCCCGTGATCGCCAGCGCGTCCGACGGCTTGTGCTGGCCGTCGCCGTCGATGATGAGGATGAACTCGCCGGAGGCTGCTCGAACGCCCGACTTCACCGCCGCGCCGTTCCCTTTGTTGTACGGGTGCCTGACGACCGCGGCGCCCGCGCCGGCGCCCGCGTCTGCCGTGCCGGCGGTCGAGCCATCATCGACGACAAGGATCTCGTGCCACGGCGCAGCGGCCTTGAGTTCCGCGACCACCTCGGCGATCGCGCCGGCTTCGTTGAACGCGGGGATCAGAATGGAGACGCTCCGCGAATCCGCCATCAGCGTCCGCTCCCCTCGTCCTTGCCGCGGTCGAGTTCCATCGATCGCACGCGATAGAGCAGGTCCTCGAGCAGCTTCCTCGTCCCGGAGATGGCGTCTGCCACCAGGCCGATCATGATCGTCTGAAAACCGAGAATCATCAGGACGCCTGACGCGACGAGCGAGGCCAGGTGCGCGTACGCCTCGCCGATCCAGTAGTAGTAGAAGAACCGCACGCCTCCGCCGAACCCGACGATGAAGACGAGCGAGCCGATGTAGGTGAAGACCTTGAGCGGCTCGTGCATCGTATAGATGCGCACGATGGTCGCGCCCGATCGCCGGATGTAGCCGACCATGCTGTCGAAAAGCCGTGACGGCCGCGTGACCCGGTTCGTCGCAACCTCGACGTGGCCGATGGCCACGTGCTGCTTGCCGGCCTGGATGATCGACTCGAGCGTGTAGGAGTACTCGGACACGAGGGTCATTCTGAGCGCCGCCTCGCGAGTGTAGGCGCGGAATCCGCTCGTCGTGTCCGGCACCTCGGTGCCGGACACCTGCCGCACGGTCCAGCTGCCGAAGCGTTGCAGGATGCGCTTCAGCCAGGAGAAATGACGGATTTCTCGGACGTTGCGGTCGCCGATGACGATATCGAACTGGCCGGCGATCAGCGGCTCGATCAACTTCACGATGTCCTTGCCCGAGTACTGGTTGTCGGCGTCGGTGTTGACGATGAAGTCGGCACCGAGCCTCAGGGACGTGTCGATGCCAGCCATGAACGCGGCGGCGAGCCCCTTCTGGCGCTTGAACCGCACGACGTGGTGCACGCCGTGGGCCCGCGCCACCGCCGCCGTGTCGTCCTTCGAGCCGTCGTCGATGACCAGGTACTCAATCCTGTCGACGCCCGGGAGCGCGCGTGGCAGGTCGGCGAGGGTGGCCGGCAGCGTTTCTGCCTCGTTCAGGCACGGGATCTGGATGATGAGTTTGCTCATTTGGGGTCAGACTGGGGTCAGACTGGGGTCAGACCAGGGTCAGACTCATGTCTGACCCCAGTTTGACCCCGGTCTGACCCCGTCAGTTTCTCAATGACGCTCGTCCATGTGAACTGCCGCGCCAGATCGTAACCGGCGTCGCCCATGCGTGCCGCCCGGCGGCGGTCGGCGTCGAGGGCCGCTACGGCCTGGGCGATGGCCCGTGGATCGGGGTCGGTCACGCAGCCGTTCACGCCCTCCTGCACGAATTCGTTCGGCCCGCCGGCATCGTAGGTCGTCACGACCGGCTTGTGCGAGAGAAAGGCCTCGAGCGTGACGTAGCCGTAGTCCTCGTCGTAGGGAGGGAACACGATCGCCAGCGCGCCGGCGTAGAGATCCACGATCCGATCGTCGCTCGTTTCGCCCAGAAACTCCACGCGGGATCCGAGGCCGAGCGAGGCGACCAGTGCCTGCAGCGATTCCCGATGGGAGCCGGTGCCGGCTATCACGAGCGAGAGCGACGCCGGCAGATACGTCATCGCCCTGATGGCGAGATCGACGCGTTTGACGCTCTCGAGCCTTCCGACCGAGAGCACGTAGTTGCCGGCGTCGCCGGCGCGCAAGCGCTCCGCGAGCCGCGGCGGGTGATAGAGCGGCGTCGCGGTGAGGCCGTTGTAGCGCTGCAGCCGCTTGGCGATCGTGCCGGAGATGCTGTAGAGCCCGCTCGATTCCGCAAGCGTCGTCGTGTCCAGATGGAGGAGCCGCTCGCGCAGTGCCACGTCCCGCTCGTCGTGCTTGAAGTCGCTGTAGGGCGTGCCCACAAGCTCGTAGGCGCCGCGGTGCTGATGGACCAGCCACGTCACCTTGCGGGGATGCCGGGCGAGGTAGGTGGGGAATTTCGTGGCGATCAGCAGATCGATCGGCCGGCCATTGCTCTCGGACAGATCGAGCAGGCGCCAGGCCGCGGCGTGGGTCAGGACTTCTTCCGTGGGGTACCACTTGAAGGGCAGGCTCACCCGCTCGGCGTCGAAGCCTCGCGCCCGTAGCTGCCGAACCAGTTCGCGCACCAGCGCTTCCGCGCCGCCACGGACGAACGGCACCTGCGCCTCGCAGACCACTACGGTGTTGATCGAGCTCACGCTGGCGACCGCCTGACCGTCGCGCGCATGCTACTACGTGGCGTGGCGGAAGTTGATGACGTCGCCGTCCATCACGATGTACTCCTTGCCCTCGAGACGGAGCTCGCCGTGATCGCGACAGGCCGCGAGCGATCCGCGGGAGAGCAGGGTGTCGCACGGCACGACTTCGGCGCGGATGAAGCCGCGCTCAATGTCCGAGTGAATCGCGCCGGCCGCGCGCGGGGCCGGCGTGTTCCGCGGAATCGACCAGGCGCGGCACTCGTCGTCGCCCACGGTGAAGAACGAGATGTAGCCAAGAAGTCCGTAGGCCGCGCGGATCACGCGGTCGAGGCCGGATTCCCTGAGGCCGAGATCGGCGAGGAACGCCGCGGCATCCGCGCGATCGAGTTGCGCGATCTCGAGTTCGATCTTCGCGCACACGCCGACGGCCGCCGCGCCGCTCGAGGCGGTCCACGCCGTCAGACCGTGCGCCTCCGCCGCGCGTTCGGCGTCCGCGACATGGCCTTCATCGAGATTGATCACGAGCAGCAGCGGTTTCGCGGAAAGAAACTGAAACCCCCGCAGGCGTCTCGCGTCCTCGACCGACAGTCCCAGCGTGCGCAGCGCCCGGCCCTCGTCGAGCACGGCGCGCCCCTGGATCAGCAAGTCGTGCTCCTTCTTCAGATCGGCCGATGGCGTCTTCTTCAGATCCTTGTCGAGTCGTTCCAGCCTGCGCTCCACGACGCCCAGATCGGCGAGGATGAATTCCTCCTCGATCGCCTGCACATCGCGCCGGGCATCGAGGCTGCCTTTCGGGTGCGGCATCGCGGGATCGTCGAACGTACGCACGACGTGCAGCAGCGCGTCCGCATTGCGATAGGCGACGACGTCGAGCAGCGACTGCGCGTCGCCGCGCCCCGCTGCCATGTCGGCGAACTCCACCGTCGCCGGCGTGAATTTCTTCGGCTGAAACAGCGCGGCCAGTCGATCGAGTCGTTCGTCCGCCACTCGCGACACGCCGACGTTGGCGTCGGTCTTCCCATGGCTGCGTGGCGCTTCGCGCGCGCTCGTGAGCAGTTGAAACAGCGTGGTCTTTCCAGCGGCGGGGAGCCCTACGAGGCCGGCGCGAAGCATGCGGGGTTGGATGGTACCACGCGGCTTGATTTTCGCCTGATTTTCTCTGGCGAAAATTAGACGTAAGTCCAGTACTCTCTGTAATTTACGGTTGACACGTCCGAAACGTACCTCTACTATCGCGTGGAATTATCTGGAGCGAAGTGGAGTAAAAGGTGCTTCGGGGGAGTTATCCGGCCAGGATTGATGACAAGGGGCGGCTGAAGATCCCGACCGCGTTCAAGGCGTTCGTCGAGGACCAGCACGGCGCCAAGGGTGTGTACGTCACGAGCCTGTCCGGGAATTCGGTGCGCATCTACCCCATGCCAGTGTGGGTGGCCGTGGAGAACCGGCTCTCGAAGATGCCCAGCACGCATCCGGCGCGGGTCAAGTTCCTCGACCGCGTCAATTTTTTCGGACAGGTCACCGAGTTCGACGTGCAGGGCCGCGTGCTGATTCCTGCACGCCTTCGCGAAGCCGCCGGCATGGCCGGCGACGTCGACGTGCTCGGTCAGGTGGAGTTTCTCGAAGTGTGGAACCACGACAGGTTCCTGATCAAGCTCAAGAGCGAGCCGTTCACGGATGACGACGCACGAGCGCTCGCGGAGCACGGAATCTGACGAGCGGCACGCTCCGGTCCTCGCGGCCGAAGTCGTGTCGATGCTGGCGCCCAGGCCCGACGGCGCGTACGTCGACTGCACGACGGGCGCGGGTGGGCACGTCGCGGCGCTCGTCGAGGCGGGCGCCAGGCGGATCGTGGCGATCGACCGGGACGAACAGGCGCTCGCGATCGCGCGAGATCGCCTGAAGGGCTGGACCGATCGACCGGATGTCGGGATCGAGTTCGTGCACGCCGACTATCGCGAGATCGTCCGCGTGATGCGAGTGCGATCGATCGACGCGGCGAGCGGCATTCTCGCGGATCTGGGCGTGTCGTCGATGCAGTTCGACGAGCCGGAGCGCGGGTTCAGCTTTCGGCAGAGCGGCCCGCTCGACATGCGGATGGACCGGTCGAGCGGCGAGACGTTGATGGCGCGGCTGGCGGCGGTGGACGCCGCGACGCTCGCCGACGTCATCTATCGGTTCGGCGAGGAGCGGCGTTCACGTCCCATCGCCAGGTCGATTCTGGCGGCACGCGATCGCGGCGAGCTCCGGACGACCGGGGATCTGGCGTCGGCCGTGAGGCGCGGCGGCGGGGGCGGCGGGTGGCAGCGGATCGATCCGGCAACGCGGACCTTTCAGGCGCTGCGGATCTGGGTGAACGGGGAACTGGATGGCCTCGAGGCGTTCGTCGAGGACGCCGCGGGGATGCTGGGGCCGGCAGGACGGTTGGCGATCATAGCGTTTCACTCGCTCGAGGACCGCATCGTGAAACACACGATGCGCCGGCTCGTGGATGGGGGCGCGGTGGCCGCGGTGACACGCCGGCCCCTGCAGCCCGGCCCCGCGGAAGTGGCTCGTAACCCGCGCGCGAGAAGCGCGCGGCTGCGGGTGGTGGAGAAAGTGGCATGAGCATCGATCTCGAGTTCGCCATCAAACAAGACATCAGGAACAACCCGGTCGTCCGCGAGGTGGACGCCGACCAGAAGCGTGACTTCGTCCGCATGCTGGCCTGGGCCGCCGTCATGGTGGCGATGCTCCTCGTGGCCCTCGCGCCCAAGTTCACGTCGGTGACCACCGGCTACCGGGTCGAAGATCTCAAGGACGAGCTCGCCCGGGAGGACGCCCTGTACCGGCGTTACCGGCTCGAACTCGAGCAGCTGCTTCGGCCCCAGCTGCTGCAGCAGCGGGCCGCCGCCCTTGGACTCGTCGAGCCCACCGAAGGGGACACGCTCGTCCTCGAGCGCGTGCCGCCCTCCACCCCGCCTGACCGCGCGATCGTCGCGGCCGTCCGCTAGCTCCGAGGATCCAGCCATGTTGAAGCAGTGGATCACGCGCGTGGCCGTGGGCCGCATCTCCGTCGGCGCCACGCTCGAGCCCGGTGACCGTCCGGACGCGGCCTTCGAATCGTCGTGGCGCTCGCACATGAAGGCCCGGTTGATCGTGGCGCTGGGGCTCATGCTGCTCTGGGCCGCGGCCCTCGAGGCACGGCTCGTGTACCTGCAAGTCGTTGCGCATGAGGAGTTTGTCGCCAGGGCTCGCGAGCAGCATCAGAACATGTTCGAGCCGGCCGCCTCGCGCGGGGACATCCTCGATCGCAATGGAGAGATGCTGGCCTACGCGGTCGAGAGCCACCGAGTCATCGCGTACCCGAACCTCTCGGACGACCCTGTAAAAGATGCCGGCGACATCTGCGCGGCGCTCGGCGACTGCACGGTGGCGGAACAGAACCGTCTGGCCGCGGATTTGAAGAGCGACAAGAAGTATCTGGTCGTGAGGAATCCGCGTCTCGTATCGCCCGCAGCGTCCATCCAGTTGCAGGCCCTGATCGACAGGAGGAAGGCAGACAAGCTGCCCGCTGTGGTCTCGCTGAACCCCGAGAGCCGGAGGTTCTACCCGAAGCGGGACCTGGCCTCGCACGTGCTCGGGTTCGTCAGCGATCAGGGACACGGCGCCGCGGGCGTGGAAGCCAAGTATGAGTCGGTGATTGCCGGCCGGAAAGGCCTCGTCTACGTCCAGGTGGACGGCCGTGGCGGACGCGAGATTTCGACGCGCGTCGAGCGGGCGCCGACCGCGGGGGCCAACCTCGAACTGACCATCGATCTCCGGCTGCAGAACATCGTCGAGCGCGAGCTGGCGGCGGGCGTGCGCGCGGCGGATGCCGCCGGCGGCGTGGCGATCATCCTCGATCCTCACACCGGCGAGATCCTGGCCCAGGCGAGTTATCCGACGTTCAATCCCAACATCTACTGGGAAGAGCCGGAGGATGCTCGCCGGAACCGTGTGGTCACCGATACCTACGAGCCCGGTTCGACCTTCAAGCTCGTGACGGCATCCGCCGCCCTCGAAGCCGGGTTCTTCAAGACGACGGACTTGATCGACACGAGCCCGGGCATCATCCACATTCCCGGCCGGGGCAAGCCGATCGACGAGGCAGACGGCCACAACTACGGCGTCCTCAGCTTCGAGGACGTGCTGATCAAGTCGAGCAACGTGGGCGCGATCATGATCGGCCGGCGCATCGGTGGTGAGCGGCTCATGCAGAACGTCCGCCGCTTTGGCTTCGGTCAGATTCTCTCGCCCGATTTCGCCGGCCAGTCGCGCGGACAGGTTCCCTCCTCGGGCCAGATCGATGACAGCACGCTGGCCTCAATCTCGATGGGCTACCAGCTCGGCGTCACGCCGCTCCAGGTGGCCGTTGCCGCGAGCGTCGTGGCCAACGGCGGGCTGCTCGTGGAGCCGCGCATCCTGCGGGCCATCACCCGCGACGGCCGCCGCGAGGTGCTGGAACCGAAGGTCATTCGCCGCGTGATCTCCGCGGAAACCGCGCTCACGATGACCGCCCTGATGGAGGGCGTCGTCGAGCGTGGCACCGCCCGGGGCGCCGCGCTGACGCGGTTTCGCGTGGCCGGCAAGACCGGCACGGCGGCGAAGGTCGTGGACGGCCGGTACTCGGAGACGGATTTCAACGTCTCGTTCGTCGGCTTCGCGCCGTCGCGCCAGCCGGCCCTCACGATTCTCGTCGTCATCGACACGCCGAAGAAGGGGCGCGCCTATGGCGGCACGATCGCCGCGCCCATATTCAGGAGGATCGCCGACGCGGCTCTGCAGCAGATCGGCGCGACGCCGTCGGTGAACCCCGCGGCGCCCATCGTCGCCGGCGCGAACCAGATCCTGCCGGCCGCGCCACGCGCATCGCTGCCCACGATCACGCAGGTTGGCGGGCAGCCGGTCATGCCCGACATCCGCGGCCTGACGCTGCGCGACGCGCTGCGCGTGGCGAACGCGCTCGGAATCACGCTGCGCGCCGATGGCGACGGCGTGGTGGTCACGCAGGCGCCCGCTCCGGGCGAGGTGGTTGGCGCCGGCGACACCGGCCTCGTGCGACTGCACCGGCATCCGGCTGCGGACGGGGGCCGTCGATGACGCTTGGCGCGCTGGCCGCCGCGGTGCGTTCAATGGCCCCGGACGCACGCGCGCGGATCGAGCGCGCCGGCCGCGCGAGCCTGGTCGTCACCGGCGTCACGCATGACTCCCGCGCCGCCGCGCGTGGCGTGATCTTCGTCGCCGTGCGCGGGCACCGCGCCGACGGCGCCACGTTCGCGGCGGAGGCCGCGCGCCGGGGCGCCGCCGCGATCGTGGCCGAGACGCCGGAGCCGCCGGGCTTCGACGTGCCCTGGCTGCGCACGCCTGATGCCCGCCTCGCGATGGCCGAACTGGCCGCTCATGTCTACGGCCAGCCGAGCGAGGCGCTCACGGTCGTCGGCGTGACCGGCACGAACGGCAAGACCACGACCACGTATCT
>CAZJTG010000107.1:0-12160 GCA_964548865.1 uncultured Solibacteraceae bacterium
CCAAGGACGGGCCGAGCGCCCATCCGGCAAACACGTAACGGTACCAGAGCCGTCGGCACCGGTCAATTTAGTACACGAAGGGCCGGGAGATTGAAACGAAGGGCGCGGAGGTTGGGCCGTCCCCTCTTATCTCAGGCTCGAGGGTGGAAGCGGTCGTAGACCTGCCGGAGCCGAGCCTCCAGCACGTGGGTGTAGATCTGCGTGGTCGATAAGTCGGCATGGCCGAGCATGGCCTGAATCGCCCTCAAATCAGCGCCGCGCTCGAGCAGGTGTGTGGCAAACGAATGACGGAGCACGTGCGGCGTGAGCGACGCCCGAATGCCGGCTTCGCGTCCGTACTGCTTCAGGATCTTCCAGAAGCCGACCCGGGACAGCGCCTCTCCGGAGCGCGCGTTCAGGAACAGCCGTTTTGACTCGCGCCCCCGACTGAGCCCGGCGCGTGCTTCGTGGAGATACCGCCGCACCCAGGTGCTGGCCTCGTCGCCGAGCGGCACGACCCTCTCCTTACTCCCCTTCCCCAGGCACTGGACAAACCCCTCGTCCAGGCGCACGTCCGTGACCCGGAGCCCTACGAGTTCCGACACCCGAAGTCCCGTGGCGTACAACACCTCGATCAGCGCGCGGTCGCGGAGACCCCGCGGCTTCGTGACGTCAGGCGCGGCGAGCAGGGCGTCCACGTCGTCGAGACTCAGGAACTTCGGCAGAGAATGGAACGCGCGTGGCGCCTGTATTTCCTCGGCGGGATTGAGGCCGATGTGGCCGGCCATCCGCAGAAAGCGGTAGAAACCGCGCAGACCCGCCACGAACCTGGCCGTTGATGACGGCGATCGGCCGTCGCTCATGGACTGCCGGGCCGCCGCTTCGAGATCGCGGCGGGACAACCGTTCGATGGGCGTGTCGCACTCCGCCGCGTAGGCCGCCAGCCGGCTGAGGTCCCGCCGGTACGCGTCGAGCGTGTTCTTCGCGACGCGTCGTTCGACCTCGAGGTGACGGAGGTAGGCCACCGCCAGTTTCGGAAGCCCAGGGGCGGCCTGCGCCGCCGCGGACGCTCCGTCCTCCTTCGTCCGCGGGGGTCGGCGGGCGCGCGTCACGCGGGCGATTGTAGCGTGCGGCGCATTGCGGCTCGCGACCGATTCCGGCTACGCTCAACACTGCCGTGACGTATCACTCAAAGTGGCAGGATCTGCCGACGGAGGCCATCAACCCTGCGACGCTCGCCATCGACAAGATGGCCGTCGGAGACATCATCGACATCATCAGCGGCGAGGATCGCCGCGTCGTGACCGCGGTGCATCGCGAACGCGAGCGCATCGCGCACGGCGTGGACATCATCGTCGAGGCCCTGAGGAAGGGCGGACGCATTTTCCTCGTGGGCGCGGGCACGAGCGGACGCCTCTGTGTCGTCGAAGCGGCGGAAATGCCGCCCACGTTCAGCACCCCGCCGGAACTCATGCAGGCCATCATGGCCGGCGGCCAGGAGGCGGTCTTCCGGGCCCGCGAAGGCGTCGAGGACAACTTCGAAGAAGGCGCGCGCAGCATGTCGAGACTGCGCGCCACCAGGCGTGATGTCATCATCGGCGTGTCGGCGAGCGGCATCACGCAGTTCGTGCGCGGCGCGCTCACCGGAGGCCGAAAAAAGGGCGCGCGGATCATCTTCGTGACGTGCTGGCCGGGCACGGAACTCCAGAATTATGTCGATTTGATCATCGCGCCGGTCGTCGGAGCAGAGGTCATCGCCGGTTCGACGCGCCTCAAAGCGGGTACGGCCACCAAGATGGTGTTGAACATGCTGACCACGATCTCGATGATCCGCGTGGGCAAGACGTACGGAAACCTGATGGTGGACGTGAAGACGGGGTCGGAGAAGCTGAAGGATCGGGCGAGGCGGATCGTCGCAATCGTCACCGGCGTCGGACCGGAAGAAGCGGGCGATCTGCTGCAGCGCGCGAAATGGAACGTAAAAGCCGCGATCGTCATGAAGAAGTCCGGCGTAACCCTCTCGCAGGCCCATCGCAAGCTGAAGGCGTCGCACGACTCGATCCGGGAGGCGCTGGGTGAGGACCTGGAGCCCACGCTTCGCCGCCTTCTGGCGGTCAGCGAGACGTAGACCGGCCGCGAAGAAGCCCCGAGGCCGCGGCGCGGTCGAGCACGACCAGGGCGTTCGGGTGGGTTTGGATCAGCGACGCCGGCACGCGCGTCGTGAGCGGCCCCGCCAGCGCGCGCCGGACGATGCCAGCCTTGTCGCCACCGGTCGCGAGCAGCACAACGCTCCGCGCGTTCAGAATCGTGGCCATTCCCATCGAGACGGCGTACTTCGGCACGCGGGCCAGGTTGCGGAAGAGGTACGCATTGGCGCGCCTCGTCGAGGGCAGCAGGCGCACGCGGTGCGTCCGGGCGCTGAGCCGCGCCGCCGGCTCGTTGAAGCCGAGATGGCCGTTGAGACCAATGCCGAGCAGGCACAGGTCCATGCCGCCCGCTCGCACGATGCGGTCATCGTAGGCGCCGGGTTCGCGGCCGTCGGCATCCGGAAAATGCGCGCGCCCCGGCACCATATCAACGCGATCGAACAGGTGCTGCCGCATGAACGTGCAGAAGCTCCCGGCGTCGCCCGGCCGCAGGCCCAGGAACTCATCCAGGTTGAAGGTCTGGGCGCGGCGGAAGGAGCATCGACCCCGCTCGTGCAGTGCGGCGATCTGCCGGTACACCGGAATCATCGTCCGGCCGGTCGGCAAGCCCAGCACCGCAGCCGGTCGCGTCGTGAGCGTGCGGCTCACGAATTGCGCCGCGGCGCGCGCCGCCAGCGAGGCGTTGGGGAACACCAGGATCCGCATCATCAAAACGCGTCGTCGTACGCGGGCACCTGCAGCACCCCGGAGAGCGCGGCGCGGGCGAGGTACACGGCCCCGTACGCCGGGGCTGTCGTGAGCGGCAGGACACGCGCACGGGGCAGCACACGGCTGAGTTCGAGCGTCAGTTGCCGCCGCAGCTGGCCCAGTCCCAGCAACGTTCCGCCGGAGAGGACGACCGGCTCCGCTTCGATCGCCAGTCGACTGGCCACCGAGTGGGCCGCTTTCGCCAGTTCCTGCGACGCCACCGTCACAAGGTGGCCGGCGATGCCGTCGCCGGCGTCTGCCGCCGCGCCCACTTCGCGCGCCAGCGAGGCGATCGCGCTCGGCCGGGTGCCGCGCTCGTAGATCTCCCGGACGAGGTCCCGGGGCTTCGCGACGCCGTAGTGCGCGAGCACGCGATCGGTCAGTCCCGTCTGCTCGCCCCGTCCGTCCGCCGCGCGCAGCACCGCGCGCAGGGCCAGGCGCCCCAGCCAGTACCCGCTTCCTTCGTCGCCGAGCACGTAGCCCCATCCGCCGGCGCGGGCGCCACGACCGTCGGCGCTTCGCCCGTAGGCGATCGAGCCGGTGCCGGCGATCACGACCGTGCCTGGCTGGCCGGGCACACCGGCCTCGAGCGCGATGAGGGCGTCGTTCACCACCACGATACGCGCGCGGTGGCCAATGCGTCGGAGGATGCCCTGGATGACATCGGCGTCCTGGGGCCGATCGACGCCCGCCATGCCGAGGCAGATCGATGCGGGCGCGGGCCCCGTGCCGATCGCACGCGCGATCAAATCGTGGAGCACCTTCTCCACTTCCAGTTCGCCCGCGGACTGGAGGTTCGCGCCAGGTCCCTGAATCTCTGCAAGCACGTCGCCGGCGTCGCTGGCCAGGACGCACAGCGTCCTCGTGCCTCCGGCGTCGATGCCAAGCACGCTCATGCGAGCGAAGCGTACCTCATTGACAGGCTTTTTTGCTGATTGGTACGCTGCGCGCAGCTTGGCCAGCCATCCCTCGGCGTTCAGCGCCGCCCGCGAAGTCGTCCTGGAAGGACTCGAGACGCGTGCGTTCCCGGCGGCCGCCGTCAGCGTCGGCCGGGCGGCGGGCGCGCTGTGGGAGGACGCGTTCGGATCGCTCGACTACGACCCGGGATCTGCGCCGTGCACGCCGGCCACGGTCTTCGATCTCGCGTCTCTGACGAAGGTCATCTCGACCGCGTCCATCGCGATGCGCCAGGTCGCATCAATGGCGGTGACGCTCGACACGCGGGTCTCGGATGCGCTCGAGCGGCTCGCGGGCGCACCCGCCGGCAACGTGACGGTTCGGCAGTTACTGGATCATTCGTCCGGTTTGCCGGCGCACGTGCGCTTGTGGGAGCAGGCGCGCACCAGGGACGAGTACCTGTCGCGGCTCGCGGCCGTGCCACTCGAGCGTGAAGCGGGCAGCGCGTCGGTCTACTCCGATTGCGGCTTCATGATCCTGGGCATGCTCCTGGAGCGCACGGGCAATGCGCCGCTGGACCGGCAATTCGGCGACAGCCTGGGCGAGCTCACGGACGAACTCCGGTTCCTGCCGCCGGAAGGCTGGCGTGATCGGATCGCGCCCACGGAGTTCGACCCCTGGCGCGGCCGGATGATTCGCGGTGAGGTACACGATGAGAATGCGGCCGCGCTCGGCGGAGTCGCCGCGCATGCGGGTCTCTTCGGCACGGCGGCGGCGGTCGGGGCGTTCGCGCGCACGGTGCTTCGGACGTTCGAGCAGCAGACGGCTCTCGGCACGCCTGGACTCATGACGCTGTTTGCGACGCGGACGGGTGTCCCGGGAAGCTCGCGTGCGCTGGCCTGGGACACGGCGCTCCAGACCTCGTCGTCAGGCGCGCGCATGAGCCGGCGGGCGATCGGTCACACGGGGTTCACCGGGACGTCACTCTGGATCGATCCGGAGCGGGATCTCTATGCGGTGCTGCTGACGAACCGGGTGCACCCGTCGAGGGCGAACGAGAAGCTACAGCCACTGAGAGCGAGGTTTCACGACGCCCTGCCGTTCTAGCGGTTCTTGAGCTAGCTGCCGCCCGCGCGACCTGCCGGCGGCCCGGCTGGGCCCGGACGGTCGATGCCACCGCGCCCCGGAACGGTGCCCGGGCCGGCGGGCGCGCCACCACGCCCTGGAACTCCGCCTCGGCCAGGCTGCTGGGGTCCGCCGCGATCGCCCGCACCGCCCTGCCGGCCCGGCTGATTGGCGCCTGGTGGCTGCTGGCGGACCATCTTCAGTTGCGCGAGCCGGGCATCGAACGGCCACATGCTGTATTGCTGCTGCTGCTCGTAGATCTTGATGGACGTGGCCGTACTGCTGCTCCGAACGCCCGTGATGCCGGGCGCCTGGCCCTGCTGCTGCGGCGTGCCCGGCTGGCCGCCCCTGCCCTGCCCTGGAGCGCCTCCGGCGGGCTGACTCGCGCCTGGCAGGCTCACGCCGATGCCGAGCGGCACGAAGTCTTCGTTGGTAATCGGATCCTTCCATTTCTTCCGCAGGTAGTGGCCCGACACCAGGACGTCGATGCTGGGCGGATACGCGCCGCGGTTCTTCTGCTGGTAGAGCACGATCGCCCGCGCGTACTGCTCGCCGCGGAAAATCAGGTCGTCTTCCTTCTGACGCATGGCCTGCTGCCGCCACGCAGGAAGCGCGGCGGTCATCCAGATCGCCGCGACCGCCATGCCCACGAGCAACGCCACCATCGCGAAACCCGCGTCGCCTCGTTCAGATGGCGTCGTGCTCAGTGTCACGCCCATCACCAGTCAGCGATGCGACTGCCATCGAGGCCGTTGCCCTCATAGCCGCTCTTGACGTCGAAAATCCCGGCAGCCGCCGTGATACTGCTGCCTTCGGGTTCCGCGGGCACGGTCTGCCAGGTGTCCGACGAGGTCGTAAAGGGATCGCGGGGGATCGCGCGCAAATAGCTCTCGGAGACGAGTGTCTGCAGCGACTCGGGGTACTTCGCCTTGTCCGCGTAGTACTGGTCGATGGCGTCACGCATGATGAACAGCTGGCTGCGCAGCGTCGCTTCTTTTGCCGCCGTGACCGAATTGCGGTACTCAACCAGGGCCATCGACGCGAGAATCAGGATGATGCTGATGACGACCAGCAGTTCGATGAGCGTCCAGCCGCCTTCCGCGTGCCTGCGCCTGACCCGACGCATGGTGTCGATGCGCATGACTCCTTACCAGTCCCGGTATTTCGACCCGTCAAGGGCCTTGCCGTCGAACTTCGTGTAGATATCGAAGACGCTGGACCCGCCCCAGGTCTTGGCATCAGCCGCGTCCGAGTACGCTCGCTTGCCCCAGTCGGTGGTGCCGGTAAACGGGTCCACCGGGATGCGGCGGAGGAACTTCTTCTTCCGGCCAGAGGCGTCGTTGGCGAGCAGGACGCCGTCCACCAGCTGCTCGAGCGAGCTCGGGTAGTTCTCGGCCGTCATGTTGAGTTCGGTCTGGGCGATGAGACCGTTCGAGGCCCACGTATGAAACAAGTCGATGGCGGCCCTCACCTCGCGGAGCGAGCGTTTGAGTTCGACCTCCCGCTGGCGCTTCATGGACACGCGCGCGATGGGCAGCGCGGCCGTGGCCAGGATCGCCATGAGTCCCGTCACGACGATGATCTCGACGAACGTATAGCCGTTCGACGACTTCCTGAACCACTGCAGCGGCGTCCTCACGACCATGGCTACTTGACGGTGACCGTGGCCGGCGAGGTCTGGACGGCGATAGGCTGACCGGAAGCGGTCATCAGCACCGCGCTGACGTTGACTCTCGACTGACCGGCGCCGACGGCCTGGAACAGGATGCCGGCCAGCCAGTCCGCCCCCGACGCGCCGGGCGCGGTCGCGGGACGTGCCATGGCGATGTCGATGCGACCGGTCGTCTCATCGATCTTCGGAACGAAGGTCGGCTGCACTCCGCCCTGCTGCATGAATCCGCCCGGGGACACGGACACGGCCCGGAGTACCTTCGGGTCGTACGTGATCGTCACGGTGGCCTGCCCGAGCTGTGAGACACCCTCGATGCGAATCGGCATGGTGTATGGCGGGCCGCCCATCTGCATTCCCGCTTCCGGCGCCGCCACGCTCACGCGAGCGGTGACCGCGGGCGGCTGGGGGACGTTCGGATCGACCGCCGTGATGGGGACCACGCCGGGGGCGCGTGTCCCGCCGGCCGGTGGCCCTCCGGTGGTGCCGGCCTGCCCAGCGGCACCGGGTGGTGTCACGCCGGCGGCCGGAGGCGTGCCCGGCTGTCCTGGCCCAATCACTGGCGGCGGAGGCGCGTTCGGCGAAATCAGCGTCGGCGTCGTGCCGGCGCCGAGGTTGGTGCTGGTGCCGACGTACAGTGGCCGCAGGTCGTCTGCCGTGATCTCCCGCGACCGGATAATGTGCGGCGTCACGATCATGATGATGTCGCTCTGGTCCGTCGTCGTGTTCGTGCTGCCGAAGATCGACCGGAGGATCGGGATCTGCGAAATTCCTGGCAGGCTGCGTGCGGTTTGACGGTCTTCCTCCCTGATCAAACCGGCAAGGAGGTTCGATTCGCCGTCGCGAAGCCGCATGGCCGTCGAGGCTGTTCGGTTGACGAAGGTGGGCAGCGACTGGCCCGCCACATCGATATTTCCGCCGAGGCCGCTCTTGTCCACCACGATGGGGTCGAGAATGATCTCGTCCTGGTACGTGACCCGCGGCGTCATATTCAGGTTCACGCCGATCTGTTGGTAGTTGTACGAGACCTGCGGCTGTGTGGGAACGCCGCCCGTAGCCAGGGGCTGGAACGTCGTCTGCGGCACGGGGATGCGATCGCCCAGATTGAGCGTCAGCTGCGCGCCCTCGCGGCCGCGCAACTGCGGCTTCGCGAGCAGGCGGGTCTTCTGGTCGGATTCGAGCAGCCTGATCACGGACGTCGGGATCGAGACGTAGACGTCGTTGGCGCCGGCACCTGAGAACCCGGCCCGATTGAGCGGCGGCCGCGGGGCGATGGTCGTCCCGCTGGACGTGGGTGCGGCGCCGGGCGAGAACGCCAAGCCAAGGGCGTAGTCCGTCAGGTTGATGCCCAGGTCGCGCATTCGCGTTCGCGAGACCTCGAGGATCGTCACGTCAATCAGGACTTCGGCGCGCGGTTTGTCCGCGGTCTTGATGATGTTGTCGATCATGCCCATCATCGGGGCGGATGCGCGAACAGTGATCGCGCTCAGGGACTTGTTCTGCGTGATCGTCGGCCGGTTGCCCGTCGTCGTCGTCGTGAGCATCTGATTGAGAATCGTACCGACCTCGTTCGGATCCGCGTGCGAGAGATAGAACGTCTGCTGGTACAAGTCCTCGTACTTGCCGCGGTTGCCGGCGTTGTCCGCGTAGATGAAGATGCTTCGCTGATCGAGCACCTTGTAGGTCAGCTGGAACGTCTGCATGAGCTGGTTCAGGACGCTCTCGAGTGAGACGTCCGTGGTGTCGATCGGCGGGCCCGGCCGTGAGAGCGTGCCGTCGAGCCCCTGGTCGTAGGTGATGTTGATGCCGGTCGACAGCCCAATCATGCTGAAGATGTCCCGGAGCGCGGAGTTCGGGAAGCGCAGAGCCGGGAGCGGCGTTCGTGGATCCAGCTTCGGAATGGGTGATGCTGCGGTCGCCTGACGCTGCATCTCTTCCATGCGCGTCCGCGGCCGTGCCGCTTCCGCCAGGTCCCGGATTTTTCGCTCGATGGCCAGCGCGCGGCTGAGGGCCAGCGCATTGGACGGCTCGAACTCGACAGCGAGCCGGTACTCGGCCGCCGCCCCGGTCCACTGCTCCTCGGCTTCGAGTTTCCGCGCGCGGCGAATGTGATCGCCCGCGGCCTCGCGCATCGCGCGCTCCATCGCGATGCGAACTTCAACGGCCTTGGGATTCTCGCCAATGGCCTGGCGGTAGTACGCCACAGCGGCGTCCCAGTCCCCACGCCTCGCCGCGGCGTCGCCCCGTGAAACCGAGCGGCCGGTCGCGCAGCCGGCGGCGGTGAGCACGAGGAGTGCCGTCACGCCCCAGCGTCGACCGTCCTTGAGAATGTCTCTGGTCATCGAGGTCACCTTCTACCTGCCAACAAACAACGTGCGCCGTCCGGTCCCATCCAGGAACTCGACGACCGCACTGGTTCTTTCGACTTTCACGAGGCGATATCGGCCGTCGATCGTCTGTCCATCGACCCCGACGAACATCGCACCGGTCGGATCGGTCAGAACTGCACGCTTCTTCCCATACGGGTCGTCCATCACGCCATTCAGCCGCAGCTTGACCTCCGGCGGTGGTGGCGGCGGGGGCGTCACGACGGGCGGCGCAACGTACGGCGCGGGAGGCGGCGCTGGCGGCGGCGGCACGTGCTTGACGCCGAACCGGAAGGGATTCCGCCCGGCCATTGGCTCGTCGGGAACCTGCTCCAGTTCAGCCAGCTTCAAAGGCTCGGGCACGGTGGGCTTCTGCGCGGATGCCCTGCCGGCCGCGCCGCGCCCTGGATCTCGCGGCTGGGTCTGGACTGCCGGCGGAGTGCGACCTGCTCCATCCGTCGTAAGCGGCACAGGATCCGCCGCGCCCATCCGGTAGTACCAGACCGCGCCGGCGATGCCCAGGAGAGCCAGGAGCAGCGTCAGACGGGTCCGCTCGGGACCGGCAGCGGGCAGGAACTTCATCGGGACACCGCCTCGGTCCGGCCGTCCTTCACGTAATAGGTCGCGATCTGCAGGCCCAGTTCGAGCAGGCTGTCGCTCTGTACGGTGGCGGCCGACGTCAGCTCCACACTCTCGAGGATCACGAACTCCTCGGCGGTTTCCAACTCGTAGAGGAACTTCCGGATGCTCGCGTAGTCGCCCACGAGCGAGACCTTGGCGGTAAGCCGGGTCAGGGGGCTGTCCTTGATTTCTTCCCGGTCCCACTGACCGGACTTGAACGTGACACGCGACTGGTCGGCGAGCTTGGTCAGCGTGAAGTTGGCCACGCCAATCGCCGACCGGTCATCCTTCGGCAGCACATCCGCATAGAACGTGCGCAGTTCGAGATCCGCGCGATCCTTGGCCGCTCGATCCGCCTTGGCCTGAACCTCGAGGGCCCGCGCCGCCAGGACGTTCTGCGTGCTCTGGTACTGCGCATCCGCCGCGCCGGCCACAGCCCGCTGCAGCGGCCAGACGACCGCGGCAAGGTAGGCCAGGTTGCCGACGAGGAACAGCGCGAGCGGAATGAGAACGGCCCGGCGCTCGCTGAGGACCCGGCTGATGAGATTCATGGCCGCGGCTCCCCCTTCCGCACCGGAACGTTGGCCCGCCCGGGAACCGCCCCCGGCTCCCGGTAGCCGCCGGAGAGTGTGGCCGTGAAGGCGCCGTCCTCGTTCCGCTGCATGTCGCCCGGCAGGAGATCGAAAAACGTGCCCGTCCGGTTCAGGGCGTCGATGAACTGCTCGACGTCCTCGGGCCGCTTCACGTTGAGCGACATCACGATCATGAATACGCCGCGCTCCACGCGCGGCGCGACGGCCAGCAGCCGCGCATCGAGCGGAAGCGTCTTCTCCACCATGTCGAAGAACGACGTCCAGGAAAACGTCCGCTGTTCGATGAGGGCGTTCGCCTCGGCCGTCGCTCCCGCCAGCATGATCAGATTCGATCGATCGAGGCTGCTTTGCAACGCCGCGGCGGCGGTGCGGCTCTTGGCGGCCTCCGCCTCCACGCGATCCTGGTCGGCCTGCTGCACTTGTCGTTCAGCGGACAGCCGCAGCGTGGCCGTCGCGTTGAAGGCCGTCAGCGCCAGTCCGGCGATCGCGGCGATCGCGACGACCGCTCCCACCAGGCGCTCGTTGTAGAACGGTCGGGTCGCGAGGTTGCCCTTCAGCACGGTCAGGCCGCCTTCCGATCGCGGAGCAGCACGCCGACGGGCGCGGCCAGCGCGTAGAGCACGTCGGTCGACGCGTTGATCTTGCTGCCGAGTTCGCTCGCCTGCCGCACGTCCACCACTTCGACCGGCACGCCCAGCCGCTCGCGGATTTCGCGCCGCACGTCCTCAGATCCGGGGCCCAGACCGCCGCCGCACAGCCACACCCGGCTGAACTTCGTGCCCCCGAGGCGGTCTTCATGGAACATCGCGGTCTGGTGCACGAGCGAGCTCAGGGCTTCTTCTTCGACCGCCGCCCGGTGCCGGTAGAACATCAGGTCCGATCCGCGACCGATGCTGAGCGTGGTCGCTTCCGGGGCCAGTGTCACGAGCAGCCAGTCCGAGTCGGGCGCTCCGCCAGCCCCAATCACGGCGTTCATGATGTTGAAGCTGGCCACATCGACGATTCCGGCGTGCAGGCCGGCGGCCGCGGCGACGGCCTCGTACTGCGTCACGACATCCCGGCGCGCGACCGTGGCGGCGATGACGGGTCCGGCCTCCGTGCGGTGGGCCTGGAACCAGCCGATCTGCGCCTCTTCGATCGGGTACGGCGTCGACTTCTTCAGTTTCCACCGGATGAGCTGCTCGATGTCCGCCGCCTTGGCCGGAAGCTGCTCGAATGAGAGCAGCGACACTCTGGCGGCGTTGTCGGGGATCACGAGCGCCACGCGCGCGGACGCCCGGACTCCCGCCCGTTCGAGCCCGCGTTGGAGAGCCTCGGCAACCGCCGCCGGGTTCTGCACGTTCGGCCCGACGGGCGCAGGCGTCAGCGCGTCAGGCGGCAGCGGCTCGCTGGCATATCCAACGAGTGGCAGCGACGATCCACGCCCGAGTTCGACGACCGTCAGCCGGCGGCTGGCCAGCTCGACCGCGATCGCGGGCGGTGTCGGCGCAAACAGCGAGGATTCAGCAGGCACGGTACGCTCTACTCCACGAAGGTGACTTTGTTTATCTCGCGCAAGGTCGTCTGACCTTTCATGACCAGGCTGACGGCGCATTCCCGCAGGAACGTCATGCCGTCTTCCCTGGCGGCCCGCTTGATCTCGGAGGTCGGACGCTTCTCCAGAATCATGTCGCGCACGCGGTCCGAGAGGTCCATCAGTTCGCAGATCGACGTTCGCCCTTTGTACCCCGTACCGCCGCACTCGATGCAGCCCTCGCCCTCGTAGAACACCTGCGTGTCGGCCATCGCCGGATCGAGCGCGGACTCGATGAGCTGCTCGCGCGTGATCTTCGCCGGCCGCTTGCAATCGGTGCAGATCCGGCGAACCAGGCGCTGGGCCAGGACGCAGTTGAGCGCGGAGACGAACTGATAGGCCTCGACGCCCATGTTGAGGAACCGGCCAAGCACGTCGATGACGTTGTTCGCGTGGACGGTCGTGAAGACCAGGTGACCGGTCAGCGCCGACTGGATCGCGAT
>CAZJTG010000108.1:0-12100 GCA_964548865.1 uncultured Solibacteraceae bacterium
GTTTGACCCCAGTCTGACCCCGGTCTGACCCCGGTCTGACCCCCCCCGTTACCCTTCCTCAGCGGGGACCCGGGTCCTTGCCTGTGGAAATGAACTCCGCGAAACGCGGGTGGCCCGATCGGCTGACGCAAAACCAGTCGCCATCCCAGCGGCCGCAGGCCGCGTCGGCGTGCTTCCTGAACCGGTCCACTTCCGCCGCCGCCGCGACATAAATCGTCCGGGCATCGAGCGCGCCCTCGTCCACCGCGCGATTCTGGGCCTCGCACTCCGCGCGCGCCCTCTTGCCGTCGAGTCGGGCGTAGATGCCGCTGTTGAACGTCGCGCCCAGCCGATGGGCGAGCAGCATGAAGCGGTACACGTAGTCCTCTTCGTACGGATCCCCGCAGACGCCCAGCACCTGCGCGGGTGCGAGCGCCAGATGCCGGTAGTGTCCGCGCGCCAGCTCGAACGGCGCCGTTGAGACGTGCGGCCGCACTTTCGCCTGCAGCCACCAGCGATCCAGTTTCACATCCGCCGCCTGAATCGCGACCACGCACGCCAGCATCACCGTGCCCAACTGGACGCGGTCGCGTCCGAGCAGGCGCGTCACGCCCCACACGCCGAAGAGCAGCACGAGGTAATGGAGCGGCCAGATGAATCGGCCCGTCGCCCTGAATGGTCTGACGACGGGCATCAACGGCTCGTACAACCACCCAAGGGTGACGACTTCGTCGCCGGCGAGACGCACGGACGACGACAGTGCGTACACGCCAAGGCCGGCGCACGCGACGACGATGACGCCGATGCCGGCGCGCCACGTCGGCCGCCGCCGCGCCAGCGCGACGAGGCCCGCGCCCACGGCGATGAGCCCGCCCGCGCCAACGAACCCGAAACCCTCCCACTGGCCAGGTGTCGACGGCAGGGGAGGCATCAGCCGCGAGTACTCGCGTGGATCGAACAGCACGAGCAGGTCGGCCGGATAGTTGCCGAACCCGCCCGACCCATCGGGCGCGCGGCCGAAGTACCCGATGAGTCCCCAGACGCCGACGAGCGCGGCGGCGGCTGCCGTCGCGCCGATGGCGACATGGCGCCACGGGACGTTGCCGGTCCATCCGAGACGCACGATCACCGCCTGCGCGAGCACGAACGCCATCGCGGCGAGATACGGATGCACCGCTGCCGCGAACGCCACCGCCCCGACCGCGAGCCACATGGCGCGTCGCAGGGACGCCCGATCGTCGTACTCACGCAAGCCCAGGTACAGGAGGCCGAGCAGCACCCACTGCGCGCACAACGTGTCGTGTCCGAGGCGCGCGAAGAGGACCGGACTCAGCGCGAACCAGTAGCCGCCGAGCAGCTGGTGGCCGGGGTCCTTGCTGATGGCGCTCGTCAGCGCGGCCCCGGCGTAGCCCTGCATCGCGAAGCAGAACGCCAGCCACGGGCCGAGCAGCTGGTACTCCGCGGGCAGGATTCCGGCGAGCGGCTTCACCAGGATCGACAGCAGCGGATTCGAGTCGGTGAACCCGATGTTCGTACCGATCGGAAACAGCAGCGACGGCAGGGATCCCAGCGGGAACGACCACGGCTCGCGCTGGAAGAACAGGAAGCCGAGCCAGTGCTGCCGCCAGTCGCTGGTGAACAGCCAGGCCGTGTCGAGCGGGTTCAGCGTGGACGGACCGCAGAGCTGCAGAAACCACAGCACGCCGAGCGCCGCCGCGCCGAATCTGGGCCACCGAGGCGATGTCACGTTCGGCCCGTCCTGGCGTCGCCAAGCCTCGACCGCAGCTTCAGCATCCGGATCGCCATGCGGATGGGGTCCAGGCCGAATACGAGCGACGTGCCTCCGCGCATGTAACAGTCCACCGGCACTTCGAGGGCGCGCGCGCCCGCGCGCACCATCTTCACGATCACCTCGACGTCAAGCAGCCAGCGGTCTTCCCGCAGCTCCGGCAGGATCGGCCGCAGCCGCGACCCGCGAAACGCCTTCATGCCGGTCTGAGTGTCGTAGAACCCGAGGTGGAAGACTTCCTCAGCGAACGTCGCGAAGAGGCGACCCTGAAAGTGCCTGAACAGGGTGCGATCGATCGTGCGGCCGGCCATCTTCACGCGGCAGGCGCACACGATGTCCGCGTCCACGGCCGGCAGCATGTCCGCCACCCGCCAGTATTCACGGGCCGGGATGGCGCCGTCGGCGTCGATGAACGTCAGCCAGGCCGCGTCCGCCGCCGCGTGGCTCCAGCCGAGTCTGATCGCCGCGCCCTTGCCGCGATTCCGGTCGGCGCGCACGTACTCCACACGGTGCGGCGATCCCGAGGCGTCGAGTTCCCGCGCGACCCGAGCCACGGCCGAGGCATGCGCCTCGGCCTTGTCCGGCGCGCTGCCGTCGTCCACGACGATGGCCGTCGCCGCGATGGACGTATGTGCCGCGCCCGCCGCCGCCCAGTCGCCGAGGAACGCGGCCAGCCGCTCGCCTTCGTTGTAGGTAGGGAAGACCGTTGCGATCGAGGGGACGCCCATCAGCCGGGTGCGACTATACAATCATTGTCTTATGCCCAACGATTTGCGCTATCCGGTCGGCACGTGGAAGGAGCAGCCGTCTCTGGACGCTGCCGCGCTCATCAACCAGATTGCCGCGGTGCCGGCCCATCTGGCGGCCGCGGTCAAGGGACTGACCGACGCCCAGCTCGACACGCCCTACCGGGAGGGCGGATGGACGCCGCGGCAGATCGTCCATCACATCGCGGACAGCCACATGAACGCGTACATCCGCTGCAAGCTGGCGGTGACCGAGGACAACCCCACCATCAAGCCGTACAACGAGAAACTCTGGGCCGAGACGATTGACAGCCGGACGGCGAAGGTTGATGTGTCACTCGCGCTCATCGACAGCCTGCACAATCGCTGGGTGCAGTTTCTGAGGTCGCTCGACTCGCCGTCGCTCGAGCGCCGTGTCGTGCACCCCGAGAACGGGCCGATGACACTGAACGATCTGCTCCGCCTCTACGCCTGGCACGGTCGCCATCACACGGCGCACATCACCGGGCTGAGAGAGGGACGCGGGTGGTAGAAAAGGGCTTCGCAACGCGCGCCCGAGGTGGCGCGTCTAAGGCTCACATGAAGCGACTTCTGTCGATTGTCTCCGTCCTCATCCTTGCGGTTGGCTCATCCCGCGCTGCCGGTGGCGCGAGTGAGCCGGGCGAGCAAGCCACGCGAACCTCACCGCGGGGCGACGCCCCCGGATCGAGAACCGACTGGCCGCAGTTCCGCGGCGTGGCGGGCGCCGGTGTGGCCGACGCCTCCAAGCTGCCGACCGAGTGGTCCACCACGAAGAACGTCGCGTGGGTCGTGGACATTCCGGGACGCGCATGGTCGTCGCCCATCGTCTGGCGCGACCGGGTGTACCTCACCACGGCCGTCAACAAGGGCGACTTCAAGGAGCCGTCGACCGGCATCTACGGTAACGAATACGTCGCCGAACTGCAGCGGCAGGGACTGCCGATGGAAGAAATCATGAACCGCGTCAACAAGCGCGACATCGAGAAGACGACCGAGGTGGACGACGTTCGGTATGTCGTGATGGCGCTGGATGCGAGAACCGGGAAGGTCGTCTGGCAGCACGACGCGCACCAGGGCAAGCCGTTCGGCGGCCGTCACCGGAAGAACACCTACGCCTCCGAAACGCCCGCGACCGACGGCGAGCGCGTGTACGCCTCGTTCGGCGGCAACGTCGGCGTGTTCGCGTACTCGATGGACGGCAAGCTGCTCTGGAAGAAGATGTGGCCGCCTCAGCCGATCTACCTCGACTTCGGCACCGCGTCCTCACCAGTCGTGCACGACGGCCGCGTCTATCAGTTGCACGACACGGAAGAGCAGTCGATGCTCACCGCGCTCGATGCCCGGACCGGCGCCGAGATCTGGACGGTGAACCGCGCGGGCCTCGAAGGCCGCATGAAGTCCGGCTGGTCCACGCCGCTCGTCTGGCAGACCAGGGGCCGCACCGAGATCGTCACCACGGGCAAGGGCCTGGTCGTGAGCTACGGCCTCGACGGCAAGGAACTCTGGCGGATGGCCGGCATGACGCAGGCCACGCCCACGCCGACCGCGGCCGGCGGGTTGCTCTTCGTCGGGTCAGGATCGCAGGGCGAAGCCAACCGCCCGATGTACGCGGTGAAATCCGGCGCCACGGGCGACATCTCGTTCAAGCCGGGCGACACGCCCGGCCCGTTCGTCGCCTGGTTCCAGCCGCGCATCTCCGGCTACACCGGGTCGCCGCTGGTCTATCGCGACCGCGTGTATTCGATCAACGACAACGGCGTCATGCAGGTGCACCACGCGGAGACCGGCAAGGAAATCTACAAGGCGCGCGTCGGCGGCATCGGCAACACGTTCTCGAGCTCGCCGGTGGCGAGCGGCGGGCTCATCTACGCCATCAGCGAGGACGGCGACACGTTCGTGTTCAAGGCCGGAGACGAGTACCACGAGATTGCGAAGAACAGCCTGGGCGAAATGAGCCTGGCCTCGCCGGCCGCGGACGCCACGAGTCTCTTCATCAGAACCCAGAAGAAGCTCTATAGAATCAAGCAGTGATTCGCGCGGCCATTGCAGCGGTCCTCGGCGCCGCCTTCGGCGCAGGCGCGCTCGTGGCCGCCTACGCGCGCGACCCCGGACTCACATTCGACATGGACGCGCCGCTGCCGGCGTTCGTCTCGGGTATCTACTCGAGCGAGCGCGACGGCCCAACGTCGTTTGCCTGGACGTCCGATCGCGCCACGGTTGACGTGCCCGATCTCGATCGAAGCGCCCCCTGGACCTGCACGCTGAGGTTCCGCGCCTTTCGTCCCGAGGGTCTGCCGATCCCAACGCTCGAGGTCTTCGTCGATGATGCCCGCGTTTCCTCGATGCCGGCAGCCGGCGAGTTTCATGACCTCGGCTTCTCGATTCCGTCGGGGAGGCGGGGCGCTCGGCTGGTCCTGACGGCGACGCCGGCATTCACGCCGGGTTCTGCCGATCAACGGCTGCTCGGCGTGCAGATCGATCGGCTCCGCTGCCGCCCGTCGTCGTTTGCGTGGCCGCCGACCTTTCCAACGGTGCAGGCGGCCGTCGCGGCCGGGTTCGCCGGGTTGATGTTCGCGCTGATGGGACTGTCGCTCGGAACGGCGCTCGCGGGCGCCGCGATCCTCGCCGCCGGCGCAGCCGCGATGATGACCACCGCAGCGGGGATTTACGGCGACTTGTCGACCGGCGTGCTGCGGGTGACGGTCTGGGTTGTTTCGATCGCGGCCATGCTCGTGACCAGCGCGGATCGGATCGCCGGCCGGCGCCTCACCACGGCCGCGCGTCTGGTGTGCGTCGTCTCGGCCATCGCGATTTCCCTGAAGCTGTTCGGCTTGCTGCATCCGGCCAAGCCCGTCGTGGACGCGCTGTTCAACGCCCATC
This sequence comes from uncultured Solibacteraceae bacterium, assembly GCA_964548865.1. Lineage (GTDB taxonomy): Bacteria > Acidobacteriota > Vicinamibacteria > Vicinamibacterales > SCN-69-37 > DASUGC01. The sequence goes on from CAZJTG010000108.1 coordinate 5,416, forward strand.
GCCTCGAGTGGGTGATGGGCGGGAAGTACTTCTTCGCCCAGCCGTTTGTCGGCGGCGTGGAGATGCCGTACCCCATCGGGCTCTACGTGTTCGCGCTGCCGTGGACGTGGGTCTCGAGCGATCACGTCGCCCTGATCCGTGCCGTGACGGCGATCTCCGACGTCGCGGCCGGTGCACTTCTATATCCGGTGGTCGTCCGGGCGTGGGGCGACCGCCGGTCGGCGGTCCTGGCGGTCCTGTTCTATCAGCTGGCGCCGCTCGCGTACGCGATGCTCGGCAATGCCAACCTGCCGAACCTGTTCGGTCAGGCGGTGGCGGTCGCGGTCGTTTCCGCTGCCGCGTCCTGGAATCTTGGACTGGGCCGGATTCTGTCGCTGGCAGGACTGACCGTGCTCGTGGCGGCGGCCTTTCTGTCGCACGTCAGCACGATCACGACGCTCATCGCGACGCTCGGACTCCTGGCGGTCCTCTTGTGGTGGAGGGGAGACGCTGCCCGGAAGGGCGCGGCAGGCGCGATCGTCGTGGCGGTGGCCGCAGCGCTCACGGTCTCGTGGTTCGTGTATTACCGCGAGTTCAGCGACGAGATCCTCGGCGCGTTCTCGCGCATGTTCTCCGGCGGCGCCGCCCCGGAAGCGGCCGCGGCCACGGCGGCCGAGGCCGCGCGCGGCTACATGGGGACGGGCGATCGGCTGCGCGATCTCGTGTCCCAGGCCGTGTCGAGCGCCGGACTGCCGCTCGTGCTGCTGGCAGTCATCGGCGCGTGGCGCGTGTGGCGCCGAGGCGTGCGCGACCGGCTGGTCTCCGCGCTGATGGCGTGGGCGGCCGTCTGGATCGTCTTTTCGCTGTCCACGGTGTTCTCCCGTGTCGATCCGGAGTTCGTCCGCTACACGATTGAGTTTCTCGGCCGCATCAATCTGGCGACCCTGCCGCTCGTCGCGATTCTCGCCGCGAAGGGCGCGGCCGCCGGCTGGGACGACGCGACGCCCGTGGCCGCGCAGACGCCGTTCAAAGCCATCGCGATGGTGCTCGTCGGGTGGTCAGGATGGATCGCCTGGACCGCGCTGCTGGGGTGGTTCGCGCGGTAGGGCAGAAGTGCTCAGTGCCTGGTGCTTGGTGTCTGGTGCCTGGTGCGCGGTGCGTAGTGCGCCGTGCGCGTTACTTCCTGATGAACGTGCCGTTTCGCAGTTCCTCGTAGGCCTGTCGCAGCTCGGCTTCCGTGTTCATGACAATCGGTCCGTACCAAGCGACCGGTTCCTCGAGTGGCCGGCCTGACGCCAGCAGGAACCTGATGCCCTGCTCGCCGGCCTGCACGGTCACTTCATCGCCACGATCGAAGAGCACGAGCGATCGATCGCCGGCGTCCATCCGTTCGACGACGTCGCTGCCGTCGGTGCGCTCGGTCATGACGCCTTGCGGCGCGGACGCGTCGCGGAACGTGCCCGCGCCCTCGAACACGTACGCGAAGGCGTGTCGCCCCAGTTCCACAGGCATCGTCTTGCGTTTTCCGGGCGGCACCCATACGTCGAGGTATCGCGGATCGCCGGCGATGCCCTCGACGGGCCCCTTCTTTCCCCAGAACTGGCCGATCATCACCCGGACCCTCGTGCCGTCGTCGTCCGCCACTTCGGGAATGTCGGGCGCCTTGATGTCCTGGTAGCGCGGCGCGGTCATCTTGAGCGAGGCGGGAAGGTTCGCCCAGAGCTGGAAGCCGTGCATCCGGCCCTGAAGGTCACCCTGCGGCATTTCCTGATGAAGAATCCCGCGGCCCGCCGTCATCCACTGCACGTCACCCGGGCCGAGCGTGCCCGTGTTCCCGAGGCTGTCGCCGTGCTCCACCGTGCCGCTGAGCACATAGGTAATCGTTTCGATGCCGCGATGCGGATGCCAGGGGAACCCCGCCAGGTAGTCGGCCGGCCGATCGTTGCGGAAGTCGTCGAAGAGCAGGAAGGGATCGAACTCGGACGTGTCGCCGAAGCCGAAGGCTCGCCGAAGACGCACGCCGGCGCCCTCCATCGTCGGCCGCGACTGCACGATGCTCTTGACTGGTCGGATTGACATGACATTTTCATTGTATCTGGCACCGCAAGCATGACCATGATCCCCTGTGCCGCGAACGAGCTGCGCGAGTGAGCCGCCGGGGCGGAGCGGGGCGTTGCGGTTCGTGCAAGCGACGGCGCGAGGGGGTTCGGGGGACGACGTCCCGCGAAGAGTAGATTGATAGCGGAGCGGATCAATGCGGAGCGGCTGGCGCTCCTGGGCTGGTCGCGCGCCATTCTGCTGCAGATGGCGCACCCGCTCATCGCGGCCGGCGTCGCGGAGCACAGCAGCTTTCGCGCCTCGCCGATCGCCGCCGTCTCGCGCCTGCGTGAGACGGTGCGGGCGATGCTGGCCCTGACGTTCGGCGACCCCATCGCGCACGGGCGCGCCATCGCGCGGATCAAGGCGATTCACGCCCGCGTGCACGGCGAACTGCGCGAGGCCACGGGCGTGTTTCCGGCGGGCGCACGATACTCGGCTGAAGATCCCGCGCTGCTGCTCTGGGTGCACGCCACGTTGCTCGAATCCGTCGTGCTCGTGTACGAGCGCCTCGTCGCGCCCCTGACGGCGGCCGACCGCGATGCCTACCTGGCAGAAGCGGCGGACGTGGCGATCGCGCTTGGCGCCCCGAGCGACGAGATTCCGCGAACCTGGCCGGCGCTCGTCGCGTATCTGGACGCCCAGTACGCCAGCGGTCGCATCGCGGTGGGATCCGACGCGCGCATGGTCGTCGACGCCGTCATGTTCCCGCCGCTTTCCGCGATCTCAGGGCCGTTCGCATGGGTCAACCGGGTGATTACGGTGGGTCTCCTGCCGCCGTTCGTGCGCGACCAGTACCACTACACGTGGCCGGCCTCGCGCGAGCGGCAGTTCCAGCGCGCGTGCTCGGTCATCCGATCGCTCAGACGCGTCACGCCGAAGGCCTTTGCGCATTGGCCGGAGGCGAGGGCAGGGCAAAGGGCAGAGGGCAGAGGGCAAAGGTAAGCCGGCCGTGCAAGGCGTAAGGCGCAAGGCGTAAGGCGCAAGGCGTAAGGAGTAATATTTGCCGATGCGAATTGCAGCCTGTTTCGTTCTGATTGCGCTCGGTGTCACCGCGGGGGCACAGGCGCCGCAAGTGAACTGGGCGTCGGCCGATGCCGAGCTGGTCGCGCACTTCCAGCAGCTCGTCCGCTTCGATACGACGGATCCTCCCGGCAACGAGCGACCGGCGGTGGACTACATGAAGAAGGTCCTGGCCGATGCCGGCATCGAGTCTCAGGAGTTCGCGCTCGAGCCGAACCGGCCGAGTCTCGTCGCCCGGCTGAAGGGCAGCGGCGCGAAGCGGCCGCTGCTGCTGATGGCGCACACCGATACGGTCAACGTCGACCCTGCGAAGTGGACACACCCGCCGTTCAGCGCGGCCCGCCAGGACGGTTACATCTACGGGCGTGGGACCGTGGACGACAAGGACAACGTGGCGGCATCGCTGATGGTGATGCTCATGCTGAAACGCATGAACGTGCCGCTCGATCGCGACGTGATCTTCCTGGCCGAGTCCGGCGAGGAGGGCAGCACGCGCGTCGGCATCCAGTACATGGTCAACCAGCACTTCGGCGCGATCGAGGCCGAGTACTGTCTCGCCGAGGGCGGCAACGGCTATCGCACCGGTGGCAACGTGCGCTTCGTCTCCGTGCAGACGCTCGAGAAGATTCCGTACGCGATTGAGCTGGTGGCGCGCGGGCCGGCGGGTCACGGCTCGGTGCCCCTCGAGACCAACGCCGTGGCGCACGTCGCGCAGGCGGTCGCGAACGTCGCGAAATGGTCGCCGCCCGTCCGGCTGAACGAGACAACCAGCGCGTACTTCAAGCGCCTGGCGTCCATCTCGCCGCCCGATGAGGCCGCGCGGTACCGCGATGTGCTCGACCCGAAGAAGATCGAGCAGGTGGATGCCTACTTCCGCAAGCACGAGCCGCGGCACGCGTCCATGCTGCGCACGTCGGTCTCGCCCAACATCATCGCCGCCGGCTACCGCGTCAACGTCATCCCGTCGGAAGCCATCGCCACGCTCGACGTCCGCGCGCTCCAGGACGAGGACATGCCGGCCCTGCTCGAGACGATCAAGAAGGTCGTGGCCGATCCGAGTGTCGAGGTGCGATTCGCGAAGCGCGATACGCGGCCCGGCGGCAGGGAAGCCCGCATCGACTCAGAGGCCTTCAAGGCGATCGAAGCCGCCGTGCGCGCGCACTACAGCGCGCCGACGCTGCCGACGATGAGCACGGGCGCGACCGACATGGCGTACCTGCGCGCGAAGGGGATGCAGTGCTACGGAATCGGGCCGGCCACGGACACCGAGGACGGCCCGAAGGGGTACGGCGCACACAGCGACCAGGAACGCATCCTCGAGAGCGAACTCACGAGGTTCCTTCGGTACTACTGGGATGTCGTTACCGCACTGGCCGCGCGCCGCTGATTGGCCTCAGACACACACCAAGACCACCAAGGCCGGAAGAGACCACCAAGCCCTGGTTCTGAAAACCAGAACTTGGTGATCTCCCCGTCGCCTTAGTGGTCTCTGTGTGTGTCTGGGGAAGCCTTTACTTCTTGACCATCGCGAACACGACCTAAGACGACGCCGCAGACACACACCAAGACCACCAAGAGAGACCACCAAGCCCCGGTTCTGAAAACCAGAACTTGGTGATCTCCCTGTCGCCTTAGTGGTCTCTGCATGTGTCTGGGGAAGCCTTTACTTCTTGACCATCACGAACACGAAGTAGCCGTCCGCGACGTTGAAGTCCGCGGGTCGCGCGCCGCCCGGGTCCGAGAGCTTGCCCTTCATGCTGTTGCCGGTGATCTCGACAAGGCCCAGCTGGATCCCGCCGGCATCGTCGCCCTCGACGATCGCGATGTCGATGGTCATCGGCTTCTTGCTGTCGTCGATCCTGAAGGTGCCCTTCTCCGTGATCTGGCCGTTGACGGCCTGCGTGTAGGTGCTGTCCTTGATCGTGATGGTGATTTCCTGCCCTGCTCCGGCCGTGTCCTGGCCGTTCACCTGGGTCATGACCCAGACGCCCTGGACGGACGCCAGAATCGGACTTGGTTTGGCCGCGGAGGCCTGTTTCGGAGCCTGAGCCGACGTGTCCTGCGGGGCAGCCGCGAGCGGAGCGGCGGCCACGGCCACGGCGATAACGATCGGAGCAATACGACGGATCATTGTGCGTCTCCCTGGGAGCAGCGCGGCGCCGGGCCTTCAGGACTACTTCTTCACCATCACGGCCACCGAGTGGCCGTCAGCCGGCGCGAAATCCGTGGGTCGCGCGCCGCCCGGGTCGGCGAGCTTGTATGTGATGGTCTTGCCGCTGAGCTCGAAGACTCCCAGCAGCATCTGGCCGGCGCCGTCGCCCTCGACGACGGTCACGTTGATGGACATCGGTTTCTTGCTGTCGTCGAGCGTGAACGTGCCCTTCTGTATGATCTGGCCGTTGACAGCCTGCTCGTATGTGTTGTCCTTGATGGAGATCGTGAGTTCCTGGCCCGACCCCGCCACGTCCTGGCCGTTCACCTGCGTGATGACCCAGACGCCCTGCAGGGACGCCAGAACCGGGCTGGGCTTGGCGGCGGCGGCCTGTCTCTGAGTCTGGGCCGCTTGCGAGGCGGCGGCGAGCGGGGCAGCCACGGCCACGGCGACGGCGATGGCGATCGGAACAAAACGACGGATCATGTTGCGTCTCCTTGAAAGCAACGCGGTGAACTGGCCCTGACAGCCAGACGAGCTATCGGGAGGATAGACGAACCGGCCGCCGAAATGGTTGCGGGGTCGGGCAGCGGGCACTCGGAGCGCCCTGGGCAAAAAAAACGACGCCAGCAGGATCACCCTGCCGGCGTCGTCGGCCCTACTTCGCGAGTTCGTTGATCGCGCCGATGAGCATCGTCACCTTCTCGCGATCCGATGACGACTTCGCGTCGGCGGCGAGGGAGGCGGAGAGCGTCGTCAGCGCCGTGCGACGAGCGCCGCCGCTGGCCTTCTCCGCGGCATCGATCGCCGAACGAACCGCCGAGATGCGCCCGGCCGAGAGGCCCTTCGAGCGCTCGAGCTGATCGACGAACGCCTTGGCCTTCGCGAAGGACGGCGGCCACACGAAGCGGCGCTGCTCCTGCGTGTTCCAGTAGTCCACCTTCACGGTCTTGGCCGCGTCGATCTCGTTCTGGGTGATGAGCGGATTCGGGAGCAGCTCGAAGATGTCGAGGCCGCGCGCGATTTCCGAACTCACGATGATGCCGTTGTACCAGTAGGCCGACCACGAACCGCCGCTGATCATGCGCGTGGCGTCGAGCGGTCCGCGGTCGTGGAACGCGACTTCGAACGGCTTGGCGGGGTCGGTCCAGTCGAAGATCGTGAGGCCGCCCTGATAGAAGGCCTGCACCATCACCTCGCGGCCCGGGATGGGAATGTTCGACCCGTTGTGCGCGACGCAGTTTTCCTGGTCGGTCTGCGCCGCCGGCATCTTGTAGTAGCTCTTGAACACCATCTTGTTGTTTTCGATGGCGAAGAGCGCGTTCGCGCCCCATTCGAGCTTGTCGGTCGCGCGGCAGCGCGGCGCGGAACCGCCGCCCCATTCGTCCGAGAAGAGGATGCGCTTGCCGTCGTTGCTGAACGTCGCCGAGTGCC
>CAZJTG010000109.1:0-11887 GCA_964548865.1 uncultured Solibacteraceae bacterium
GAAGAATGTTCGTGAGCTGCAGCGCCACGCCGAGGTCGCGCGCGTAGTTGAGGACGCCCGGCTCGCTATATCCGAAGATTTCGGCGCACATCAGGCCGACGGCAGACGCCACGCGATGGCAGTACGGCTCGAGATCCTCGAAGGACTGATAGCGGCGGGGCGTCGCGTCCATGGCGACGCCGTCGATGAGCGCGTCGAACTGGATTCGTGGGAGGTGGAACGGCGCGACAAAGGGCTGGAGCGCCCGGCCCTGCGGAGTCGCCGGCGGCCGGCCCTCGAACACGTCCGCGACTTCCCGGCGCCAGAGCGCCAGCGACGCCGTCGCGCGAGCCTGGTCCGGCTCGAGATCGACCGCGTCGTCGACCGCGCGGCAGAAGTCGAACACCGCCGTGATGGCCCGCCGCTCGGGCGCGGGCAGGACGAGAAACGAATAGTAGAAGCTCGTCTTGCGAGTCACAGGCGCCAGACCAGCATACGGGTGGCAATCGCGGCGCCGTCCATGAGGCCGAGGGCGGGGCGCGACCGGAACACGTCGTAGCCGCCCGCGGCGAGACGATCGAGAATCCGGACGCCACCGAGCCAGGTGGCGCGCAGCTCCCAGCGCAGCCGGCCACCGACGCCATCGGCGACCGGCCGGCCGCGCTCGAACAGGGCGCGCGTGCGCAGGCCGGCGGCCTCGAGGGCGCTCCGCCACTCCGCAGTGAACCGCCGGCGCCGCAGGTCCTCGAGTCTTGCGCCGGCATCCTGCACGACCGACAGCGGCACGTACAGCCGGTCCTTGCGCAGATCGATTTCGACGTCCTGCCAGAAGTTCGTGAGTTGGAGCGCCGTGCAGACCGCGTCGGAGCACGCATCCAGTTCGTCGCTGCGATAGCCATGCACGCGCAGCACGAGCCGGCCGACGGGATTCGCGGACCGGCGGCAGTAATCGAGCAGCTCGTCCCAGGTCTCGTAGCGCTTCACCGTCACGTCCTGCCTGAACGCGCTCAGCAGATCCTCGAAGAGCGACACGTCGAGGCGGCAGGCCCGGATCGACTCGCCAAGCGCCTGAAAGATCGCCGTCGCATCCGAATCGCCCTCGGGGCGCTCGCCCCGCGCGGCTCGGTGCAGCCGCTCCTTCCAATCGTCGAGCAACGCAAACCGTTGATCATCGGTCCGCCCGCCCTCGTCGGCGAAGTCGTCGGCAATCCGCGCAAACGCATAGATCGCGGCGATGTGGGGCCGGGCGCGGCGCGGCAGCAGCCGCGAGGCGACCGGAAAGTTCTCGTAGTGACGTTGCGCGATGTCGAGACACCGCGCGTAAGCGGCGTCCGTCACCACTCGGTTTCCGTCACGCCTGCCTGGTGATTCGCCGCTCGCGCCAGCACGAAGAGCAGGTCGGACAGCCGGTTGATGTACACCACGACGACCGGCGCGACGGCGTCGCGGCCGAGCGAGACGATTGCCCGCTCCGCGCGGCGGCAGACGGCGCGGGCGAGATGCAGCAGCGCCCCGACCGGGGAACCGCCGGCCAGAATGAAACGCCGAAGGGGCGGCAGGCCGGTCTCGAAGTGATCGATCGCCCTCTCGAGGCGCGTGACGTCCGCGTCATCGAGCTTCGCCTTGTCCACGCGGGCGGCGATCCTGTGCGCCGGATCGGCCAGCATCGCCCCCAGGGCGAACAGGTCCCGCTGAATACCGGCCAGAAGCGCGTCGATGCCCGCCTCAGGCCGGTGCGACCGGACGAGGCCAAGCCACGCATTCAGCTCGTCGACCTCGCCATACGCGGACACGCGCGGATCGGTCTTCGAGACGCGGGTGCCGTCGAACAGCGAGGTGTCTCCCTCGTCTCCGGTCTTCGTGTAAATGCGCACGGGCGTATCGTCCCCTATTATTACGCCGGTGGTTCGCCCACGACGCCGCAGGCCGAAGCCTCTTCCCGATCCGGATCACCGGCAGTGGTTCCGGCGGCGCCTGCTCGCGTGGTACCGGCGCCACGGGCGCGATCTGCCGTGGCGGCGCACGCGCGATCCCTACCGCGTGCTTGTGTCCGAGGTCATGCTGCAGCAGACGCAGGTGGATCGCGTGCTGCCCAAGTACGCGGAATGGCTGTCGCGATACCCGAGCTTCGCGGTTCTGGCCGCCGCCGAGGAGCGCGAGGTGATGCGCGCCTGGTACCCCCTCGGGTACAACATCCGGCCGAAGCGCCTGCAAGCCATTGCCCGAGAGTCGGTGGACCGGTTCGGCGGCACGCTTCCGGGCGACGAGAAAACGCTGCGCTCGTTCAAGGGCATCGGCGCGTACACGGCGGGCGCGGTGATGAGCTTCGCCTTCGGGAAACGCGCCGCGATTCTCGACACGAACGTGGCGCGGGTGCTCTTCCGCGTGTTCATCGGCCGCGGCGAACCGCGAAGCCATGCGATGGAGAAACGCCTCTGGGAGGTTTCGCGGAGCGTGCTGCCGCACCGCCATTACTACGATTTCAACCAGGCGCTCATGGACTTCGGCGCGACGCTCTGTGTCGCGCGCAAGCCGCATTGCCATCGGTGCCCGATGAAGGCGCGGTGCAAGTCGTATCCCTTCACGGAACGGCAGCGTCGTGGCCGCTGAGTCCGCGACCCTCATCGTGCTCGCCGCCGTCGTCGAGCGCGACGGCCGCCTGCTCGTGACGCGCCGCCTGGCCGGCACGCATCTCCCCGGTCTGTGGGAGTTTCCAGGCGGCAAGTGCGAGCCGGGCGAGCCGCACGACGCGTGCCTCGCCCGTGAACTCAGGGAAGAGCTGGACGTGGAATCAGAAGTCGGCGACGAGCTGCTCGTCACCGAGCATGTCTATCCTTCACGCACCGTGCGGCTGCACTTCCGCCTCTGCCGGATTCATGGCGAGCCGCGCGCGGTGCTCGGCCAGCAGATCCGCTGGGTGAAGCGTGAGGAACTCGGCCAGCTGGAATTCCCGGAAGCCGATCGGGATTTGATCGCGCTCCTGTCGAACTCTACTTCGCCAGCGTCACATCGACCGTAACGGTTTCGCCGTCCCTGACCGTGACCCTCGCCGGCGAGGCCATCTTGAGGGCCTCGTGCCAGATCGCCAGCGTGTACGTGCCGGCCGGGACGCCATCGAGTCTGAACCTGCCGTCAGGCGCGGAGACTGCGGCGAGCTCCTCCGAGACGTGCAGGTATCCGCGCATCCACGTGTGCGTGCTGCACGATAGTGTGACCACACCGGCTCGGTCCACCGGGCGCGACAGCGTCATGTTGGGAACCGGCAGGCTCACGTTGAAGAACGCGCGGCCGTCGGCAGCGGCGGCGTGCATCGTGTGCAGCGTCGCGTCCCTGCTGGTCATCTTCACCGCGCCCTTCGGCCGCATCAGCGCGACGTGCGGCACGAAACGGCACTTGTCGTTCGCGTACGACGCCTCTGCCGGGTGTTGCATCTTCACTCCGGGCACGGTGACGACGACATTCGAAAGGCGGCCGGCGGCATCGACGACGATGGACTCGTCGGGGACGGTCTGGCCGCAGACTCCGGGGTCGATCGTCACGCGAACGGGTTTCGGCGCCGCCTCCTTCGTGGAGGCCACACCGACGATCGTGCCGCCGGCCGCGCGGGCACTTTCGACGCCGATCGCCGCAACCGAACCCGTCGCGAGCGTCAGCGCCGCGAGCGCACTGGTTCCAAGTATTCCCAGAGCAGATATCCGACCCATTTCACACCCTGTTCATCGCGCCTGTTCAGAGGAAGGCGCACGCCGAAGGCGCCGGCCAGCGCGCCGGACTTCGAAAGGCCCTTGCGAATCTGCGGCGTCAGCGCCACCTCGTCGTTCTCGCCGTTGAGTTCAATCCCGAACGTAAAGGTCGACGGCAAGAGCTTCGCGTCGTGTCCGACGTAAATGTTGTAGACCGTGGTCCGGTCGCGCCAGGCGTGGTGCTGCGGCAATTCGAGTTTCAGCTGGACCTGCAGATGCGACTGCGAACCGATGGTCGTGGCGGTCGCGACGTACGGCTCGAAGATAGCCATGCCGCCGCCGAATCCGCGCGATCTCTTCCCCGTGGGAAGCACGACGTCGAAGCCAGCGCTGACGAGATGATTGGACGTCATGGGATTCAGTGCGACCTTGAACCCCAGCTCGACGTCGCCGACACCGGTCCGTCGTCCGCCGCCGGGATCCAGGGAGCCGATGGGCAGGATGAACTCGATCTGGGTGCGTTTGCCGAGACGCCGTTCGTAGATGGCGTCCATCTCGTACTCGGCGGGCCAGCCCTTCTCGTGCGACGCGACGGGCGCGAGGATGAACTCGTTCTCGAGGAAGGCCTTTTCCGTGAAGAGGGGCCGTGGCAGGTTCAGATTGCCCGACGGCCAGCCCGCTTCCTTGCAGAACTGCTTGATGAAGCCGACGAACTCGCTGATTTGCGCCGGCGTCAGAAAATCGCCGAAGGCCGGCATCTGAGACGACAAGCCCGTGATCGGCCCGCCCTTCGCTATCACCGCTTCCCAGTCAGGGTCGCCTTCTGGCGTCGTGATGCTGCAGTCGGTGAAGTCCATCGGCTCGACGGTGATCGTCGGCACGTCTACCTTGCCGGACCCGTCCTTGCCGTGGCACCTCGAGCACCACGCGTCCCACATCTCAGGAATGGTTGTCGGTATCGGCGCGTCCTGCGCCATCGCTTGCGGACCGAATCCCAGGAGCAGCGCCAGAACGAACAGCGCGCGCGCGATCGCTACCCTCATGCGCGTGCAACTATACACAACACGCACGATCACCCAGCGAGGCCGAGAATCCGTCCGGCGATCGACTCGGCCGGTGACAGTTGATCCTGAATCTGCACATCGCCGCCGGCCTCCGCGATCTCCCGCCGGACGTAGCCGAGCGCCATTGCGCCGGTGCCGTCGAGCGCAGGCGCCGAACTGGTCACCCGGCCGGCGTCGGCGCCTTCGACACGTAACAGCTGGCCGGGACGGATCCGATCGGGCGTTGCGGTATCAAACGCGATTTGGACCAGCCGGCGGGCCACGCGACCGCCGCCTCGATGCAGCACGCGAATAATGACTTCCTGGCCGACGTAGCACCCCTTCGTGGTGCTGATCGCGCGAGCCTCGAGGCCGGCCTCGAGCGGAATCGTGTCCGTGTTCATGTCGATTCCGAAACGGGGGCGCGCGGCATCGATGCGAAGCGCTTCGGCGAGCTCGTCGGAGAGCGGCCGCGCGCCGGCCGACGTCAGCTTCGCGACGGCATCACCCTCCCGTTCGGTACTCAGGCACAACACGTAGGCAGGCAGATGGGCGTCGTCGGTGCGAACGATGACTCCGTCCTCGACCTCGATCCCGGACCACAGCGTCATGGCGCCCAGCCGATCGGCATCGACGCCGGACGCCCGCGCGAGGATCGCCGGCGCCTCGCCTCCGACCACGGCGAGGGTCGCCAGTTGACTGGAGATGTCGCTCACCGAAACGTCCTCGGCAAAGATGAGACGGTCAAACGCGCCAGCGAGTGCGGCGGCGCCTGAGGCAGGCACGGCCGCCAGCACCCGGTCGGCTCGGGCCAGGAGTCGGAGGTCCGAGATCATGCGGCCCTGCGGCGTCAGCCAGGCCGCGTACGCCCCCTGGCCCGCCGCGAGCGATCCGACGTCGTTCGTCACGAGCGCGTGCAGGAACGAGAGCCGATCGCGGCCCAGAAACTGGAGGCAGCCCCACTCGCTGGCGCGACGCCAGCCGGCGGCGCCCGCGATAATGCGATACTGATCGGCAATGCCGGGCATGAGAACGCTCGTCCGACATCTTAGCGTTGCTTCACTCCTGGTCATCGGCTCGGCACTGGCGCCTGCTGTCGCCGGCGGGCGACAGACGCCGGCTGACCGCGCACAGGACACGCCGGTCACCTCGACATTCGTCTTGACATTCGCGGGCGTCCGCGTCGGCACCGAGAGCGTCACCGTGTCCCGTCCGGCAGGCGAATTCAAGATCGCCATGACGGGCCAGGTGGGTCCGCCGTACGACCTCATCACGACGAAGTTCGAGATGACCTACTCGGCCGACTGGCAGCCGCAGCGGCTGACCGTCGAGGGCGCTCTTCGCAACGAGACGCTCAATATCGGCACGTCGTTCGGCCTCACGACCGCGACCAATGACATCGTCCAGGGCCAGAGGCGGGGCGGCTCGACGCACACGATTTCACCGCGCACGCTCGTGATACCCGTCAACTTCTTCGGCGCGTACGAAGCGATGGCCGCGCGGCTGGTCGGCATGAAACCGGGCGCGCAATTCCCGGTCTACATTGCGCCGGAGGGTGAGATCGTGACGACCCTCACCCGGATCACGCCAAAGCGAATCGTGTCACCCGCGGGAGCCAGCGATCTGCAGGAGTACGACCTGACGATGGCCCGGCCCGGCCTGCCGATGTCCGTGCAGGTGCTGGTCGATCGCCACGGCCGGCTTGCGCGCGTCATCTATCGAGACGCGGGCTTCGCGGCGATCCGCGAGGAGTTCGCGACCGTGATGGCGCGCGAAGTTCGCGTGACTCGCGATGGCGACGAACAGGCATACATCCCGGGCTCGGGCTTCAACATCGGCGCCACGATCAGCAGACCCGCCGGCCCGCCGGCCGGCCCGTCGGCGCGCAGGCCCGCGGTCGTCCTCGTAGGCAGCCCTGGACGGCAGGACCGCGACGAGGCGCTGTACGGCGTTCCCGTCTTCGGGTATCTCGCCGGCGCGCTTGCCGATGCGGGGTACCTTGTCGCGCGGTACGACAAGCGCGGCGTGGGTCAGAGCGGCGGCCGCGTCGAGCACGCCGGCATCGACGAATACGCCGGCGATCTCCTGGCCGTCGTCAACTGGCTGCGTGCGCGGAAGGACGTCGATCCGAAGCGAATCGCCGTCGTCGCGCACGGCGAGGGCGCGGCGGTCGGACTCGTCGCCGCCGGCCGCGAGAAGAAGATCCGGGCGCTGGGCCTGCTGGCGGCACCCGGGGCGGCCGGTCGAGACGTCGTGCTCGAGCAGCAGCTGCAGGCGCTCTCGCGGCGGAACGAGCCGGAAACGGACAAACAGGCCAAGATCGCGCTTCAACGGCGCGTGATCGAGGTCGTCACGTCGGGCAAGGGCTGGGAGACACTCCCGCCTGACGTGCGCAGGCAGGCGGACACGCCCTGGTTCAAGTCATGGCTGCAGTTCGATCCGGCGGTCGCGATGAAGAAAGTGTCCCAGCCGCTCCTGATTCTCCACGGTTCGCTCGATCAGCAGACGCCACCGTCGAACGGCGAGAGGCTGGCTTCCTTGAGCTCGGCGCGCAAAGGCGCGCCGCCGTCGCATACGAGCCGGCTCGTCGTGCCGGGCGTCAATCACCTGCTCGTCGCCGCAGCGGGCGATGTGGAACGCTACGATACGCTCGGCGCTGCGGGCATTTCGCCCGACGTGGCCGCTGCGCTCGTGGCCTGGCTCAACACCTCGGTCAAATAGTCCATGCCCGGATGGCTGCTCGAAAGCTCAGAACCCGCCCTCGTCCTGCGACTGCCCGAAGGCGCCGTCAAGACTGTCGGGCGCACCGCGCGCGCGGACTTCATCGTCGAGGCGCCGCTCGTCTCGCGCCTGCACTGCCGGCTCACGGCGTCAACGTCCGACCAGCTCGTCGTGGAGGATCTCGAGAGCACGAACGGGACGATGGTGAACGGCACGAAGATCGACCGCGCCGTCCTCAAGACCGGCGATGTCCTGACGGTCGGCCGCGTCGAATTCCGCGTGCTGCCCGCGTAGGCGGGCGCTTCGGCCCGGGCTAGACCAGAAACGGGTTCGTCCGCTTTTCTTCTCCGATCGTCGTCGCCGGGCCGTGACCCGAGTAGACGACGGCCTCGTCGGGAAAAGAAAACAACACCGTCCTGATCGACTGCAGCAGGGTTGCCGTGTCGCCGCCGGGGAGATCCGTGCGGCCGATGGAACCCGCGAACAGGGTGTCGCCGACGAACAGATCGCGCGCGACGCTGCCGTGCGGTCCGATGGCCAGGCAGACGCCGCCCGGACAGTGGCCGGGGGTGTGCCGGACATCGACGATGAAATCGCCAAACGTCAGCGGCTGACCCGGTGTGTAGTAACGATCGATGCGCGGCTGCGGCTCCACACGGATCCCGAACATCCGGCCCTGCTCCACCACGCCGTCGTAGAGAAACTGGTCGTCGCGATGCAGCCACACGTCGACGCCGAGCCTGCGTTTCGCCTCGGCCACGCCCGTGACGTGATCGAGATGCGCGTGCGTGAGCAGGATCATCCTGACGGTAAGCTGCTCGCGGACGACCTCATCGAGCAGCGTGCCGACCTCGTCGCCCGGATCGATCAGCGCGGCCTCACGCGTGCGGTCGCAGGCGACGACATAGCCGTTCTTGAAGAACGGCGGCGCGGCGGCGGTGCGGATCAACATGTCCGGTATCATCTTGCCATGGTCATCGGCGTCGTTTCCGACCTGCTGTTCAGCTCCCGGATTCGCGCCGTCGCGCAGGCGGCGGATGCCGTCGTCACGTTTGCCCGCGGCCGCGACGCCGCGGTCGCCGCGGCGAGGCATGCCGCCGCCCGCCTGGTCGTCGTGGATCTCGAAGACCGGTCCGCGGACCCGATCGAGACGATTCGAGCGATTCGCGCCGCCGTCGGCGCGGATCTCCGCATCGTCGGGTACGGATCGCACGTGAACGTCCCGCTGCTTCAGGCGGCGCGCGAGGCGGGATGCGATGACGCCATGCCCAGATCGGCGTTCGTGGCGGCCCTGCCCGCACTCGTCGCGCTGTCGGCCGCGAAGGCCGGATAAGCGTGGCGGTTCGCCCCACGATCGGGGACGTCGATTCGGCCGCCTCACGGCTGGCAGGACGCGTCTGGCACACGCCGCTCATGCCGTCGGCCTGGCTGTCGGCGATCACGGGCGGCGAGGTGTTCCTGAAGCTCGAGACCGTTCAGGTCACGGGATCGTTCAAGTACCGCGGCGCGTTCAACGCCCTGTCGCGTCTCACGAGAACGCGGCCGCAAGTGCGGACGGTGGTCACGGCCTCCGCAGGCAACCACGGGCTGGCCATGGCGGCCGCGGCCGCGAAGCTGGGCTTGAACGTTCGCGTTCACGTGCCGTCGAGCGCGCCGCGGGCCAAGCGTGACGCGATGGCCGCGCTTGGTGCGGAGCTTGTCGAGGCGCCGACGTACGACCAGGCCGAAATCAACGTACGGGACGAGGTCGAACGGACGCGGGCCGCGTTCGTGTCCGCCTACAGCGACACGGACGTCATCGCCGGAGCGGGAACGGCGGCGCTTGAAATGCTGCAGGACGACCCGCAACTCGATGCATTCGTGGCGCCGCTCGGTGGCGGCGGACTGCTGTCCGGCACCGCGATCGTGGCGCGAGCGAAAGCACCGCGCGCCCTCGTGTTCGGCGCCGAGGCCGAAGCGTCGCCGGTCTTCACGGCGGCGCTCGCCGCCGGCCGGCCCACGACCGTCAGCGTGGCGGAAACGATCGCAGACGGGCTGGCGGGCAACATGGAACCGGACAGCCAGACGTTTCCGATCGTGCGGGATCTCGTCGACCGCGTGGTCGCCGTGCCCGAGAAGCTCATCGTCCAGGCGATGCGGGAGTTGCTGCGACGCGAGCGACTCGTCGCCGAGGGCGCCGGCGCGACCGGCGTCGCCGCGCTGCTTACCGGCGGTCTCCCGCTCGGGGGACGCCGCATCGGCGTCATTCTTTCCGGCCGAAACGTGGACGCCGACCGCCTACTTGGTCCTTGACGGCCTGATTTCCACTTTGCTCGGGAGGCTCCGCGCGGGATGGCGCAGGAGGTCCAGCACGACCTCGGCGATGTCGGCGGGCTGCAGCTTCCACGAGTCATCGACATGCTCGCGAGGGTGAGAGAAGTCGGTGGCCACCGAACCGGGCATGACGACCGACACCCGGATACCCAGGTCGCGGACCTCGAGCATGAGCGACTCGCTGAGCGCAACGAGTCCAGCCTTCGAAGCGCAGTAGGCGCCGGCGGTCGCGAAGTAGTTCCTGCCCGCCAGGCTTGCGATGTTGATAATCCATCCCCCGCCCGCACGCGTCATCTCAGGCACGACGGCGCGGCAGGCATAGAAGACGCCCGTAAGATTGGTCCCGATCACGCGGTCCCATTCCTCGTCGCTCATCGCCGTGACATCCTTGAACACCCCGACCCCGGCGTTGTTGACGAGCGTGTCGATGGCCTCGAAACGCCGGACCGTCTCGGATACCGCGCGTTCGACTGCGGCGCGATCCCGCATATCCGCGACGCAGCCGGCCACCCAGGCAGGGTCTCCCGCGTCCAGCGCCAGCGCCCGGACGGCGGCATCCACGCGCGCCGCGTCGCGGCCGGTAATCATCACGCGTCCGCCGCCCGCCAGGATCGCCGCGGCGATCGCCCGACCGATCCCCTTCGTCCCGCCCGTCACCAAAGCTCGATGCACAGCCGCCTCCTCAACATCACTCCGAGGGGCGTGGCCCCTCGGACTCCCCGACGGCGTCGCTCGCGGGGACCCCGACGCCCCGCTCCGCTCCGCCGACTCGCTCGCTGGCGCTCGCTCGTGAGTCACGTTCTCGTCAGGGTCTCAGGGAGCTGTGTTTACGTCTGACCATAGAATACGGCGATGCGCTCGGTTGCGATCCACGGAGCGGGCCCCCACGGCAGCGCCATCGCACATCGCCTCGCCGAGCGCGGCCGGCTCGCCGAGGTGAAGCTGATTGACGAGGCCGGCGCGATCGCGGCCGGCAAGGCGCTCGACATCCGCCAGGCCGGCCCGATCAATGGCTACGACACCGCCGTGACAGGGTCAACGGATCTGCTCGCGTGTGTCGGCGCGGACGTGATTGTCTTTGCCGACACGATCAGCGACGGCGAATGGGAGGGCGAACGCGGGCTTGCGTTCGTTCAGCGGCTCGTGCGAGCCGGCGCAGGCTCGCCTCTCGTCTTCGCCGGTCCGAAGCAGACGTGGCTCATGGAGGCCGCCGCCCGCGAGGCTCGCGTGCCGATCGATCGGCTCATCGCGACAGCCGCCGGTACGCTTTCCAACACCGCTGCGGCTCTCGTGCACATTGAAACGGGACTTGCCGGGGCCGCCGTCGTCGTGACCGGGCGCCCGCCCGCCTTCGTCGTTGCCTGGAGTTCCGCGACCGTCGCCGGCCGCTTCGTGAGCGACATCGTCCCCGCCCATCGACTGGTCGGGATCTCGCAGTCGCTCGGCAAGCTCTGGCCTCCAGGACCTCAGGCGATTGCCGGCCCCACGACGCTCGCGGTCGAGGGCTTGACCGCCGGGTCGCGCACGCCGCTCCTGGCCGCCGTGATCGCCGATGGCGAGTACGGCGCGCGCGGAGTCGCCGCGCTGCTTCCCGTGGAACTGGGCGACAAGCGGATTCTCAGACGCGCCTTGCCCTCGCAGAGCCCGCAGGAACGGACCGAAACGGCGACGGCACTCTCGCGCAGGTGATCGACCCTCGGTTGCCGGCGATTCGTCAGCCGGCGATGCCGAACGCCCGTCCGAACGCGCGCACCACAGCATCCTCGACCTCTGGCATGGGTATCGGACGTCCGAGCACGCGCTCGATGGACGTCACGCCGCGGTCCGCTATGCCGCACGGCACGATGAGCTGAAAATGCCTGAGGTTGGTCGCGACGTTGAGCGCGAAGCCATGGCTCGTGATCCACCGGCTGATGCGGACGCCAATCGCAGCAATTTTTTCCTCGCGGCCCGCCGGGCCGACCCACACTCCGGTGCGGCCCTCCAGGCGGCCGCTCTGGATTCCGCACTCCCCCAGCGCGCCGATCAGGACCTCTTCGATGTCACGCACGTAACGGTGGACGTCGCATCGATCCGGCCGCACGTCCAGGATCGGAAACCCGACAAGCAGTCCGGGACCGTGGTACGTGATGACTCCGCCGCGACCCG
>CAZJTG010000110.1:0-7821 GCA_964548865.1 uncultured Solibacteraceae bacterium
GTTGGCTGCGTGTTTCAGGAGTAGTGACCAACGGCGGAACACCCGGAACAGTGCGCCGACGATACCGAGCGGAATGGCAATGACGAGCGCGACGGCCATGGCGGCGAGCGCCAGCTGGGCGGTCCGCCCGAGCCGCTGGCCGATTTCGCTCGCCACCGGCGTGTTGTACCGGAACGAGGTACCCAGGTCGCCCCGCGCCAGGCCGGCCACGTAATCCCCGTACTGCGTGAGCAGCGGCTGATCCAGGCCGAGTCTTGTTCTAAGTTCCGCGAGGTCCGCCGCCGGGGCCGACTCCCCCAGCATCGCCTGTGCCGGATCACCCGGCACGAGGTGGATGAGGGCGAACACCAGCGTCGCGACTCCGGCAAGAACCGGAATCGTCATGGCGATGCGACCAAGCGCGTAGGCGAACACTTCGCCGGCGATGATTGCCCGAGGCCGTCACCTCAGGCAACTCAGGCGACTCCGCGCACCGGGTTCTCGTCCAGGCCCAGGCGCCTCAACGCCTTCGTGAGTCCCTGCCGCGTCAGGCCGAGCGCCCGGGCCGCCGGCGCCCGACGGCCTGCATGACGCGCGAGCACCCCTGCGACGTGCCGGCGCTCGAAGACGAGTCGCGCCGCCTCCAGGGGTTGCGGGTCGGGACCGGCCGGCAGGGGGGCTCCATCCGCGCCGGCGAGCACCCGGCCGACGTGCTCCGCCGTGACCCTGCCATGCGATGGCGCGGCCACGGCCAGGCCCGAGATCACGTTCTGGAGTTCGCGAACGTTACCCGGCCAGACGTGCCGGGTCAGTGTGGCCATGGCGTCCGCGGCAAGCCAGGCGCGCTTGCCGGTCTCGACCATCGCCCGGCGCCAGAAGACGTGCGCCAGCAGCGGCACGTCCTCGAAACGCTCGCGCAGCGGTGGAAGCCGCACCGACACCACGGCCAACCGGAATCTCAGATCCATGCGGAACCGGCCGCTCGCCGTGGCCTCTCCGAGCGGAGTGTTCGTGGCTGCCACCACGCGAACATCGACCGCGCGGGTGCCGTTCTCACCGACGCGTCGCACTTCGCGTTCCTGAAGGACGCGCAGGAGCTTGGCCTGGGCGCGCGGCGAGAGCTCGGCCACCTCGTCGAGAAATAGCGTGCCGCCGTCGGCCTCTTCGAACAGGCCGGCTCTCGCTCCGATGGCCCCCGTAAACGCGCCGCGGGCATGCCCGAACAACTCGGCCTCGAGGAGGTCATCCGTCAGAGCCGCGCAGTTGACGGCGAGGAAGCGTCGCGGCCGTCTGGGACTGAGGCGGTGAATTGCGCGCGCGACCAGTTCCTTCCCAGTGCCGCTCTCTCCCTCGATCAGAACCGGGAACTTCGTGGAGGCGGCGCGGCCGACGGCCGTGCGAACATCCACGATCGCCTGGCTGCGCCCGAGGATGTCCTGCAGTCCCTCGCGGTCGAACGCGCGCAAATCGAGGGTCTCGAGACACGCGCGGACGGTCGGACCGGCCAGCATCGCGAACGCCTGCGCCGCTTCCCGCAGTACACTCGCGCCCTCATCGGCGGCCACGACCAGGTGCGCGAGCGTCATCGCGGCGTGACGAATGGGCATCGCAAACCCGCCGCGGTCACCGTGGCCGTCCGACAGCAGGATTGCGGCCATCGCCCCGGACACGTCGCTCCCCTTCCATCCACAGCCGGCAACGAGCCGCCGGCCGTCTGCCGACACGATGCCGACGCGCGCGTTTGGCGCATGCTGCCGGACCCACCCGCAACCCGCCGCGGCCGCTGCGGTCTCGTCGGGCGCCGCTTCAAGCACTGCGAGCAGCTTCTCCAGGGCCTCCAACCTCACCATGCGTCGCTCCTCCACGAACCTCCAGTCCGGGCGCAGGATTTCCTCGACGTCCGACGCACGCGACGCTCGCTCGTGCACGGTCGCCGCTGTGCAAGATCGAGTCCGCACGGAACCGCTGGGCTGAACACCACGGGACCTCCAGGACGTTGGAAAATCTCCGATAGAATGGCGGCGCGATGTTGCGTTTTCTCACAGCCGGTGAGTCGCACGGCCGCGCGCTCGTGGTCATCGTCGAAGGCCTCCCGGCGGGACTTCCGCTCGCTGCATCGGATATCGCCCCCGACCTCCGGCGCAGGCAGGCTGGCTATGGCCGCGGCCGGCGCATGGCCATCGAAAGCGACGCCGCCGAGATCCTGTCCGGCGTCCGGCACGGCGCAACCCTTGGCAGTCCGGTCTCGTTCACGATCGCAAATAAGGACTGGCTCAACTGGCAGTACACGATGAGCGTCGAGGCCAACCCTCCGGACGACGCGGGTGGCGCGCACCGGACGGCGGTCACGCGGCCGCGACCGGGACATGCCGACCTGTCTGCCGGACTGAAGTACGACCGTGAAGATCTGAGGGATGTCCTCGAGCGAGCCAGCGCCCGCGAAACGGCGGCGCGCGTCGCGGTGGGTGCGATTGCCAAGGCGCTGTTGAGGCGGGCCGGCATCGAGGTGGCGAGCCACGTCACCCGCATCGGCTCGGCAGCGATTGCCGCGTCGCCGGTCGTCTCGTTCGAGCACATCCGGGGGATTACGGACGAGGATTTCAGAGGTGTTGACGCGGCTGTGGCCGCCGCGATGAGGCATGCCGTCGATCGCGCGCGCGATGCCGGTGACACGCTGGGCGGCGCATTCGAAGTCGTCGCCCACAACGTCCCGGCGGGCCTTGGCAGTCACGTGCAGTGGGATCGGAAGCTCGACGGACTGCTCGCGCAGGCCCTGATGTCGATTCCGGCCATCAAGGGCGTCGGCGTGGGACTCGGACCGGGCTCCGCCGAACTCGCCGGCTCCGCAGTGCACGATGAGATCGTCAGGTCGTCGGGTGCCCCTTCGGGCACGCTCGGGTCGATCTCGCGACCGACCAACCGCGCCGGCGGCCTCGAGGGCGGCGTCACCAACGGCGAGGACGTGCGCGTCAGCGCATGGATGAAACCGATTTCGACGCTGATGAAGCCGCTGCGGTCCGTGGACCTCGCGACCGGCGAGCCCTCGCCGGCGACCATCGAGCGGAGTGACGTCTCGGCCGTGCCGGCGGCATCGGTCGTCGGCGAAGCCGTCGTGGCCATCGTGCTCGCCGGGGCGCTGCTCGAGAAATTCGGCGGCGACACCGTCGGCGACTTCGAAGCCGCGCTGGCGCACTACCGACAGCGGGTCGATCGCCGCCTGGCCCGCGCGCGCGGGCCCGCCTGATGTTGCGACCGATCGTTCGATACCCACAGCCGCCGCTGCACACCCCCGCCGCCAAGGTGACGGCCTTCGATGCGGAACTCGATCGGCTGATCGACGACATGGTGGACACCATGTACGCCGCGCCTGGGATCGGCCTGGCGGCGCCGCAAGTGGGCGTGCCGCTTCGCGTCTCCGTCATCGACCTGTCGATTGGCAAGCGAGGCGGCGACCTCATCACGCTGATCAATCCCGAGTTCGTCGTGCGCGAAGGCATGCAGGTCGAGGAGGAAGGCTGCCTGAGCGTGCCGGGGTTCAACGCGACGGTGCCGCGTCCAGCCCGGGTGGTGGTTCGCGCGCTCGACCGGACCGGCGCCGAGCGCGTCGTCGAGGGCACTGGCCTGCTGGCGCGCGCGCTCCAGCACGAACTCGATCACCTGGACGGCCGGCTCTTCCTCGATCATCTCCGCGGCATCAAGCGCGACCTCATCGTCCGGAAGATTCGAAAGCTCCAGCGCAGCGGGAAGTGGTGATCGGTGCGCATCGTGTATTTCGGCACGCCGGCGTTCGCTGTCCCCTCGCTCGAGGCGCTGGCGCGGGCGAGGCACACTATCGCGGGCGTCGTCACTCAGCCCGACCGGCCGCGGGGCCGCGGCCATCGCGTACGGCCGTCTGAAGTGAAGACCGCCGCGGAGGGCCTCGGCGCGCCGGTCTTTCAGCCTACGGCCCTTCGAACCGCCGGGTTCGCCGCCGAGTTGTCCGCCCTCACGCCCGATCTTGGTGTGGTCGTGGCCTACGGCCGCATTCTTCCGGCGAGCGTGCTGGCCATCCCCAGGCTGGGGATGATCAACGTCCACGCGTCCCTGCTGCCACGCTGGCGCGGCGCCGCGCCGATTCATCGCGCCGTGCTCGCAGGCGACCAGGAAACCGGAGTCACGATCATGCGCGTGGTCGAGCAGCTCGACGCCGGCCCCATCCTCGCGCGGATGGTTACCCCTATCGACGTGAACGAAACGAGTCAGGCCCTCGAGCGACGACTGGCCGTGCAGGGCGCGGAGCTCCTGTCGGCAACCGTGGACCGGCTCGCCCGCGGACCCGTGACCGAAGCGCCCCAGGAGGATGCGCTCGCGACGTACGCCGCGCGCCTGGAGAAGCGCGAGAGCGCCATTGACTGGGCCCAGCCTGCTGTCGCGATCCATAACAAGATCCGTGGCCTGCAGCCCTGGCCGCTCGCCTCGTCCGCGCTCGGACCCAAACGGGTGCTGTTTCGCGCCTCGAGAACCCTGAGCGACACGGCGCGCGGAGCGGCGCCGGGCACGATCCTCAGCGCCGACGCCAGCGGCATCGACGTCGCCACCGGCGCCGGTGTGCTGCGAATTCTGGAGTTGCAACTCGAAGGCCGTCCGCCTGTCGCCGCCGCAGCGTTCCTCAACGGCCACCCACTCCGGCCGGGCGATCGATTCACACTCATCCAGGCCGGGGCATGAACGCCGCCCGTCTGGCGGCTGCACGCGCACTGCTCGCGCTCGAACGGGGCCGGACCACGCTCACCGCTGAACTCGAGCGGGAGCGGCCGGACATCGCCGATGCGCGCGACCGCGCGCTCTTCATGGAAATCACCGCAGGAGTCGTGCGGTGGCGTGCGGAGCTCGACCATTGCATCGCGTTCTTCAGCCGGCGGCCGGTGACGGAGCTCATGCCGGAGGTCCTCGCCACGATCCGATGCGGCGCGTATCAGCTGCTCCACCTCGACCGCGTGCCGCCGCACGCCGCCGTCAGCGAAGCCGTCGATGTCGTCCGCGCGCTCGGCAAGCCGAACGCGGCCGGCCTTGTGAACGCAGTCCTGCGAAAATTCACCGGGCAGGCCGCTCGACGGCCGCTCCCGACGCGACCTGGTCCGGGCGCGACGCGGGACGCGGCCCTGGAGTTCCTGTCCGTGACGCTGTCTCACCCGCGCTGGCTCGTCGCCCGCTGGTACGACCGCTTCGGGCTGGAGCAGACGGAGCGCTGGTGCGAGTTCAACAACTCCCCGCCGGTCGTCACCGTGCGTCCCCTCGTCGGAGCGGCGGCGGCTGACTGGCCGCCGGCTCGATTCGTCCCCGGGGCGTTCGAACTTCCCGCCGGTACGCTCGGCAGGCTGGATCCGGCGGTGCGGGAGACCCTGATAGTGCAGGACGAGGGCTCGCTGCTCGTCGCGTTCGCCGCGGGCGTTCGTCCGGGCGATCGCGTGCTGGACGTCTGCGCCGCACCGGGGGGCAAGACGCTGGTCTTTTCGGAGGCCGCGGGCCCGCGCGGACAGGTCATCGCCTCCGACGTGCGCCCGGCCCGCGTGCACCTGCTGCGCTCGACCATCGATCGCGCCGGTCTCGACATCTCCGTGCTGGCGGGCAATGCGGAGACCGGGCTGCCCTTCGGCCCGGTGTTCGACCGAGTCATCGTGGACGCGCCGTGTTCCGGGCTGGGCACGTTGCGCCGGGACCCGGACATCAGATGGTCGCGTGACGAGCATGAACTTCAGGGATTCGCGGAGCGGCAGGGCCGGATGCTGGACGAGGCCGCCCGGACCGTCCGCCCGGGCGGGCATCTCATCTACGCCACATGCTCGAGTGAACCCGATGAGAATGTCTCGGTCGTCCGTGCGTTTCTCGGTCGCACGCAGGCGTTTCGAGTGGCGCCAGTGGACTCGGTCGATCCGCGATTCGTCTCGGAGGACGGGTTCCTCGAGACCCTCCCGCCGCGCGACGGACTGGACGCGTTCTTCGCCGCGAAATTGGTCAGGTCCGAACCCGCGTAGTACACTTTCCGCGCCAGATGCCCAAGCCTTCCCGCACGAGCGGTGTCCGCACACGAGTCTGGAGCGTCGGTCGTTTTCTCATCCTCGTCGCAGCACTCGGCGCCACGTTCGGCGCCTTTTTCCTCGCCGGACTCCGGGTCACGACCCGGGCTCGTGAGGTCGAAGTGCCGAATCTGGCCGGCTACTCCGTGACGGACGCGAGGGCCATGCTGGCGGACCGGGGCCTCGTGCTTCGAGTAGACGACCAGCGACGGCCGGACAAGACGGTTCCGGCCGACCACGTGCTCACGCAGGAACCCGCGGCCGGGGAAGTCGTCCGAAGCCAGCGCGCGATCCGGGTCCGGCTGAGCGATGGACTTCGCGCGCCTCTGGTGCCGACCCTGGTGGGTCTGCCGGAACGCACCGCCGAGATCGCCCTATCCGGGGATCGTGTGACGGTCGGCTACCGGGCCGAGATCTCCAGCCCGGACTACGCTGCGGACGTCATCGTGGCGCAGGATCCGCCCGCCGAGCAGCGGTCCGACAAGGTCAACCTGCTGATCAATCGAGACACGGGCAGCCAGGACTTCGTCGTGCCGGACCTCATCGGCACGCTGGGCGCCCGGTCGGCAGACCTGCTCCGGAGCCTCAACTTCCGGATCGCCGTCACCGCGGAGGTGCCCTATCCGGGACTGCCGCCCGGCATCGTGGTCAAGCAGACCCCGCAGCCCGGTTTCCGCATCGCCGCCGGCGAGACGATCACCCTCGAGGTGAGCCGATGAAGCTACGCATCGCGCCGTCCATCCTGTCGTCGGACTTCGCCCGTCTCGCCGAAGAGGTCGCCAAGGTCGAGGCCGGCGGCGCGGACCAGATTCACGTGGACGTGATGGACGGCCACTTCGTGCCGAACATCACCATCGGTCCGCCAGTCGTCGCCGCGCTGAGGAAGGTGACCGCGCTGCCACTCGACGTGCACCTGATGATCAGCGACCCCGACCGTTACGTCGAAGCGTTCGCCAAGAGCGGCGCGAGTATCATTTCCGTGCACGTGGAAGCCGCGACGCACCTCCATCGCACGCTGTCGCGCATTCGCGATTTGGGCGCGAGGGCCGGCGTCGCCATTAATCCGTCCACGCCGGTCGAGCACATTCGCGACGTCGTCTCCGAAGTCGACGTGGTGCTTGTCATGTCCGTCAACCCCGGATTCGGCGGCCAGGCCTTCATCCCGCGGAGCGTGAGCAAGGTGGCGGACACGAGAGCGCTGCTCGCGGCGAACGGCAGCCAGGCGGACATCGAGGTGGACGGCGGCGTCGACCTCACGAACGCCGCGGCGCTCGTGCAGGCCGGCGCGACGATGCTCGTGGCGGGCGCTTCGATCTTTGGCACGGGCGACCCGGGCGCCGCGACGCGGGCGCTGCGTCGCGTCGCCACCGGGGCCTGATCTCTCCCGTGCCGACCTCTATCACGAAGCTGCGCGTGAGGTACGCCGAGACCGATCGCATGGGCGTGACCTATTACGCGAACTACCTGGTGTGGTTCGAAGTCGCGAGGACCGACCTCATGCGCACCATGGGCTGGACGTATCGAGAGATGGAGGAGACCGGCGTATTTCTGCCCGTCATCGACGCCAGGTGCGAATACCTCAGGTCCACGAGGTACGACGAAGAGATTGAAGTTGAAACGACGGGCGAGATTCTCTCGCCCGTGCGGCTGGCATTCGAGTACACCGTGCGGTCGGCCGGGAGCGAGGCCCCGGCCGCGACGGGACGAACCGTACACGCCGCCACGACGGCGGACGGTAAACCGTGCCGCCTGCCCGAGAGAGTTCGAGGCATGTTCACATGTAGGC
>CAZJTG010000110.1:7831-11845 GCA_964548865.1 uncultured Solibacteraceae bacterium
CATGAAGGCGCTGGTTACCGGCTGTGCCGGGTTCATCGGGTCGCATCTCTCGGAGTCGCTCGTGGCATCGGGCGCGGACGTCGTCGGCATCGACTGCTTCACCGACTACTACGCGCGGGACATCAAGGAGCGGAATCTCGCCGGTCTGCGGTCGGGCCCGCGGTTCCGGTTTGTCGAAGCCGGGCTCCAGACGGCGGACCTGGCCGCCCTGCTCGAGGGCGTGACGCACGTCTTCCATCTGGCCGCGCAGGCGGGCGTGCGGAAGAGTTGGGGCGCGGACTTCCGGACCTATACGTCGCACAACGTCGATGCGACTCAGCGCCTGCTCGAGGCCGTGAAGGGCCAACCCATCGATCGATTCGTCTACGCGTCCAGTTCGTCCGTCTACGGCGACCACGTGCCGATTCCGATGGTCGAGGAAACCTATCTCCAGCCAGTCTCGCCCTACGGCGTGACCAAGCTGGCGGCCGAGCACCTGTGCACGCTGTACCACGCCAATTACGGCGTCCCGACGGTCTCGCTCAGGTACTTCACGGTGTACGGCCCCCGTCAGCGCCCCGACATGGCGTTCCACCGCTTTCTCAAGGCAGCCATCGCCGGGCAGCCGATCAATTTGTATGGGGACGGCGAACAGACCCGGGACTTCACGTTCGTCGCCGACATCGTGTCGGCCAACCGGGCGGCGGGCGACCGCGGCACGCCCGGAGCCGTCTATAACATCGGTGGCGGCAGCCGGGTCACGGTCAACCACGTCCTGGACCTTGTGGCCCGCATCACCGGCCGATCTCTCGATATCCGGCGGGAGGAGGCACAAAAGGGCGATATGCGGGATACTTTTGCAGAGACGTCCCGCGCGAGGGCGGAGCTGGGGTTCGCCCCAACAGCGATGCTCGAATCCGGTCTGCGAGCTGAGTACGAATGGTTGTCGGGAGGAAAATGAAGTTTGTGTGTGCCGCCCTGGCGGTGCTGTTGCTGACGGCCTGCGGCCAGAAAGTCCGGGTCCCCACCGTGGGCGAGGCGGATGCCGACAAGTTCCTGTACGACCGGGGCGCGGAATTCCTCAGTAAGAAGAACTGGATTAATGCGCGCGAGTACTTTCGCCGCATCATCGACAGCTACCCCAGGAGCCCCTACCGCGAGGAGGCCAAGCTCGGCGTGGGAGACACCTTTGTCGGTGAAGGGCGAATCGATTCGCTCATCCTCGCCGCGAACGAGTTCCGGGAGTTCCTGACCTATTTTCCCCGCAGCCCGCGCGTGGACTACGCGCAGTATCGCCTGGGCTACGCGCAGTTCAGGCAGATGCTGGACGCGCAGCGCGACCAGACCGCCACGCACGAGGCCATCAGGGAACTCAAGCGCTTCCTGGATTCATATCCCGACAGCAAGTACCGCCCGGAAGTGCTGAGGCTCCATCGCGAAGCGCGTGACCGATTGTCGGAGTCGGAGTTCAAGGTCGGACAGCTCTATTACCGTGTCAGGTGGTATCGCGGCGCCATCCTCCGGTTCAACGAGTTGCTACGCTCCGATCCCGACTACACGAAGCGCGACGAACTGTACTACTACCTTGGAGAAACGCTCAGACGGATGGCGCTCTACGCCGAAGCGCTGCCGATGTACGACCGCGTGCTGAAAGAGTTCGACACGAAGAGCAAGTTCCGCAGCAAGGCGGAAAAGCGCGCCGAGGAGGTCAAGCGCTTGCTCGCCTCGGCGGCGTCGAAGACTCCTGGGAAGGCGGGTCTGCGGCCTGTGCCGGAGTGACAGGCGCGGTCTCGGGCCGGACACCCATGATCCGGTTGACGTGTCGCGCGTAACCCACCGCCGACACAATCGCGGCGACCGTGGCAATCCAGAGCGCCACCTGCCCGAGCACGAAGAACCCCTGCAGGTGGCCCTGGCCGAGAATCAGAATCAGGATGGCCGCCACTTGCGCCACCATCTTCACTTTTCCAAGCGATGAGGCCGGCAGCGCCTGACCGCGCGCATGGACGATGCTGCGAAGGACGGTGACGAAGAACTCCCGTCCCAGGATCACGGTCACCATCCACGCGGGCGCCAGCCCCAGGTACACCAGCGACACGAACGCGGCGGTCACGAGCAGTTTGTCGGCGAGCGGGTCCATCCACTGGCCAAGTCCGGTGATCTGCTTGGTGCGGCGGGCCACGTATCCGTCGAGCCAGTCGGTCAGTGACGCGACGGCGAAAATGAGGGCGCCGAGCAGCTCACGGCTGATCCCCAGGTAGTACAGATCCTTCGGGTTGGTCATCAGCACCACCACGAGCAACGGCACGAGGAAGATGCGGCCGATGGTGATCGCATTCGGGAGGTTCAAAGGGGTGGTCCGGGACCAATTCTAGCGCAGCCGGGCCGTCACCAGGCGAGGTCGCGTGCTAACATCGGCGGTTGTCATGAAAGCCATTCTGCTCGCCGGGGGGAAGGGCACGCGGCTCCGGCCGATGACGCTTCACACCCCGAAACCGATCGTGCCCATCTTCGATCGGCCGTTTCTGCAGTATCAGATCGATTTGCTCCGGCAGGTGCCCGAGATCGACGAAATCGTCCTCAGCCTGAACTACCAGCCTCGACGGATCGAGGAGGTGTTCGGCGACGGATCTGATTTCGGCGTGCACATCCGGTACGTCGTCGAGCCGACGCCGCTCGGCACGGGCGGCGCCATCAAGTTCGCCGCGGGCGACGCCAAAGGCGAGCCCCTCGTGGTCTTCAACGTAGACGTCTTCACATCGGTGGACCTGGCTGCCGTCCTGGCGTTGCACCGCGAGCGCAAGGCCGCGGCCACGATTGTGCTGACGCCCGTGGACAACCCCACCGCCTACGGGCTCGTCGAGACGGATCCCCAGGGCAACGTCGAACGCTTCGTCGAGAAGCCGCAACCGGACCAGATCCGGTGCGACACGATCAACGCCGGTATCTATATCCTGGAGCCGGACACGTTGTCCCGCATCCCGGCGGACACCGTGTATTCGATCTAGCGCGGCTACTTCCCGTCGCTGGTGGAGAACCGCGAAACATTCGTGGCGTACATCTATCGCGGCTACTGGATCGACATCGGCACGCCCGAGAAGTACCGGCAGGCGCATCGCGACGTCATGGCCGGCCGATTCACCGCGCCGCCGTTCGCCCAGGCGCCGAACACGTCGTGGATCTCGCCCGACGCCCGAATCGAAGAGGGTGCGACCGTGGAGGCGCCCTGCTTCATCGACGCCGGCGCCGTCGTGAAGGCCGGCGCGCGCATCGGCCCGAACTCCGTGATCGGCCGCCACTGCCACGTCGGCGAGAACGCCCTCGTCAACGGCGCCATCCTCTGGCCCAACACCTGGGTCGGCAACGAAGCGCGGCTGGGCGCCGCGATCGCCGGCCGCCACTGCCATTTCGGCCGGAACTCGGAGATTGGCGACGCGTCCATCTTCGGAGACAAGTCGGTGGTGACCGACTACTCCAAGGCCTGAGCAATGATCAATCCGTCAATCTTCAAAGCCTACGACGTCCGGGGGCTCTACCCTGGCGAGATCAACGAAGAGGTCGCGCGGCAGATCGGTCGCGGGTACGCCGCCTATCTCAGGGCGAAGCGGATCGGCGTGTCGCGGGACATGCGCGTGTCGTCGCCGGGGATCGCCGCCGCGTTCATCGAGGGTGCGCGGTCGCAGGGCACGCACGTGATCGACTACGGCATGTGCGGCACCGACATGATCTACTTCGCGGTGGTGCGCGACGGCCTCGACGGCGGCGCCCAGATCACGGCGTCCCACAACCCCGGCGAATACAACGGAATCAAGATGGTGCGCGAAGGCGCGTTCCCGCTGTCGGGCGACGCGGGCATCGGCGACATCCGCGACATGATCGCACACGACGCGTTCCCCGCGCCGCACGGCCCCGCGGGCGCGCTCGAGACGCGAGACCTGCTCGACGCGTACGTCGAGAAGGTGATGTCGTTCATCGATCCCCGCGTCATCAAGCCGTTCAACGTCGTACTCGACGCCGGCAGCGGCATGGCCGGCC
>CAZJTG010000111.1:0-11790 GCA_964548865.1 uncultured Solibacteraceae bacterium
GGGTCAGACACATGTCTGACCCCAGTTTGACCCCGGTCTGACCCCGGCTTCACAGGATCGAGGCGGTAGAGCCCGGCTCTTCCCGCAAGCGCCTCGACAACGTACAGCGAGCCGCCCGGATCAAACGCGAGCCCCTGCGGCCGGCCCAAGCCGCGGCACACTTCATCTACCAGTCGGTCCGGTGTGATCCGGTAGATCGCATCGGTCGTTCCGAGCGTGGGACCAGAGACGTAGAGGCAGCCGTCGGGGCCAAACGCCAGGTGAAATGCCGCGACACTCGCCGGCAGTGTTGCAAACGACTCGACCTGCCGCTCGGTCGTGACGCGGAAGATCGTGCCGGATCGATCGCCGACGAAAAGGTCGCCCTCCGGGCCGAATGCGAGGCCGGTCGCGACACCAAGTTCAGTCGCATAGATCTCCGCGCGGTCGTCGCCAAGCAGCCGATGGACCTGGCCGTCGAAACGGCTGGACACATAGAGAAGGCCGTCGGGCCCAACCGCCATCGACGTCGGATTCGCGATCTCGACGTCGATCGGCTGGCGCGCACCTTCCGCGTCGATCCGGAACAGCGGGACCGCCGCCTTGGACCCGCGGCTGCCGCTCATCGTGCAGTAGAGCAAGCCGTCTGCGCCATAGACGGGGCTGTCCACCTGATGCACGCCCGTGACGTACTGGCGCAGCACGTCCAGGTAAACCGTCTCGCCGGGCAGCTCGTCGATCCGGACCGCCACGGTTCCCGCTTCCACGTCGTCCGGCACCGTGATGGCCAGCCGTGTCGGGGTGGCGAAGACGACGTGCGCGTCCTTCGACCCGACCAGTACGTGGGGAGGACCGTCGGGCGGAACAGGCAGATGGGTGCCTTCGATGGTGACAACACCGCCTGGCGCGGCCAGGCTGGGCCGGAGGGCAGAAATGACCTGAGGCACGGCAGTGCGTTGATCTTAGTCTGTGCGCAACGAGCGAGTCCGCCTTATGGCTCCTCGTCGAGCTTCACATTCCAGTAGAAGTAGTCGCGCCAGCTTTCGGGCGCGTTGCGCAGGCCGAACGTGATGCGGATCGCAGGCGCGCGGTCGGGCCGCTTCGGGTGCCGAATCAGGTGCATGCCCGCCTGCGCCGGCGTGCGCCCGCCCTTCCTGCGGTTGCAGGAGATGCAGCAGGTAACAATGTTCTCCCAGTCCTTGCGGCCGCCCTGCGCCACCGGCACGACATGGTCGAACGTGAGCTCCGAGGAGGCCAGCACCTCCCCGCAGTACTGGCACGAGTGGTTGTCGCGGGCGTAGATGTTCGCGCGCGAGAATGGGACGTACTCGACGTTGCGACGGACGCGGATCCGACGGAGCAGCCGGATGACCGACGGCAGTTTCATCGAGAACGTGACTGAACGGACCTCGCGGTCGTGGTGCGCGACAATCTCCACCTTGCCCTGACACCAGAGCGTGATGGCCTTCTGCCAGTGCACCACTCGGAGCGGCTCGTAGGTCGCGTTGAGCAGCAGCGTCTGTTCCATGACCGAGTTGGTTCATTCTTGCTGGAGCTTCGGAGGCAAGTCAAGCAAGCAACCTGTCGTAAACGCCGTATTTACGGCGGTTTAGGGAGAGCCAGAGCAGGGCAGGGGGCAAAGGGCAGAGGGCAAATGGAGGGCAAAGGGACGGCCGAGGGGGCTGAGGGACGCAGGTCGGAAGGGCCGATACACTCTTTGTGGTGCGTGCGCTGCTGCTTCTGACGGTCGTCGGGTATTCGTCTGTGTCGGCGGGCGCGTGCGCGGTGAATACATCGACCGCGAACCGGCCGGAGGCCTTTCCGAGGTCGCGACCGGTACCGATCGAATCACCGGTCACGTTGGCCGCGCCGGCGCCGGTCAGTCCTCTGCCGCCGGCCGCACCGGCGGCCGCCATCCTCCAGACCGCCTTCGATCTTCTCGGGACGAAGTACCGCTTTGGCGGCCAGGCCCCGGACACCGGCTTCGATTGCAGCGGCTTTGTAAGCTACGTACTGCGGCAGCATGCGATCGACGTCCCCCGCACCGTGGCCGAGCAGTTCGGCGCCGGGCGCACCGTGGCGCAGGACGACATCCAGGCCGGCGACCTCGTCTTCTTCAGCACCACCGGGCCCGGCGCCACGCACGTCGGCATCGTGATCGCCACCGGCGCGCGCTGGGAATTCATCCACGCGCCTGCGGATGGGTCGGTCGTGCGCATCGAGCGGTTCGACCAGGGATACTGGGCAGCGCGGTGGGTCGGGGCACGACGGGTGCTCAGCCCCCCGCCGCCATCCTTCCGAGAATGATCTGCTGCCGCCGGAGCAGCCGCCCGTTTGGCCTGGCCGGGCTGTAGATGCGCGGATTGATGATGGCGCCGGCGAGCAGCGCCGACTGCTCCACCGACAGTTGGCTGCACGGAATGCCGAAGTAGCGGATCGCGGCGGCCTCACATCCCCAGATGCCGTCGCCCCATTCGATGAGGTTCAGATACAGCTCGAGGATGCGCTGCTTGGGCAGCTCGGCTTCAAGCCTGCGCGCGATCATCCACTCGCTCACCTTCCGATAGGGGTTCCGCGAGGGCGAGAGATAGAGGTTCTTGGCGAGCTGCTGCGTGATTGTCGAGGCGCCGCGCGAGAACTCGCCCTGGTCGATGTTGCGCTCGATCGACGCCAACACCTCGTCCCAGTCAACGCCGCCATGGCCGTGGAATCCCGCATCCTCGGCCAGCAGCACGGCGCGAATCAGATTGGGACTGACGCGACTCAGCCGCACGAACCGCTGCTGATACGCCGGCGACCTGCCCGCGCGGATCGCCTCGGCCTGCCGCATCCGCATGAACGCCGTGCTCGTCGGCGTCGCGGTCCTGAGCGGACGCACGTCCGGCAGCGTCAGCCAGCAGTAGGCGAGCGTCGAGAGAAACACGGCAAGCGCCGCGACGCCGTACCGCAGAATCCGCCGAAAGAGTCCCGCGCGCGCCGCCACGACGGCCGCATTATCCGCCGATGACGACGCGGATGCGCGAACCCACCCTCGGTGGCGTCGCCGCGTCGCTACCGTTCATGATGGCGAGCGAGGCGGCGCGCACCGATCCGTTGCTCGGCTTCGCGAGCGACTCCCAGGTGTCGCCCCCGCGCACGGCCTGGAACGTCAGGCGCGCCGGTTGAATGCGATCCGCCTCCTGCTGCGACAGTTGCCGGAACGACTGAATCGTGGCGCCAAACGTGCCATTCGCGCCAGAAAAACCCGCGGCGCTGGCGAGGCCGGCGACGAGGTAAGTCGTGTCGCCCGACCGAATGTGCGCGGCGCGCACGACGATGCGCGTGGTGTCGCTCATGCCTTCGTACGTGCCGACGTAGGCGTCCAGACCGTTGATCCGCGTGTTGCTGCCGCTCGTTTCCGTGAGCTTCGCCCTGGCCATGTCGTCGCGCGCGGCCGCCGCGGGCGACGAGGACGTGCTCGGCGAAATCCGGAGCAGCATCGCGACACTGCCCTGCTCGTTCTCGACCGCTGAGACCTGGTCCGCGCCATTGCTGATGTCCCAGCCGTCCGGGAAGCGCAGGGAGATTCGCATGATCGGATGCACGAAGTCGCTGCCGCGCACCATGCCCTTTTCGCGGCTGTCCCCCACGACGATGTTGTCGATGGCGCGCTCGAACTCCGCCGCGTTCGTCGCCTTCCCTCCGAACGCCTGCGCCGCCGTCACGGCCGCCTGGACTTTGACGATGCGGTCCTCGGCGGGTGGATGCGTGAGAGCCCAGTTTGGGACGCCCCGACTCGACCCCTGACTCAGTCGCCCGAGCGTGCCGAGCACGCCTTCCATCGCCTGGGGCGCCCAGCCGGATTTTGAGGCGTACGCCACGCCCAGCCGGTCGGACTCGAGTTCCGCCTCACGCCCGAACTTCAGAAACGCCAGCCCCGCAACGAGGCCGCCTGCACCGAACGCGGTCTTGTACTTTGGCGCGAGGATCGACGCGCCCGCCAGCGCGCCGCCGGCCAGCAACTGTCTCGAGTACTGGTCGACGGAGTGCTTTCCATCCACGT
Source organism: uncultured Solibacteraceae bacterium (assembly GCA_964548865.1). Classification (GTDB taxonomy): domain Bacteria; phylum Acidobacteriota; class Vicinamibacteria; order Vicinamibacterales; family SCN-69-37; genus DASUGC01. The sequence continues at coordinate 4,022 of CAZJTG010000111.1, forward strand.
GTCCAATCTCGTGTCCAAGCACGCCGGCCAGTTCGGCCTCGTTGCGCATGTGCGCGAGAATGCCGCGCGTGACGTAGATGAACCCCCCGGGCAGCGCGAACGCGTTGACCGCGGACTCATCGACCACCGCGAACGACCACTTGAGAGTGGGGCGGTACGAGTTCCGGGCCATGCGCTGACCGAGACCGTCCACATATCGCTGCAGATTCTGGTCGCCGTATACGCCCATCTGCTGCCGGATCTCAACGTCCGACTCCTGGCCGAGCGCGATCTCCTCGGCTTCGGACATCAGAATCAACTGCCGCCGACCGGTCGCGGGATTCGTCGCGCACGCCACCGCGGCGCCGAGCAGTGCTGCGATCGCTACGTACCTGAGTCTCATGCCTGACCTTCCTTCATTGCCGCGGGCAACGCCGCCAGCAGCCGATCGACGTTGGCGACCGTTGCGCCCGAGCCCATCAGGCCCACGCGCCAGACGCGCCCGGCCAGCGGCCCCAGCCCGGCGCCGATTTCTATATTGTGCGTGCGGAGAAGCGCGGCCCGTACCTTGCCTTCCTGGACGTTCTCGGGTACGACGACGGCGTTCAGGTTCCACAGTCGTTCCGACTGCGGCGGCAGGAGGGTCACACCCAGCCCGGCCAGCCCCGTCACGAACTGATGATGGACGGACTCATGTCGGGCCCATCGACTGCCCACCCCTTCGTCCTCGATCTCCGCAAGCGCAGTCGCGAGCGCGTACACCAGCGGCGACGAGATCGTGTGGTGATACTTGCGCCGAACCCAGAAATCCTCAAGCAGCGTCAGATCGAGCGAGTAGTTGCGGCAGTCGACCCGGCGCTCCAACGCGCGCGGGCCGAAGGCCACGGGCGACAGCCCCGGCGGCGCCCCTAGCCCCTTCTGCGAACACGAGTAACACACGTCGATGAGCGAGCCGTCCATGTGGAGCGGCAGCGCGCCGAGCGACGTGACGGCATCGACGATGACGACGGCGCCCTCGAGCCGGCAGAGCGGCGCGATCGTCTCGATCGGATTCCTGACGCCCGTCGATGTTTCGGCGTGAACGATCGAGACAATGTCGTAGCGCTGATGCGCCAGCGCGGCTTCCACGGCGCCAGGATCGACCGCGCGTCCCCACTCGACGCTGATGCGCGTGACCTCGGCGCCGTGACGTTCCATCATGCCGGCCAGGCGCTCGCCGAAATAGCCGGTGACGATGGAGAGCGCGCGGCAGCCCGGTTCCACCATGTTTGAGACCGCCGCTTCCATCGCCGTCGTTCCCGTGCCGGAAACAGCCAGGACGGAGGAGCCGGCTGGCGCGAAGAAGACGCGCGCAAGCCGGGCGCGGATGTCATCGAGCAGCGACAGGAGATCCGAATCGAGGTGCGAACGCGGCGGCGCACAGAGCGCCGCGAGGACGCCGGGCGATACCGGCGAAGGTCCGGGGCCGAGGAGCAGGCGATCGGTGGTGGGTAGCATTCGAGATCAGTTCCCCTGGAATTCCTTGAGCGCGGCGGCGATTTCCGCCCGGACGCGGTCGCCGGCCGGCTGCAGGGGCGCCCGGACCGGTCCGCCGCTGAAACCCGTCATCTCGAGCGCGGCCTTCAGGCCGGAGATGCCGTGCACGCTCGACACGAGCATCGCGACCTTCGTGATGGATCGCTGCAACGCCAGCGCGTCCTTGTGCCTGCCGGCCTTGACGTGCTGATAGAGCGCCACGCACGACTCGGGCAGCACGTTGGCCACCGCGAGAATTCCCCCGGCGGCTCCGGCCATCATCGCGGGGTACAGCACGGGCGCCCACCCGGACATCACGGGAAACGCGCCGCCGCGAAGCCCGGCCGCGATGCCGAGACGTTCGAGGTCGGGACTCGTTTCCTTGAGACCGAGGATGTTCTGGTGGGCGGAGAGCGACGCGACCATCGCCGGCGTCAGGGTCACTCCGGTGGGCCCGGGCAGGTTGTAGAGCACGACCGGCACTGGGGAAACGTCCGCGATCTGCCGGAAGTGCGCCACGAGCGCATCGGCACTGACATGAGACCTGTAGTACGAAGGCGGACGTACGAGCACGGCGTCGGCGCCGAGGTCGGCCGCGCGTCGCGCCGCGGCTGTCGACGCGACGGTTGATTCGCGGCCCACGCCCACGAGCAAGACCCGATCGGCGGGCACCGCGGCGCGCGCCGCCTCCGCGACCTGGTCGCCTTCCTCGTCGTCCAGCAGCCCCGCCTCGCCGTTGGAGCCCAGGGCGAGCACGCCGGCGAGCGGCGTCGCCATGAGGCGAGTGACGTTCGCGGAAATCGCGCCGGTGTCTACGTTCCCGGTGGCGTCAAAGATGGTGGCGATCGGCGGAAAGATCCCGCCCAGGGCAGCAGGCATCCGAAAACGCTATCACGGCGCGGGCCGAATCTTCAGACGCGCCGAGCCGAACTGGAGCCGACGAATTGCGCGACGAGCGTCACGACGAAGACGCTGACGGCCGGCGCCAGCATCCAGGGCGCTTCGCTCATCACACGAACGTTCGCGGCATCTTGAAGGAGCCGGCCCCAACTGGCTGCGGCGTCCGAGAACCCGAGGCCGAGGTAGGACACAGTCGCCTCGGCCACGAGCAACGCGGGCACGAGGAGCACGATCTCAACCGCCAGGAACCCGCGTGCCGCCGGCAGCAGCTGCGACATGAGCCGCCACAAGCCCGCACCGCTCGCGCGAGCGGCCTCCGCGTACTCGCGCGCCCGCTCGGCGGCGACGATGCCGCGGACGCCGCGGGCGACGTGGGGCCAGGTGGCCACGGTAAAGAGCAGCGAGATGAGCGCGAAGGTCTGGCCGGCGGTGAGTACAAGCGGCAGCGCGCCTCGCATCACGAGCACGAGATACGCGCCCGGCATCGCCAGCAGCCAGTCCGATACGCCCATCAGCGCGGCATCTGTGCGCCCGCCGGCGGTACCGGCCAGACCGCCGACCAGGGTGCCAATCAGCAGCGCGCCCACGACGCCGAGTGCGGCGACGCCGATCGACCAGCGCGCGCCTGACGCCAGGCGCGAAAACACGTCGCGGCCGAGCGTATCGGCGCCGAGGAACAGTACGGGTTCGGCGGCGTCTGCGCTCACCACGAGCTTTCCGCCGCTGAACCAGCGCAGCGGAATTGGCGCGTTCGTGTCCTCGACGTATTCACGCGCGAGGCGATTGACGAGCGTCTGCTTATAGAAGAACGGCGCCCGAAATCCGTTCGCGTCTCGAATGCGGATGGGCGTTGGCGGCGCGTAAGCTTTGTCGGTGAACTGCGTCGCGGGCGAGTTCGGCGCGACTGCCGGTGCGGCAATCGCCGCAAGGCCGGCCGCCGCCAGCAGGAGAATCGCCTTCATGCGGCCTCGCGCGTTCGTGGATCAACGAACGCGCGCAGAACGTCCGCCGTCAGATTGCCCATCGCGACGAGAAACGAGCCAGCCAGCGCGCAACCCGCCACCAGGAAGACGTCGCGGCCGAGCAAACCGTCGAGCATCAGCCGGCCAAGACCGGGCCAGGACGTGATCGTCTCGACGGCCACCGACCCGCTGAAAAGGGCGGCGATGATGATGCCGTAGACGCCGAGCACGGGTTGCAGCGACGCGCGCAGGGCGTGGAGCCAGATCACACGCGTGCGCGGGATGCCGCGCGCGGCCGCCGCGACGAGCGACGGCGTGTTCAGGGCGTCCGCGATGGCGGCAGACTGCAGCCGCTCGATGACCGCAGCCATGGGCAGTGCGAGCGCGAGCAGCGGCAGCATCAGGCTTCCCGGCGCGACCGACAACACGCCTGTCGTCACGGCCAGGTACAGCAGCGCCAATGCCAGCAGCAGGGGCGGCGCGGCGACGAGGAGGACCGATGTGCCGGCGATCGTCCGCGCCAGAAGCTGGGGCCTGGCGTAATTCCCTCCTGAAATCAGATCCGGCCCCATTCTCGCGACGGCAGATGTGACGCCCGCGGGAATGCCGATGAGCGTGGCGAGCACGAGGGCAAGGCCGGCCAATAGGGCCGTGTTGGCCATGCGCTCGGCCACAAGCCCGGAAACCGGCCGGCCGTACTGAGATGACAGGCCCAGATCGAAGCGCGCCAGGCCGCCAATCCACGACGCAGCCTGCGCCCACACCGGCCGATCGAGTCCCAGCCGCGCCTTCTCAGCCGCGATCACCGAGGCATCCGAGACCGTGATCTTCATGTCCGTCGTCGCGTCGCCCGGCGCGAGGCGGATCAGCACGAGCGCGGACGAGGACACGACCACGATGAAGACGGCCGCCCCGACGAGGCGCCGCAGCACGAACGCCGGGAAAGTGCGCGTCACGTCAACGATTCGATGAGGCATCCGTGACGAAGAGCCGTTCGGCATTCCAGAGCAGGTTGGGCGCGAGCACCGACGGCTTGGCCCCACCGACCCGCGCACTCGTGGCCAGAATCACCTTCGGCGCGGCGAAATAGAGCACCGGCTCGTGTGCGGCCATCACGCGCTGGACTTCCGCGAACAACTGCCGCCGCTCGTCGAGGTTCATGGACGCCGACAGCTTCCGCATCAGATCGTCAATCTTCGCCTCCCATGCCGTCGCGGGCGTCTTCTGGCCCGGGTGCCAGAAGTGGAAGGGGCCGGAACTCAGCCAGAATTCGGCGTTTCGCGAGGGATCGAACGAGTCGAATTCGATCGCGAAGTAGATCGCATCGTACTCGCCCTTGCTCCAGGACTCGATGATGGAGCGTCGTTCGAGGGGCACGACGTCGATCTCGAGACCCGCCTTGCGCATCTGCTCTTTCACCATCGCCGCCGATCGCTCACGCACGGTGTGGCCTTTCTGCGTGATGAGCGAGAACGTCGCCGTCCTTCCCTGGGCATCGTCCACGAGGCCGTCGCCGTTGCGGTCTCTGAGATCGATCGAGGCGAGCAGTTCTCTAGCCTTGTCCGGGCCACCGGACGGTGGCTTGAGATCGGGCAGAAACCAGCCCTTGTGGCCGGCGGTGATGGGCCCGGCGATCTCGGCGGCCTCGCCCAGGAAAATCGTGTTCACGAACGCGCGCCGATCGACGGCGTGAGAGATCGCCTGGCGGAGCTCGTCGCGCTGCAGCCAGGGCCGGTCCTTCGCCACGGTCGCCGCGGGATTGAGGTTGAACCAGAGCATGTCGGGCGCGATCGAGATGCCGGCGTCGGTGAGCGCCAACCGGCCCTTCTGCTCAAGGTCCTTGAGCGCAGCCAGGTCCTCGAACCGGGCCTGGTTGCTGATCAAGTCCACCTGGCCGGCCTGGAGGCGCAGCACCTCCGCGTTCTGGTCGGCCACGAACTGGATTTCGATGGCGTCGAGATACGGCAGTTGCCTGCCCGCCTCGTCCTTCCGCCAGAACCTCGGGTTTCGCGCGAACACCAGCCTCTGGCCGGGGACGTATTCCTGAACCACGAACGGCCCCAGTCCCACGACCTCGGCGACCGGGGTCGATGCCGACCAGGCCTCGCTGAACGTCCCGGCTTCGAGCGAGGCGGCGAGCTTGTGCCTGGGCAGGACGGGCAGTGAGTCGAGCATGGCGAGCCCAGGCCCGTAGGGCGCGGGCAGGACGATCATGACCGTCGATGAGTCTAAAGCTCTGACCTGTAAAGGTTTACCAGCGATCATGAGGCTCGCGGCCATGGCACTCTTTACCCTGGGATCGAAGAGGGCCTGGAACGTGAACAGCACGTCCGCCGACGTGAAAAGCGTGCCGTCCGAGAACGTCAACCCCTCCTGCAGTTTGAGGGTCCAGGTGAGTCCGTCTGGCGACCCGGTCCACTCCGACGCGAGCCCAGGGCCCAACTCCCCCGTCGTCCTGTCCAGGCGGAGGAGCGTCGCTTGCGTCAGCCTCGACACCAGGTCCTCGGCCGCGTTCGGGGAGACGAGCCGGTTGAACGTCTTCGGTTCAGATCTGTAAGCGACCGTGATGCGGCCACCCGGAGAGGGGCTGTCGGTATTGCTGGCCGAGGATCCCCCGGGGGCCTGGAGCCTGCCGAACCAGTAGTAGCCACCCCCCGCGAGGAGCGCGATCACGAGAATTGCGGGTATTTTTTTCAATTCTGGGGCTCCGTCTCACGGAACTGCATGCGGGTTGCAGATTCCGTCGCTCAAGTGTTTCGGTCGGAGGGCTGATTACCGTTTGGGTGCGTCGTGCCGATACAAATCCGGTGGGTCCCAGACGGTACTGTAAGTACCCTTGCCGACCGGACCGCCTGTCCCACCAAATTGGTAAGAAATTGCCAGTAATTTCCAAACTGTATTACTGGTACGAAATTCGCGTTACGTCTCTGTGCCTGAGCCAGCGAAATAGGGTCGCTGGTGGTTGATGCGCGAGACAAAAATGAACGCAGCCAAGTACTCCTCCTGCCGCCGCCTGGTCATCGGATTCATTGTGACCGGGCTGGTCCTTGCCACCCCCGCGTTCGCCCAGGATGAGCGTCCGGTGTTCTCGAGGAGTCTCGAGACTTTCGTGACGCAGGGCGGCAAGGGCACGGCGGATGTGATTTATGAGGGTCCGCAGTCCGAGGTCGATCGCCTCGCGGCTGCTTATGGCCTTGTGGTGAGCAAGCGCCTGCCTGGGGGTGCGGTCTTCACGGGTAACGCAGGCCAGATCGAGTTGCTTGGCCGCGACCGTGGCGTTGGGCACCTCTCCGAGGACGCGAAGGTACACGGCCTGATGGCGCTTCCCACGCAGACGACGGGCGCGAGTTCGTTGTGGAAGGGCAAGGGCTTCGGCAACTTCGGGGGGCTCACGGGCCGGGGAATCTCCGTGGCGGTGATCGACTCGGGCATTTCCAACCATCAGGATCTTCGGAACCGCCTCCTCTACTCGGTGGATTTCACCGGCGAAGGCAACGGCGATCTCTACGGCCACGGCACGCACGTGGCGAGTCTGATTTCCGGCAGCGGCGCGGGCAGCCGCTTGAACGGCGGCTCCACTTATGTGGGCATGGCGCCTGGCGCGTCGATTATCAGCCTCAAGGTCCTGGGCAGAGACGGATCCGGCTACGTTTCCGATGTCATCGAGGCAATCGAGTGGGCGATTGCGAACAAGGAACTCTTCAATATTCGCGTCCTCAATATGAGTTTGGGCACGGCAGCGGGCGGGTCGTACAGGGACGACCCCATGGCGAGGGCGGCCGAACGAGCTGCGGCGGCGGGCATCGTGATCGTGGCGTCGGCCGGCAACCTGGGGAAGCTTCCTGACGGAACGCCGCTCGTGGGCGGCGTGGTGTCGCCGGGCTATACGCCGAGCGCGATTACGGTGGGGGCGCTCAACACCAAGGGCACGGTGAGCCGTGCGGATGACGGCGTCGCGACGTACAGCTCGCGCGGTCCTGTGGGCGAGCAGAACGACCCGTCGAGCTGGGAATTGAAGCCCGATCTCGTGGCGCCCGGCAACGCGATTGAGGGCGCCGTTAGCCCCGATTCTGCGCTGTGGCTGGACTATCCGGATCGCCGGGTGTACGGCGCGAGCGGCGGGACGTACATGAGGCTCAGCGGCACGTCGATGGCGGCGGCCGTTGTGAGCGGTGCGGTGGCGCAGGTGCTCCAGGCGAATCCGAAGATGACGCCGGCGCAGGTCAAGCTAGCATTGCAGTACACCGCAGAGCGTCTCGAGGGTTTCGGTCTCATCGAACAGGGCGCGGGTTCACTGAATGTGCCGCTGGCCGCGACGATGGCGACGACGAGGGACCTGCGGAAGATGCCGAAGGCGGCGCTGATCAACGGCACGCCGGCGGCGGCCAGTCAGATCGCGTTCGGGAACACGAT
>CAZJTG010000112.1:0-1811 GCA_964548865.1 uncultured Solibacteraceae bacterium
ACGGCGCGGGACATCGGGATGGCCGACCGCACGCCGAACTTCCGGGCCTCGTAGCTCGCGGCGGCCACGACACCGCGCGACTCGGCGGGACCGCCGACGGCCACCGGCTTGCCGCGAAGCTCCAGCCTGTCCCGCTGCTCGACGGACGCATAGAACGCGTCCATGTCGACGTGAATAATGCGGCGGGGTACGAGAGCACTCATGAAGGCGTGAGGGCCGTGACGCGTTTGGATATCATCTTACGCATGTCCCAGCGCGCCCTTGCCGTTCTTGCCGCCGTCGCCCTCGCCGCAGCCGCCGCGTGCTCCTCGCCCGAGCCACCGGCGCCTGAAGCCACCGTCACGTCAGCCCCCGGGGCGGCCGGCGCGACCTCGATTCTGCTGCCGCAGGAGACACGGCTCTCGAACGTCAAACAGCTCACGTTCGGCGGCGAGAACGCCGAGGCCTACTACTCGTTCGACGGCGGCCGGCTGACGTATCAGAACACCGGCGAATACCCGTGCGACCAGATCTTCACGATGAAGGTCGACGGTTCGGAGCGCAGGCTCATCAGCACCGGCACGGGCCGCACGACCTGCAGCTTCTTCACCCCCGACGGCAGCGCCATCGTTTATGCGTCCACACATCTGGGCGCGAAGGAATGCCCGCCGGTGCCCGGCAGGGACGAGGGCTACGTGTGGCCGATCTACGACACCTACGACATCTTCAAGGTGAACGTGGACGGCACGAACCTCGTGCAGCTCACGAAGACGAAGGGGTACGACGCCGAAGCGACGGTGGCGAAGGACGGCCGCATCGTCTTTACGAGCACGCGTGACGGAGACATGGAAATCTATTCCATGAACCCAGACGGCTCGGACGTGAAGCGGCTGACGAACGCCGAGGGCCCGGATGGCGGGCCGTTCTTCTCGGCTGACGGCTCGCAGATTGTGTTCCGCGGGAAGCACATGCCCCGAGGCGAGGACTGGAACCGCTACAACGTGCTGCTGAAGAAGGGCTTGTGGCGCCCGTCGGCGCTCGACGTGTTCGTGATGGACCGCGACGGCAGCAACATGCGCCAGGTGACGAAGGATCTCGGCGGTTCGAACTGGGCGCCCTTCTTCGCGCCGAACGGCAAGCAGGTCATTTTCGCGTCGAACATGAAGAACCCGCGCGGCGGGAACTTCGACCTCTACCTGATCAACGTCGACGGCACGGGCCTCGAGCAGATCACGTTCAGCGACACGTTCGACGGCTTTCCGATGTTCTCGCCGGACGGCTCGAAACTGATCTTCGCATCGAACCGCAACTCGACGAAGCCGACGGACACGAACCTCTTCATCGCCGACTTCAGGTGGTCGGGAGACGGCCGCTAGGCGAGAGCCCAGCTTGGCTCGGTTCGAACGGAACCAGCCGGGTCCCCGTAGTACTGTGTGACCGGCCATAAGGGGGCCGGCTCACATGATCAGCTCGACTGTGACCACGATTCCCGCGGAAGAACGAGGCATGGCGGTGCTGACGCACCTTTCGGGCCTGTCCGGCTACATCGTGCCGTTCGGCGGCGTGCTGGTGCCCGTCATCATCTGGATCACCCGAAAGGACCAGCCGGTGATTGCGGCGATCGCCAGGCAGGCCGTCCTCCTCAACGTGGCCGTGTTCATCGCCTTTCTGGTGTCGGCGATCCTGTTGATGACGGTGATTCTGATCCCGGCGATCTTTCTCTTCTGGTGCGTGCTTGGCCTGGCGGCCGTCGGCCTGCCGGTGTATGGCGCAATCAAAGCCAACCAGGGCGAGTACTACCAATATCCCGTCGTCGGTTCCAATCCTTGATT
>CAZJTG010000112.1:1911-11763 GCA_964548865.1 uncultured Solibacteraceae bacterium
AAGCCAACCAGGGCGAGTACTACCAATATCCCGTCGTCGGTTCCAATCCTTGATTATTCCGGGGGCGCTGCCCCCGGACCCCCGACACGCACTCTCGCGGCTCGCTATTTGAAACGCTTTCCGCGCTTGACGACGACGTCCACGCGCTGCAGCAGATCGATGTAGCGCAGCACGTCGCCGCGCACCGCGATGATGTCGGCGTACTTGCCAGGCGTGATCGTGCCGACGTCTCGATCCTTCTTCATCATCACCGAGGGCCAGTACGTCGCGGCGCGAATCGCTTCCATCGGCGGAATCCCCATTTCCCGCACCCAGATGTCGAGCTCGTTCCACGTGGACTGGCTGTGAAACTTCATCGGGATGCCGCTGTCCGTGCCGATGAGCATCGTCACGCCCGACTCGCGCAGTTGCTGGATCTTCCGCTTCAGCGTCGGCCGGCGTGACGGCGTGAGCTGGAAGTAGCTCATCTCGCCGGGCTTCTCGATCGACTTCCTGATGTCGGCGACAATATCCGCGCCGAGGCCCAGCGTCCACGACGGATCGTCGAGCTTCTCAGGGTTGTCCCGCATGTACTCGTAGTTGAAGAGACCCTCGACCGTGGGCGTCCAGAAGAACGGGCCGAGATTCATCTTCGCCGTGCGCTCGCGGATGGCCGCGACGACGTCCGGTGGATACTCCGGCGCGGTGGCCAGTCCGGTGTGCTGCAGATCGTCGGCGCCGAAGCGCAGAGCCAGCCGGATCTCCTCGGGCCGATGGGCATGCGCGACGACGGGCAGGTTGTTCGCGTGCGCCTCGTCGATCGCGGCCCGGGCCTCGGCCTCGGTCATCAGGTCCTGATCGATCAGCTTGATGACGTCCACGCCGGCCCTGGCCAGCCGCCGCACCTTCGCCCGGGCATCGTCCGCGCCGTTGACACCCCAGCGGAAGAAATCGGTGCCCGGATACGGGGCGTGCTGGATGAACGGGCCCGAGACGTAGATTGTGGCGCCAGGAATCTCGCCGCGATTGATCGCGTCGCGGACGTTGATGCTGGCCTCGAGCGGCGCGCCGAGGTCACGGGCGCTCGTCACGCCCGCCAGCAACAGCTGCCTCGCGGACGCCGGCATGATCTCCTTCTCGAAACGCGCCGGGTACGTGCGATCCCAGTGCGCGTAGTCCGAGTGCCCGTTGATCATCAGATGGACGTGCATGTCCCACAGGCCTGGCAGGACGGACATGCCCTCCGTCGAGATCACCTCGGCGCCGGGCGGTACGGCCAGCGTTCCCACCTGTCCGACAGCCGTGATCCGCTCACCCTGCACGAGGACGACGGAGTTTCGGAGCGGGGCCCCGCCAAATCCGTCGATGAGTGTGCCCCCGACCAGCGCGACCGGAGGCCGCGCCTGCGGCGCGGAGGGCCGGACCGCCGGCGGGCCGGCAGCCGTGATGACGCTCGATGCCGCGGCGATCGCACAAAAACTCAGTAGGCTTCGCATGGGTGCCTCGCAGTTGTCGGCGCAGTATACTCAGCGGGTTTGGAGGATTGCTCATGAGATTCGCCGCGGTACTGACCGGCCTGGCGCTCCTTGCTGTCGGCGCGGATGCGACGACGCAGGACACCCAGCGCACCATCTATCTGTCCGCCGTCGGCGGCAACGGCATGCCCGTCGTCGATCCGCCCATCGGGGCCGGCGAGCTCACCGTCGAGGAAGACGGCGTGCCGCGCGAGATCCTGAGGGTCGGCAAGGCCGAGGAGCCTGTGTATTTCGCCGTGCTGTACGAGACGACCGTGTGCACCGTCTCGGGCGCCCGGCAATCGTGTGAGCCGGGGGACAACGAGAGCAACGCCTCCAACTACGTGCAGCAGCTTCGCGAGGCGCTGAACGGTTTTACCAGCGTCGTGCTGGCGGCCGCGCCCACGAGCAAGATTCTGCTGATGGACTTCGGCGGCGCGGCCGTGGCCAAGGCCGAGCTCACCTCGAACGTCAAAGATCTGGAGCCCATCCTGAGCAAGCTCGTCATCCAGAGGAGCGAGCCCGTGTTGAATGAGGCGCTGATGGACGTGTCGGGCCGCATGGCCAAAGCCCCCAGCCCGCGGCGCGTGATTCTCGTCGTCAACAGGGAGCCGACGACGGACGGCAGCACCAGCGGCCAGTACAAGGGCGTCGCGGAGGCCGTGCAGAAGTCCGGCGCCTCGGTGTGGGCGCTATCCGTGCGCTACGGCACGCGTCAGCACGGCGGACGCGATCAGCTGCTCAAAGGGCTGGCCGCGAACAGCGGCGGGCTCCGCCTCACGATCGGCAACTCGACCCAGCTCGGCGACTACCTCCGCAGCGTCGCCGCCAACGCCATCGTGCAGTACGCCGTGACCATCAGAAGGCCCGCGGGCGCTCCGAACGCGAAACTGACGACCATCAAGACGACGCGCCAGGGCGTTCAGCCGCTGACGCTGCAGTGGTCGGATAAGTAGACGGGTCACGACGGGTCACTTGCCAAACGCCCAGAGGGCGTGCGTCGTTCGCACGTACAGCCGTCCGTCCGCGATCGCCGGCGTCGCGTAGACGTCTTCGTTGAGCACGTTGACGGCGAGCGGCGTGAGGTCGCCCGTTGGTGCCATGACTGCGACGGCCCCGGGGAGGGTCGTGAAAAAGACGTGGCCATCGGCGGCGACCGGTGACGCGTACACGGCGCCAAGCGCGCCGGTCAGGCGCCCCTGCTTGATCACGTCTCCCGTCTTCGGATTCAGTGTGGTGACGATGCCATTGTCGTTCACCATCCAGAGCACGTTCTGATAGAGCAGCGGTGACGGCAACTGCGGCACCGAGCGGCGGTACTTCCAGAGGACGGATTTCTCGGTCATGTCACCGGAGCCGCCGAGACGGATCGCCAGCATGCCGTTCTCGGACTCGAGCGCGGCGCGCATGTACTCCCACTCCGACTTCGAGATCGTGCCGCTCTGATCCAGATCGGCCACACCGAACCAGCCCGCCGGCGGAAACCTGCGCTCCGCCGCCGGGCCTTTCGGAAACTCGCCCTTGTTGAGGACGCCGTCTTTGTCGGCGTCGGCGGTCGTCCAGACTTCGTCCGCGGGGGCCAGCGTGACTTTGCGATCGGGATCGCCTTCAGGCGACCCATAACCATTGATATAGAGGACGTCACCGTCGATGACCGGCGTCGATTTGATCTCCCAGGAGAGGCCGCGGACCCACCACAGCTTCTGGCCGTTGGCGGGATCGTACGCAGTCATGAGAAATGAGCCAGGCAGAATGAGTTGGTCGCGGCCGTTCGGTCCGCGCCACACGATCGGCGTCGCGTGGCCGCTCGTCGCTTCCGGGCGCGCTGTCCGCCAGCGCTCCTTGCCGGACTGCTTGTCGAACGCGGCGACGTACGATCCACTGCTCTGATCGACCGCCAGCACAACCAGGTCGTTCCAGATCACGGGCGACGCGCCCATGCCGTACACGTTGTTGAACGGCCCGAGCGGCAGCTTCCAGAGGTCCTTGCCCTGCTGGTCGTACGCGACCATGCCGTAATCGGGAAAGAACACGTAGATGGCGTTGGCCTCGACGGCGACGGACGGCGATGCCGGGTTGTTGCGCTTGTCCACCGGCGGTTTCGCTTCTGCCGGCGCGGCCTTCTCCCAGAGGATCTTCCCGTTCGCCCGATCCAGCACCATCGTCACGAGCGTCTTCTCGCGGACGCCCGTCAGGTAGATCCGATCGCCGAACAGGATCGGCGAAGAGTGGCCGGTCGGCAGCTCGACGCGCCAGGCCACGTTCCTGCCCGGGCCGAACTCGGTCGGGATGTTCTTTGCCGAGGACACGCCCGATCCGTTCGGGCCCCGGAACCGGCTCCAGTCCGGCCGGCCGGACTGGGCCGAGATGGTGAGCGACGTCGCGACCAGCGCCGCGGCGCACATCGTGAAGAGACCAGAGAGTGCGAATCGGATTGGCTTTGTCATAAGAAGGTCGGGACAGAGTAGCATCTCGCGGATGCCCCGGCATTCGCGGCCGTCAGTGCTGCTGGCTCTGACGGCGCTCGTCGGGTTCAGGTTGCTCTACGGCCTGTCCATGCCGTTCTGGTTCGAGGACGAACGACAGGTCTACCTCATCGGACTGCAGTCGTTTGCCCGTCAGGAGTGGCCGTACTTCGGGCCGGACGTCGTCTGGACGGGAGGTCAGATTCCCGGTGCGCTTCTCGGCTGGCTGATCCGGCTCCCGCTCACCATCTGGCCGGCGCCCGAGGCGCCGGTCGTCCTGATCAATCTGCTGTCAGCCGGCGCACTCGCCCTGCTGGCCTGGTACCTGTGCCGCAGGCTGCCCGGCGTGCCGCGCTGGCTCATCTGGTTCTCGCTCTTCACGCTGCCCTGGACGCTCAATTTTTCGACGCATGTCGTCAATCCGTCATTCGTGCTCGCGGGCGCGATCGTGTTTTTCGTCGGCGTATTCGAAGCAACGCCACAGCTTCGGCGCGGCATCGTTCCATTCGCGCTCGCGTGGTCGATGATCGGATGCGGTCTGCTGTGGGTCATGCAGCTGCACCTGTCGTGGGTACTGCTCGCGCCGTATGCCATCGCCGCGACGGCGGCGGTCGCCTGGGGTGGTGTGCCGGGCGCGTTCACGCGCGCCGCGGCTCTCGCGCGTGCGGCCGCGGGATTCGTCGCAGGCGCGGCACTGCCGGCCGCGCTTCTCGTGCCCACGATACTCCGATATGGATGGGACGCCGGCCTTTCCCAGGGCGCGGTCGAGTTTCACTGGCAGAGTCCGCTCGAGCTCGTGACCACTGCCGCGCGCGTGCTCTCGTTTGCGTCCTTCGAAATCACGCGGTTTGTCGGCATGTCCACGGCCGAGCGTGTGTTCTTCCTGTTGCGCCGCCCGCTGGTCGTTGTCGCGATCGTTCCCGTAGTTCTTGCCGGTGTCGTTCATCCGCTGTGGATGGCGGTGTCCGCGTGCAGGCAGAGCCCGAGCGCGGCGGATGACTGGACGCGCGTACGGTGGCTGCTCGCTGGCACCATCGTCCTCATCTTCGCGAGCTACTTCTATTCCGTGCGCGGCCCGCAGGCGCACGCGTTCTACCTCGGGTTTCCGGTGGCGGCATTGTTTGCGTTCACGTGCTGGGAGGTACGCGGGTGCGGCCGGTCACGGCTCATGTCCCGAATCGCCGCCGTGGTGCTGGTCTGCAACGCGATCGTGCACACAGGTCTGGCCTGGGATCGCTGGCAACGACAGTCGCTTTATGTCGATCGCGCGCTTGTCGCCGCGGCGATCGACGATCGCGACGGTCGGTATCTCGGGGAGCGGCGCGGGACGGCTCGAGACATCCGCGCGACGACCGACCTCGAAGTCGCGCGCGTCGAGTGGAAGCCGTGGCGGGGCTTTTCGCGGTTCGACGTTACGGTCCGGAATACGAGTCAGTCACTGGCGTGGCTCGATGTGCGACTCGCGATCTCGTACACGGACGCCGCCGGCACGCCACTCGAGACGCGCGAGATCGTGGTGAAGCAGATCCTCCAACCGGGGGAGGAGCGGTCGTGGACCGACCTCGCGGATGGCCGCGTCCCGGAACGAGCCGTGGCGGCAACGCTTCGAGTCATCGAGGCCGAGCGAGTGAGGACGGCGATCATCCTGCACCTTCCGATCGCCCTCGCCCAGCACGACCTTTCCGGTGAGATCCGTTCGTACTAATATTCCACCGTGGCGAAGCGTTCGAAAAATCCGTCCTTATTCGATGGTCCTGGCGATGGCGGCGTAGCCGCGCCTCCGCCGGGCGCCGAGGTGGTGTCGCTCCACGATGCGGCCCAGTCGCGATATCTGAACTACGCGCTGTCGGTCATCACGTCGCGCGCGCTGCCGGACGTGCGCGACGGCCTCAAGCCCGTGCAGCGCCGCATCCTGTACACGATGTGGCAGCAGAACCTGACGGCCGACGCCAAGCACCGAAAGTGCGCGAAGGTCGTCGGCGACGTGATGGGCAACTACCACCCGCACGGCGACGCGGCGCTGTACGAAACGCTCGTTCGCATGGCCCAGCCGTTCTCGCTGCGGTATCCACTGGTGGACGGATCCGGCAACTTCGGATCGCTCGACGGCGACAACGCCGCCGCGATGCGGTACACCGAGTGCCGGCTCGCGCGCATCAGCGACGAGATCCTGACCGAGATCGAGCAAAACACCGTGGCGTTCCGGCCGAATTATGACGGCACCCGCGAGGAACCGGTGGTGCTGCCGGCGCGGATCCCCAACCTGCTCGTGAACGGCGCCACCGGCATCGCCGTCGGCATGGCCACGAACATTCCTCCGCACAACCTCAAGGAGGTCTGCGCCGCGCTCATCGCGATGATCGACGCCGACATGGATCTCGCGAACGTGTCGCTCGTGAAGCACATCAAGGGACCGGACTTTCCGACCGGCGGCCAGATCATGAACACGCTGCCCGAGATCCGAGAGATCTACAAGACCGGCAGCGGCACGATCCGCATCCGCGCGAACTGGACCGAGGGCCCGGCCTCGCGGAGCGGCAAGACGATTTACATCACAAGCGTCCCGTACGGCGTGAACAAGGCGCAGCTCGTCGAGCGCATCGCCGACATCGCGCTCTCGCGCAAGCTGCCGCACCTGCTCGACGTCCGGGACCTGTCCACCGACGACGTACGGATTGCGCTGGAGCTGAAGGGCGACGCCGACAAGCGGATGGTGATGTCGTACCTCTACAAGCACACGCCGCTGCAGTCGAACTTCCCGGTGAACCTCACGTGCCTCGTGCCGACCGAGAATCCGGCGGTGTGCAAGCCCGAGCGGCTCGAGCTGCATCAGATCCTCTGGCAGTTCCTGCACTTCCGGCTGGACGTCGTCCGCGCGCGTCTCAGGTTCGAGCTCGAGGCGCTGAACAAGCGCATCCACATCCTCGAGGGCTTCGAGATAGTCTTCGACGCCCTCGACGAGATCATCAGGATTGTCCGGAAGTCGGATGGCAAGGCAGACGCCGCCGAAAAGATCATGGCGCGGTTCAAGCTCGACGCCGAGCAGACCGACGCCATCCTCGAGCTCAAGATCTACCGGCTGGCGCGGCTCGAGATCCTCGTCATTCAGCAGGAGCTGGCCGAGAAGCGGAAGCGCGCGAAGGAGATCGGCGGCCTCCTCAAGCGCGAGAAGGATCTGTGGCAGATCGTCCGCGACGAGATCGAGGAGGTACAGAAGAAGTACGGCGACGCGCGGCGGTCCGAGATCATGGGCGAGGCGCCGGAGGAGGACTACACCGAGGAAGACTTCATCATCGAGGAAGACAACGTCGTGATTGTCACGCGCGACGGGTGGGTGAAGCGCCAGAAAGAAGTGAAGGACCTCGGCACCACGCGATTGCGGGAGGGGGATCTGGTGCTGGCGGCCGTGGCCGGCAGCACGCGCGCGACGGCGGTCTTCTTCACGAACTTCGGCGTGGCGTACACCACCAGAATCGCGGAGATTCCGGCGTCCACCGGCTACGGCGAGCCCATCCAGAGTCTCTTCAAGTTCAAGGACGGCGAAAAAGTGGTGGGCGCCCTGAGTCTCGATCCGCGCGCCAGCGGCAACATCAAGTCGCCGAATCCCGAGACGCCGGGGCCGGTGCACGCGCTCGCGGTCTCGAGCGACGGCTACAGCCTGCGTTTCTCGCTCGAACACTTTGTCGAGCCGAGCACCCGCGCCGGGCGCAAGTTCGGCCGCGTGCCGGAAGGCGCCGAGTTCGTCGGTGTGGCGAAGATCACGGGCGGCGAAACGCTCATCGCCGCCACCCGCCAGGCCCGCGCCATGCTCTGCAAGGCGGACGAGATCAACTTCCTCAGCGGTCCCGGTCGTGGCGTCATCCTGATCAAGTTGCAGAAGGAAGACGATCGCCTGCTCGGGTTCATCGCGTCATCGGGCGACCGCGATCTGATGACGGTGGAGACGACACGAGGCGCGGAGCAGACCATCAGTACCGCCAAGTACGGCGTGACCGGCCGCGGCGGCAAGGGCCGGGAGCTGCTCCAGCGTGGTGAATTCACCAAGGTCATGCCGTCACCAGTCGAGGCGCCGCCGCCGTTGGCATGAGCCCAGAGGTTATAGAATCTTCTTCGAAGGAGCCCTTGATGCGTGTGAACGATCTGAAGACCGTCTGTTTTGCCGTCGCGCTGTCCGCTGCGGTCGGCGCCGGAGTATTCGCGCAAGGCCAGGCCGCCGCGCCGGCGCAGAACCTGCAAGTACTCCCCAAAGACACACCGCGCCCGCAGCTCACGCAGATGATGCGCGGGTTCGCCGCGGCGCTGGGCGGTGTCGAGTGCACGCACTGCCATGTCGGGACGGCGCAGGAGCGGTCGAAGGACGACAACCCGAAGAAGGCCGTCGCGCGCCAGATGATCAAGATGACGGCCGCGCTGAACAACGACCTCAAGAACGTCGGCGATCCGGCCACGGCCGGGGCGGCCAAGGTCACGTGTTTCACCTGCCATCGCGGCACGCTGAAGCCGCTGACCGCGCCTCCGGGCGGAGGTCTGGTTACGACGGGTCACGACAGGTGACGACGGGTGACGACAGGTAGCGACAGGTAACGATGTCTGTGATGCGTAAGACCCTGCTCTGGGCCTCCACCAATGCGTTTTTGCGCGAGCGCGCCATGCGCACCGCGTTCGTTCGCCGATCCGTCGTCAAGTTCATGCCGGGCGAGGTGGTGGAGGACGCCGTGAAGGCCGCGCAGGCGCTGAAGCCCCAGGGCCTGAACACGATCCTGACGCGGCTCGGCGAAAACATCACGCACATCGACGAAGCGAAGGACGTGTTCGATCACTACATCAAAGTGATCGGACTCGTCGCCAGTTCAGGGATCGACGCGCAGATCTCGATCAAGCCGTCACAGCTGGGGTACGACCAGAATCCCGACCTCTGCTACGACTACTGCATCCGGCTGCTGCAGCAGTGCGAGGCCACGAACAACTTCTTCTGGCTCGACATGGAGAGCTCACCCTACGTCGAGGGTACGATTACGCTCTTCAAGCGGCTGCGCCAGAAGTCCGACAAGGTCGGCATCGCGATCCAGGCGTACCTTTTCCGGACAGACAAGGACATCGAGGAACTCGTGGCGCGCGGGTCGGCCATTCGGCTCGTGAAGGGCGCGTACCTCGAACCGCCGTCGGTCGCCTACCCGAAGAAAGCCGACGTGGACGAGAGCTACTTCCGGCTCGCGGCCCGCCTGCTGCAGGACGACAACACGAAGCCAGGCGCGCTGCTGCACATCGCCACGCACGATCTTGCCCTTCAGGCGCGGCTGCAGCAGGTGATCAAGGACCGCCGCGTGTCGCAGGACCGCTACGAGTTTGCGATGCTCTACGGCATCCAGACCGGTCGCCAGCAGGAACTTGGCCGCCAGGGCATCCGGACGCGCTGCCTCATCAGCTACGGCGAGTACTGGTTTCCCTGGTACATGCGCCGGCTCGCGGAAAGACCTGCAAACGTGTGGTTTGTCGCGAAAAACATGTTCAGGTAACACGCCTGTCGTCACCCGTCGTCACCTGTCGTAACCTGTCGTCACCCGTATGAAGACTCGCAACGAATCCGACTCCATGGGCGAAATCGCCGTTGCCGCGGACCGTTACTGGGGCGCGCAGACGGAGCGATCGCTGCACCACTTCAACATTGGCGCCGAGCACTTCCCGCGGCCGATGATTCGCGCGCTTGGCGTCCTCAAGAAGGCCGCCGCCCTCGTCAACGGCGACCTGAAGACGCTCACCGCCGACCAGGTGCGGCTCATCGTCGCGGCGGCGGACGAGGTGATCGCCGGGAAGCTCGACGGGCATTTTCCGCTGTTCGTCTGGCAGACCGGCAGCGGCACGCAGACGAACATGAACGCCAACGAGGTCATCTC
>CAZJTG010000113.1:0-11763 GCA_964548865.1 uncultured Solibacteraceae bacterium
CGGGTCATGAGCCTCGAGCCCCTCGAGTTTGTTGGCGATGACGACGACGTGGATGAGGACGAGGACGAGGACGACGCCGAGGACGCCGAGCGCGCCGAGGACGACGTCGACGAGGACGACGAGGACGAGGACGGCGACGGCGGAGGAGACTGGGACGAGTGAGTGACGCGTTGCGTCTGCGCGAGGCGGCGCTGATTGAACGGCTGCGCGCCTGGCCCTCGCTGGTCGTGGCCTACAGCGGGGGAGTGGACTCCGCGTATCTGGCCTGGGCCGCCACGCAGGTGCTGGGCGACGCGGCGCTGTGCATCACCGCCGAGAGCGCCAGCTATCCGGAACGACACCGCGCCATGGCGCTCGAAACGGCGGCGCGATTCGCGTTCCGGCATGAAGTGGTCAGCACGGCGGAGCTGGAGAATCCCGCGTACCGCGCGAACAACGCCGACCGCTGTTACCACTGCAAGCACGAGCTGTTCACGCGACTGACCGCGCTCGCCAGGGAGCGCGGCTTCGCCGTCGTGGCCGACGGCAACAACGCGGACGACCGCGGCGACTACCGTCCGGGCCGGGCGGCCGCCCGCGAGTTCGGCGTCGTGAGTCCCCTCGACGAGGCCGGGCTCACGAAGGAAGACATCCGCGAGCTGTCCCGCGAAGCCGGCCTCCCGTACTGGGACGAGCCCGCCTCGGCCTGCCTGTCCTCCCGGGTGCCATATTTCTCCGAAGTGACCGAGGACAAACTGCTCGCGATCGA
Organism: uncultured Solibacteraceae bacterium; assembly: GCA_964548865.1. GTDB lineage: Bacteria > Acidobacteriota > Vicinamibacteria > Vicinamibacterales > SCN-69-37 > DASUGC01. The sequence goes on from CAZJTG010000113.1 coordinate 749, forward strand.
GCGCAGCGAGCAGGCGCTCCGCTCGCTGGGATTCCGCGTGCTTCGCGTGCGCCATCACGGCGACGTCGCGCGCATCGAGCTCGGCCGGGATGAGCTTCCCCGCGCGATCGAACCCGCGATGGCCGACCAGATCGATCGCTCACTCCGCGACGCCGGCTTCAAGTTCGTCACGATCGACCTGAAGGGCTACCGATTGGGCAGCCTGAACGAAGGACTGAAGCTCCGCGTCATCTAGTCTTCCGCGCAATCGCCAGCACGGAACTGCCCACCGGCAGGTCGAACGCCTTCAGCAGCCGGTGTTCGAGGCCGAGCGCGCCGTCGAGCGCGGCATTGATGGGCGCAGGCGGCACGCGCAGGCTCGTATCCGACGGCGAGGACCCGCGCCCGGTCAGCCGCTCCGCCATCCGCATGGCCAGGACGAGGGGGAACGTCATCATGTTGGTGTACGTGACGCGCTCGATGGTGAAACCCGCCGCCTCGAGGCTCTTCGCGAGCCGGCCTCGCGTGTAGCGCCGCCGTTCGTGGGTGAGCACGGAGTGCGAGCCCTTGAGCACGTCGAGGGCCGCCACCGTCACGAGCGCGACGCCGTCATTGGCCAGGACCCGGTGCATCTCGCGGACGGCCTGCCGCTCGTGAATATCCTCGAGGCAATAGAGCACGTCGAAGGACGTCACGACGTCGGCGGCGCCGTCGGCGAACGGCAAATGCGTCACCGATCCCCGCAGCATCCGTCGGCCGCGCTTCCGGCCGTGCGCGAGGCCCGTCTCGGACAACTCGAGCCCGACCGCCGGCCCAAGCGAGGAGAGCCAGTCGAGATTCCGGCCCGTGCCCGCGCCGCAGTCCACGATCAGGCGCGGTGAGATTCCGTCGAGAGCGGAGCGCAGCATCGATTCGCCGGTACGGCGCAGATGACGAAACCAAAAGCTCGTTTCCTCGGAGGTCGCCGTCGCGTCCAGCATCCGGTCCATGCACCGCCATCTTAGACAAATGAGCGCATTTTCACGATTGACAGGTACAGGCACCGGTCGGTAAGCTGCGACCGCGAGCGGATCGTTCGCGACGACACATCGAGTTGATCGGAGGTCGAGTGATGGCGCGCAGATGGAAGCAGTGCCTGGTCGTGATGGCAGCCGCGGCGGTCTTCGCCGCCGGATGCGGAAAGAAGCCGCCCGTGCAGCCCCCACCCGCGCCGACGCCTGCGCCGCCCGTGGTCCAGCCGACGCCGACACCGCCGCCTCCACCGCCAGCGAGACCGACACCCACGCCCACGCCGGCGCCTCCCCCTCGCGTGCCAACCGAGGATGAGATCTTCGCGAAGAAGACGAATGACGAAGTCACGAGGGAGTTCGGCGTCGTCTACTTCCTCTACGACCAGGCGGAGTTGACGGACGCCGGCCGCGCGGTGCTGCAGAAGAACGCCGACTACATGCGCCGGTGGACGTCGGTGCGCGTCGTCATCGAAGGACACGCGGACTCGCGGGGCACGAACGAATACAACCTGGCGCTCGGCGAGCGAAGGGCCTCGGTCGCCCGCGACTACGTCATCAGCCTCGGCGTTCCCGCCGCTCGGATGACGATCGTCAGCAAGGGCGAGGAAGCGCCGGTCTGCAGCGACGACGCCGAATCCTGCTGGGCGCAGAACCGGCGCGCGTACTTCGTCGTCACGGCAAAATAACCGGCAACCGTCGCAGGTTGTCAAGTGGCGAGCGAAGCGCCGATCGCCTGCGCGGCCGCGCGCGGGTCCGGCGAGGCCGTGATCGGCCGTCCAATCACGAGATACGAACTGCCCGCCGCCACCGCTTCGACCGGCGACATCGTGCGCTGCTGGTCGTCCTTCGCGGAGGCCGCGGCGCCGCCGCGAATCCCCGGCGTCACGATCACGAAGTCCGGGCCGCACGCCTCCCGAATCGCCGGCGTTTCCTGAGGCGAGGCGACGACGCCGTCAAGCCCTGACGCCTGCGCCAGCTCCGCCAGCCTCACGGCGTGCTGGAGCGGCGAGGCGCTGACGCCGACCGACGCCAGCGTGGCCGCGTCGAGGCTGGTCAGCACGGTCACGGCAATCACGATCGGACGGTGTCCCGTCGCGGCCTCGGCGGCCTTGCGAGCCGCCTCCATCATGGGTCTGCCGCCGCTGGCGTGGACGTTCACCATCCAGACACCAAGCGAGGCGGCTGACGCGATCGCGCCCCCGACGGTGTTGGGGATGTCGTGGAACTTCAGGTCCAGGAAGACCTTGTCGCCCCGGTCGACCATCGTTCTGACGATCTCGGGTCCCACGGCTGTGAAAAGCTGCTTGCCGATCTTGAAACCGCCAACGGCGCCCCGCAGCGTCTCCGCGAGCGAGAGCGCGGCGGCGGCGGTCGGGACGTCGAGCGCGACGAGAATTCGGTTCATACGCGATCAGTGCCGAGTGCCAGGGCCCTTAGTGCCGCTGAGGAATCTGCAGCGTGCCAACGAGGTTCCGAACGCGCGCGATGCCGTGCCGGGTCATGTAGTCGTCCAGGCCGCGCTCGAGCTTGCCCCAGATGAACGGGTCCACGAAATTCGCCGTACCGACCTGGACGGCCGTGGCGCCGGCGATGATGAACTCGAGCGCATCCTCCACCGTCGCGATCCCGCCCATGCCCATGATGGGAATCTTCACGGCCTGGAAGCACTCCCAGACCATGCGCACCGCGATCGGCCGGATCGCCGGGCCGCTGAGGCCGCCCATCACGTTCGTGAGCTTCGGCGTGCGCGTCTCGACGTCGATCGCCATCGCGAGGAACGTATTGACCAGGGAGATCGCATCCGCGCCGGCGTCTTCCGACGCGCGCGCGAACGAAGCGACGTCGGTCACGTTCGGCGTGAGCTTCGGAATGACGGGCAGCGTGGTCACCCTGCGCACGCCGCTGACGACGTCGTGCGTCCCGAGAAGGCTGCACCCGAACTGAATGCCGCCTTCCTTGATGTTGGGGCACGAGATGTTCAGCTCAATCGCGCCCACGCCTTCGTGGTCGGACAGCACCCGCGCGATCTCGACGTATTCATCGAGCGTCGAGCCGCAGATGTTGACGATGACCGTGGCGCCGAGGCGGCGGAGTTCCGGGAGTTTCTCCGCGACGAAGCGATGCACGCCGATGCCCTGCAGGCCGATGGCGTTCAGCATGCCGGCCGGTGTTTCGACGATGCGTGGCGGGGCGTGTCCTTCCCGCTCGTTCAGAAACAAGCCCTTGACCGCGACACCGCCGATCGTCGAGAGGTCCACGGCGCCCGCGTATTCCACGCCGTACCCGAAGCATCCGGACGCGCCGATGAACGGGTTCCGCAGCGTGAGAGCGCCGAGTTGGACGGACAGATCAGCCACGAGCAATCACCAAATCGCCAAATCAGAAATCACGTCAGTGTCCGGCACCGAGCGCATCCCAGACCAGGACGCGGCTGTCGAACACCGGGCCGTCGATGCACGAGCGGACGAAGTGCGTGCCGGCGTCGCGACGCACGCGGACGACGCAGCTGTAGCAGCCGCCCATGCCGCACCCCATGACCTGCTCGAGAGAGGCGAAGACCGGGCGTCCGGCGGCTTCGCCGAGTTCGGCGACGGCCCGCATCATCGGGGTCGGTCCGCAGGTGTAGATCGTGACGGGCGCGCCCTGGTGGTCGTGGAGGGCGCGCGACAGCGGTGCCGTGATCCGTCCGCGCTCACCGCGCGTCCCGTCCTCCGTCGTCAGATCGAGCGTGGCGCCCAGCCGGGCGAAGAAGTCGGCATAGTGGAGATCGGCGGCCGACCGGGCGCCGTAGAACAGCCGCATCCGCGTTCCCCGCGCGGCCAGCGCCTCGGCAAGGGTCGCGAACGGCGCGAGCCCGACGCCACCCGCAACCATCCAGGCTTCGGCCGGCGGATCGACGGGCACGAACGGCCGGCCGAGCGGGCCGAGGACCTGCACCGGGTCGCCGATGGCGACCGAGTAGAGCATGCCGGTGCCGATACCGACGCGCTTGTTCAGCAGGCTGATCCCCGTCGCGCGGCCCGTCGCGTCCCGCAGCACCTCGAACACCGAGAACGGACGGCGCAGCAACGGATCGAACCCGGCCTGCGGCTTGACCATCACGAACTGGCCGGGCGCCGTGGCAGCCGCGATCTCCGGTGCGTCGAGCGCGATCACGTTGTAGTCGGAGGAGAGCGGCGCGTTGGCAAGCACCCTGGCCGCCACATCGAACAGCATGCGCTCGAAAGTATAAGCCAGCGTGTCGTCCGGCCGGGGGGCGCGCCCCGGGGAAGTGACTATGATCGACCAGGCATGCGGTATCTGCGCATGGTCGCGAACGCGATCGCGGCCGGAGTCCTCGCGGCGGTGTACCTCACGGTGCTTCTGCTGCAGATCAACCCGCACGTGCCGGTGGTGTCCGGAACGGCCGCGCGCTGGTTCGTCGCGCTGCTGGCGCTGTACGGTCCATATCTGTCGGTCGCGCTCCTGCTCCTGATTCTCGCGCGCGAAGCCATCGCGTCCCGGCCGCTGCATCCCGGGTGGCTGAGTCTCCGGATCCTTGCCTGGCTCAGCGCCGCCGCCACGAGCGCGGCGGCCGTGATCACCTGGGCGAATCTGCGCGGGCTCCGATCGGTGCTCTCCGAGGCGGCCGCGGACCACATGCGCCAGGGGGCCGTCGCGACGACGATCTGCGCCATCGTGCTGCTGGCCGTCGCGATCCTCAGATACTCGTTCGGCCGGCGGGGCAACCGTCCGGCGGCGGTGCTGATGTCGACGGCGATCGTGTCCTCGATCCTGGTGCCGCTCTGGATTCGCGGTCCGGGCGAACTGCCGGTGCCGGCCGCGCGGCGATCGAATCAGGCCCGGCCCGTCGCGACGCCGCCGCGGGTGCGCCTGCTGCTCATCGACGGCGCGTCGCGCGCGTTTCTGCTTCAGCGCGTGGCCGCCGGCCAGCTGCCCAACTTCGGAACGCTGCTCGAGCGCGGCGCTGCCGTCGACCTGGCGACGATCAGGCCGACGCAGGCCGAACCCGTCTGGACGTCCGCCGCCACCGGGAAGTACCCACCCAAGAACGGAGTGCGATCGGAGTTCATTTACCGCGTGGGTGGCGGCGCCTCGGACGAGGAGGCGGTGAATCTGCTGCCCGACTACTGCTTCGCGCAAGCGCTGCTGTACCAGGGATTCGTCCAGGCCGGGCCGATGGCGTCCCAGTCGCTGCGCGCGCGGCCGGTGTGGGACATCCTCGGGGATTACGGAGTCGCGGCCGGAGTAGTGAATTGGCCGCTGACCCAGCCCGCGGAGATCACGATCGGATACCTCCTCAGCGACGCCTTTGACGAAGCGACGAGCTCGCCGCTGCGGTCTGGCGATCTCGGCGCGGGCGTTCCGACGACGGCGGTGGACATCGCGCGGCCCGTGTTCGACCGCTGGCAGGCCCTGACGTGGCAGCAGGTGTTCCCGGGCGGCGCCCAGGATCCGCGGGCCGCCGGACTGCGGCGTCCGCGTTGGGACCAGGCGTACTCGGAAGCGGAGCGCGACCTCACGCGCTGGTTTCAGCCGAAGTTCGTCGCGCTGAGGCTCGAGGGCATCGATGAACTCGGTCACCTGTATCTGCGCGATGCCGAGCCCGATGTGTTCGGCCCCGCCGCCGGCTCGGATCCCCGGCGATCGATGCTCGACCGCTATTACGCGGCGCTCGACGCCCAGGTCGGCGCATTCATGGATTCGCTCATGCCCGGCGACCTGCTGATGGTGCTGTCTGGATACGGCATGGAGCGGAGTCCACCGGTGAGGCAGCTGTTCGGCCGCCTGACCGGAGAAGGCGATATCACCGGATCGCACGAGGCGGCGCCGGATGGCTTCCTCGTCGCCTACGGCAGTAATGTCGCCCCCGGCGAGTACCGGCGCGGCTCGATCGTGGACGTGGCGCCGACGGTGCTCTACTACATGGGCCTGCCCATCGGCCGCGATATGGATGGCTTCGCGCGTACGGACATCTTCCGGGCGGGCTACACGCGCGATCATCCGGTGACGTACACGCTGACGCATGAACGCTAGTTAGCGCCGAGTGCGGGGTGCGTGTGATACTGTCTTCTCGACTTCTTTAATTGCGGCCCTGAGAGACCGCAAAGAGGGACACATGCCGAGGCTCACATGGCTGTGGTGATGGACGCTGACCGCGTCTCACGCAGCCTCACCCGAATCGCGCACGAGATTCTCGAACGTAATGTACGTGCCGGCGGGGACGCGGACGCGCCGGCCGGCGTGCAGGACCTGGCGCTTGTCGGCATCCGTGCGCGCGGCGTCCCTCTGGCTACGCGGCTCCGGAATCACCTCACGGAACTGACCGGCGTCGATGTGCCCGTCGGCGCGCTCGACATCACGCTGTACCGCGACGACCTCATGCTGCACGCCGTGGGCCCGCAGCCGGTCATCCGGCGCACCGAGATTCCGTTCTCCATCGACGGCCGCGTGATCCTGCTGGTGGATGACGTGCTCTACACGGGCAGGACGATCCGCGCGGCCCTGGATGCGCTGATCGACTTCGGCCGCCCGAGGGCCATCCAACTCGTCGCGCTCGTCGATCGCGGCCACCGCGAGCTGCCGATTCGGGCGGATTACGTCGGCCGCAACATTCCGACGTCCCGACAGCAGAGCGTGCAGGTCCGGCTGCAGGAACTGGACGGCCGCGACGAAGTGGAGGTGGAGGGATGACGGCCGCCACCGGCCTCAAGAGCCGCCACCTGCTCGGCATTGCGAGCCTCGATGCCGGCGAGATCGAGCTCATCCTCGAAACCGCGCTCGCGATGAAGGAAGTCGCGGGCAGAACCGTCAAGAAGGTCCCGACGCTGCGCGGCCGCACCGTGGTCAACCTCTTCTTCGAGTCCAGCACGCGGACGCGCATGTCGTTCGAGCTGGCCGAGAAGCGCCTGAGCGCGGACACGCTCGGCATGACGACCGCCGGATCGAGCGTGTCGAAGGGAGAGACGCTCGCGGATACTGCCCGGACCATCGAGGCTATGGCGCCGGACATGATCGTCATGCGCCACGCGTCCTCCGGCGCGCCGCATCAACTCGCGCGCGTCTGCAAGGCCAGCATCATCAACGCCGGCGATGGGACGCACGAGCACCCGACGCAGGCGTTGCTCGATGCCTTCACGATCCGGGAGCGCAAGGGCCGGATCGCCGGACTGCGTGTCGCGATCGTCGGCGACCTGCTCCACAGCCGTGTCCTGCGCTCGAACGTGCACCTGCTGACGAAGATGGGCGCGACGGTGGTCGCGTGCGGCCCGGCGACGCTCATCCCGCCCGGCCTGGAACAGCTGGGGGTCGAGGTCACCACCAGGCTCGACCAGGCGGTGACGGGCGCGGACGTCGTGATGATGCTGCGCGTCCAGCACGAGCGGATGCACGGCCTGTTCCTGCCGAGCGTCCGCGAGTACTTCACGGAGTTTGGACTCACGCCCGCGCGCATGCTCCGCGCGGCTGACGAGGCGATCGTGATGCACCCCGGTCCCATGAATCGCGGCGTCGAGATCGACTCGGAAGTCGCTGACGGGCCGTGGTCGGTGATTCTGGACCAGGTATCGAACGGCGTCGCGGTACGGATGGCCGTGCTGTATCTGCTGGCAGGGGGAGAGGACGCGTGAGTCAGTTCGAAGTTCGACGCTCGACGTTTGAGGGGCTCCTCAAGAACGTTCACGTCGTCGATCCGGTCGCGGGGCGCAACGGCCGCTTCGACGTCCTGGTTCAGGACGGCCGAATCGCGCGGGTTGGACGCGACCTGCCCGCGGGGAACGCGCGCGTCGTGGAATTGCCCGCGTCGTGCATCCTGACACCCGGGTTGATCGACATCCACGTGCATCTGCGGGAGCCCGGTCAGGAACACAAGGAGACGATCGCGACCGGCACGGCGTCGGCGGTTGCCGGTGGGTTCACCGCCGTGGCCTGCATGCCGAACACCGACCCGATCAACGACCACGCGTCCGTCACCGAATTCATCATGAAGCGGGCGGCGGAGACGGCACTCGCGCGCGTCTATCCCATCGGCGCCGTGTCGGTCGGGTCGAAGGGCGACCAACTGACGGAGATTGGGGACCTGCGCAGGGCCGGTTGCGTTGCGATCTCGGATGACGGCCGTCCCGTGGCGACCGCGCTGCTCATCCGGCGGGCAATGGAGTACGCGACGATGTTCGGCATGCCCGTCATCGATCATTGCGAGGACCCGTCGCTCAAGGCCGACGGCGTCGCGCACGAGGGCGCGGTGGCCGCGATGCTCGGGCTCAAGGGCCTGCCTGGAGCCGCCGAGTCGATCGTCGTCGAGCGCGACATCTCCGTGGCCGAGATGGTCGGCGGGCACGTGCACGTGGCCCATATGAGCGCGCGGCAGTCGCTCCGGGCGGTGCGGACGGGGAAGGACCGCGGCATCAAGGTCACGGCGGAGGTGGCGCCGCATCATTTCGTGCTGACCGACGACATGCTGCGGGCGAACGGCGGGTACGACACGAACACCAAGATGAATCCGCCGCTGCGTGAAGAAGCGGATCGGGCGGCGATGGTCGAAGGCCTGCGCGATGGCTCGGTGGACGTGATTGCGACCGACCATGCGCCGCACCATGCCGACGAGAAGGCGCTCGAGTTCGACCGCGCGCCGTTCGGTATCGTCGGGCTCGAGACCGCCGTGCCGTTGTGCCTCGACCGGCTGGTCCACGCCGGCGTCATCAGCCTGACGAGATTCGTCGAGTTGCTGTCGGCCAATCCAGCCCGGGTGCTGGGTCTTCCCGGTGGCACGATTGCCGAGGGCGCCCCCGCAGACCTCACCGTGCTGTCGCCGGACACCGAGGTCACGATTCACGCGAAGTCGCTGGTGTCGAAGTCGAAGAACACGCCATTCGACGGCTGGACGCTCAGGGGCGCGGTGGCCGCGACCATGGTCGGCGGGCGGGTCGTGTTCGTGAACTCGCACGTGCCGGGCGCGCACGTCCTGGCCTCAGGCCGCTAGAACGATCGCGCACGAGCGAATGCGAGTGAGCCCGCCGGAGCGGAGCGGGGCGATGGGGCCCCGCTCGCAAAGCGTCCGGCGGCGACATAGGGGGTCCGGCGGGACGACGTCCCCCGGAGTGAAGAATGAATCGTCGTGAGGAACTTCGCCACAACGCCTTGAGAGATCTTCGTGAGCACGAAGTGCTCATGCTCCACGGACATTTCGACTACGGGAACGGCTTTCACGGTGCCGTGTATCTCAACCCGCACCGCATCTTCAGGCATCCGTCGTTGATCTGGCGGCTCTCGCAGGACCTCCTGGAGATCCTGCCGGAGCAGATCGTCGCGGCGACCGACGTCGTCGCCGGTCCGGTGATGGGCGGAGCGCTGCTCGCGCACACCATGGCCGGGTTGATGGATGCCCGGCGGGCGCTCACGCACGCGCCCACGAGCTTTGCGCCGCTCTCACCTGACGCGAACGGCCGTCTTTCGCTGCGGTCCTTCTACCGCACGGTGGTCCAGGGCAAGCGCGTGCTCCTGGCGGACGATGTGCGGAACACGGGCGAGACGTTCGCCCGCGCGAAAGCGGCGATCGACGAGGCGGGCGGAACGGTGATCGGCACCGTGCAGATCTGCGACCGCCTGGAGGCCATCGTCGACATCGGCGTGCCGAACTTCGCGCTTACTGAGTACCGCGCGCCCGAGAACCATCCCGTGGGAAACTGCCCGCTGTGCCAGTCCGGCGTCCCGGTGACCCGCTTCTGACGGGAGGCGGGCCAAAGGCCCGCCCCGCCGGAGCGGAGCGGGGCGGCGAGGCCCCCGCGAGCGACGGCGACAGGGAATCCGACGGGACGAAGTCCCTCGGAGTGAAACTCGACCGCCTGTACGCGTCGTTCAACTATCCCGAGTCGGCGCTGGATCCGATTCAGATCGTCAGGCGCTATCCGCGCCTCGACGACCGTGAGATCGTCGCCTTTATCGCCGGCGGCCTGGCATTCGGCCGCGTCGCGACGATCATGGCGTCGATCGAGGCCGTCTGCGCCGTACTCGGCGATTCGCCCGCACGGTTTGTCCGAGGTTTCGATCCCGGTCGCGATGGCCGGGCGCTCGAGCCGATCGTCCACCGCTGGACGCGCGGCCAGGACCTCGCCGGCGTCGTGCTGATCCTGAGGACGCTGCTCTCCAGACACGGATCGCTCGAGGCGGCGTTCGCCGCACGCCTCGATGCCGCCGCGCCGGACGTGGCATCCGCCCTCGAGGCGTTCTCCGCGGAGGCTCGCGCGGTGGATCTCGCCGACGTGTACGGTCGCGCCCGCCGGAGCCCGGGCGCGCACTATTTCTTCAGCCGGCCGTCGACAGGTTCGGCCTGCAAGCGCCTCAACCTGTTCCTGCGGTGGATGGTCCGGACCGACGCCGTGGATCCAGGCGGGTGGACTCGCGTACCGGCCCGGCAGCTCGTGGTGCCGCTCGACACGCACACGATTCGGGCGGGGAAGTGTCTCGGGCTCACGCGGCGAGCGTCGCCTGGCTGGAAGATGGCGTCGGAGATTACGGGGGCGCTTCGAGCGCTGGATCCGGTCGATCCGGTGCGTTACGACTTCGCGCTCTGCCACCTCGGCATGATGGGCGCCTGCGGCTACAAGACGAAGCAGGGCGATACCCAGTGCCCGCTGCGGGGATGTTGCCGGCCTCGAGGTCTCCCGTCGCGTTCCACACCGCGGGCAAGGCCTCTTTCTGGGACTAGAGGCGCGCGGCGTACACGGCCAGCGTCTTCGAGACCATCGCGTCGACGCTGAACGCCTCGACCACGCGCGCCCGGCCCGTGGCGCCCATCGCCACGCGCCGCGCCGGCGACTTGAGCAGCTCCACGATGGCGTGGGCGAGCGCAGGCTCGTCGTGCGGCGCCACGAGCAGGCCTGTCTCGCCATCCACCACGACCTCGGGCAGTCCGCCGGCGCGCGTGGACACGACGGGCCGGCTGCAGGCCATTGCTTCGAGCACCGGCATCCCGAAGCCTTCGAAGAGCGACGGCAAGAGCAGCACGTCGAACGACGCGAGCGCCAG
>CAZJTG010000114.1:0-11726 GCA_964548865.1 uncultured Solibacteraceae bacterium
CGATCGCCGGCCGGCGACCTCCTGCTGACCGACATGTTCGGCGGCACGCCGTCGAATCTCGCCCTGGCGTTTCTCGAAGCCGGGCGCGTGGAAGTCGTGACGGGCGTCAACCTGCCGATGTTGATCACGCTCGCGCGGACGGCCGAGGCCGACGATCTCCAGACGCGCGCGCGCAAACTCTGCGATCACGGCCGGACGGCGATTCGCGTCGCGTCCGACCTGCTGCGTTCGGAGCCGGAAACGCGGAGCGAGACCTAGGTGGTGCAGCGGACGGTGCCAATCGTCAACGCGCTCGGGCTGCACGCCCGCGCCGCGGCGAGATTCGTGCGGCTGGCCGGCTCGTTCAAGGCGCAGATCAGGGTCTCGCGCGGCACCCAGACCACTGACGGAAAGAGCATTCTCGGCCTGTTGCTGCTGGCCGCCGCGCGCGGCACGGAGATTCTGATCGGCGCCGACGGCCTGGACGAGTCCGAGGCCGTCGAGGCCCTGGCAGCCCTCGCCGCGCGTGGATTCGAGGACCCGTGACGAGGCTGGTCGGCAAGGGCGTGGCGCCCGGCATCGCCATCGGACGGGCGCTGGTCGCCGTCCGTGAGGCGCGGCAGGTCAGATACCGCCTCGCATCGAGCGGCGTGGACCGCGAGCGCCAGCGCCTGCGGACGGCGGCAGCCCGGACGAGCCGCGAGCTCGAGGAGATTTCCTCGCGGGTGTCCCGGACGATCGGCCCGGCGCAAGCCGCCATCTTTGCGGCGCAGCTGCTGATGCTCGACGACCCCCTGCTCACACGGAGGGCCGACGAACTCATCCGTCTGGAACGCATCAACGCGGACTGGGCGGTCGAGCAGGCCATGGCGGAACTCTACGAGCGGTTTGCCGTGGAGAGTGATGGCTGGCTGCGCGAGCGGACCGGCGACCTCGCCGACGTCTGCGGGCGCCTGCAGCGGAACCTGCGTCCCGGTCGAGACTCGCTCGTCGAGATGATCCAGGAGCTCGAACCGCCGCTGGTGCTGGTGGCCGACGAGCTTCCGCCGTCGATTGCCGCCCAGCTGGATTGGACGCGCGTGCGTGGCCTGGTCTGCGACATCGGCGGCCCGACGCACCACACCGTCATTCTCGTCCGGTCGCTCGGCGTGCCGGCGGTCATCGGCCTCGGTGGCGCGACGAGCGTGATCGCGCCCGGCCAGACGATCGCGATCGACGGCGGCGTGGGAGAGGTGGCGGTCGAGCCGGTCGAGGAGGACCTCCAGCGGTGGCACGCGCGCGCCGAGGCCGCACGGGCAGGGGAGCGGGCCCTCGAGCACCTGCGCGACCGGCCGGCCGAAACCTCCGATGGCATCAGGCTGTTGCTCGAGGCCAATCTCGAGATCGCCGACGAAGTGCACCGCGTGCGGGAGAGCGGTGCCGAGGGCATCGGTCTGTTCCGATCAGAGTTTCTGCTGGACGCGTCAGGCGCGGCGCCGCCCGAGGACGTGCAGGTCCGGACGTATCGCGGCCTCCTCGAGGCGGTGGCGCCGATGCCCGTCACGATTCGCACGTTTGACGTCGGCGACGATCGGGCCGGTACGGCGCGGACGTCGGTGCATCGCGGCCGATTCGGCGTGCGCGGCATCCGTGCCGCGCTCTTGCACGACGACCGATTCACGGTCCAGATTCGCGCGCTCCTCCGCGCAGCCCCCGCCGGCCGGCTGCGCATACTCCTGCCGTTCGTCACGAATACCGAGGAACTCCTGCAGGTTCGGCGCCTCATCGACACGACGGCCCGCGAACTCGGCGTCTCGGATCCGGTGCCGGTGGGCGCCATGATCGAAGTGCCCGCCGCCGCCCTGACGGTCGACCTTCTCGCGCGTCACGCCGACTTCCTGAGTGTGGGAACCAACGACCTGATCCAGTACACTCTGGCCGTCGATCGCACGGACGAGCGACAGGCTGGACACTACGAACCCGCGTCGCCCGCCGTGCTGCGGCTGCTGCGGACGATCGCGCTCGCCGCCCGGCGATCCGGGATACCCATCTCGGTGTGCGGAGAGATGGCGGCTGATCCCGTGATGGTGTCGCTGCTCGTGGGCGTGGGCTTCCGGGGGTTCAGCATGTCGGCGTCGGCCATTCCGGTCGTGAAGGCCGGCATCCGCCGGATCGACGGCCGCGCGGCCGGCGTTATTGCGCGGCGCGCGCTCAGAGCGGAATCGGCGGACGCGGTGCGGGCGCTGCTCGTACCCCTGGCGGCGGCTATCGCGCAGGCGGACGAACCCGCGGCAATGAAACTGGAGCATTGATGTCAGACGTGATCAAAGTCGAGAAGCCGTGGGGCTACGAACTGCGCTGGGCGATTACCGACCGCTACGTCGGCAAGGTGATTCACATCAACAAGGGCCACGCGTTGAGCCTGCAGTACCACAACCAGAAGGACGAGACGATCTATCTCTGGTCGGGCCGGCTGCTGTTCGAGATGGAAGTGGACGGCCAGCTCACGAAGCGTGAGATGAAGCCGGGCGAGGCCGTCCACGTGACGCCGCCGACCGTCCACCGGATGACGGCCATCGAAGACTGTGACGTCTTCGAGGTGTCGACGCCCGAGTTGCAGGACGTCGTTCGCCTCGAAGATCGCTACGGGAGAGAAGACAAGAAGTCGTAACTGCCGAACGGCGTGGGGAGTCGGGGTCTGGGGGCAGAGCCCCCAGATCTGAGATTAGAACGGGATGTCGTCGTCGTGCGGGGCATCGACGGGGACGCTGTCTCCGCCGCCTTGGTCGCCGCCCTCGAAGCGCTCGCGGGAGGGCCGGCCGCCGCCCCGTCCTTCGCCGCCGCCCCCGCCGCCGAGCAGCACGATGCGGTCGGCGCGGATTTCTGTCGTCTTGGCGGGCTTGCCTTCCTTGTCGGTCCACTCCCGGTGCTGAATCTTGCCCTCGACGTAAATCTGCTTACCCTTCGTCAGGTACTCGTGCAGGGACTCGGCGGTCTTGCCCCAGATGACGATCCGGTGCCACTGCGTGTCTTCCTTCTTCTGACCGTCGCGATCGGTGAAACGTTCGGTCGTCGCCAGACTCACGGTCGCGACGGGCGTACCGCCCGAAGTAAATCGCATCTCTGCGTCCCGGCCAAGATTGCCCACCAGGATCGCCTTGTTCACACTTCCCATGTCAGGTCTCCGTTCGGGTTCACGCCGTCGGCTGCTTGATTAACCGTCGCAACGCCGTCGTTGCGAGGATCTCGGCGGAAGTCCCTTTATACAACTTAATGACCTGCTGGTAACTGCGAACCGCGTTGTCCCTTTGCCCGAGTTGCTCGTAGGTGATGCCCTGCTTGTAGAGGGCGTCGGAGACGACGGCCGGATCCTTGTAGTTCGTGATGACGGCCGTGTACGCCGCAAGCGCCTCTTCGTAGTGCTTTCCCCACTGGAAGTACGATTCACCGATCAGAAACTGCGCGTAGGCCGCCTCCGGGTGATCGGGGAATTTCTGGATGGCGGCGCCGAGCGCGGCGACGGCCAGCTCCCACTGCCCGGATCGGTAGTAGCCCGATGCCGTGGCGTAGTAGGCCGTCGGGTTCGGCGGCAGCGCCGGTTTCGAAATGCCGCCAGAGGGGGGCGGGGGAGTCGCGCCCGCGGCTGCGGGGTCGGTCGCCGCGGACGTGGCTGCGGCGGCGGCAAAGGCGGCGGCCGACAGCGGCCGGAGGAGATCCGCGATCTCGCCGAGCGAGGTCTGCTGGAGCGTCAGACCCTCGCGGATGGCTTTCATTTCCTGGCTGAACTGGGCCACACGAACCGCGCTTTCGTTCTCGCGCTCATTGAGGACGCGGAGACCGGATGAAATGGCGTCGATCTGGACCTTCTGATCCGCGAAGCCCCTGCGCGTGTCGCTTGACTGGGCGTCCACGCGCGCCTCCGCCGATTTGAGCTTCTCGGCCAGCTGGTTCACCGTGAGTTGCATCTTCTGCATCTGCTCCTGCAGGCTCCGGAGCTCGAGGAGCAGCTGAGTCTCGGCGCGATTCTGGGCGGTCACGGGCGCCGTCAGGCTGATGACGGCCACGGTGGCAACGACACTGGCAAGGTATTTCATGGCATTACTCACTTGGCGGTCAGCATGAAATGGGCCCGGCGGTTCTTCGCCCAGGCCGCCTCGTCGTGGCCGGGGTCGAAGGGGAACTCGTTCCCGTAGCTGACCGTGCGCAACCGCTCGGCCGGAACGCCAAGCGTCACCATGTAGTTCTTGGCGGCTTCGGCCCGCCGGTCGCCGAGCGCCAGATTATATTCGGCGGTCCCACGCTCATCGCAGTGGCCCTCGATGGTCACGACCCATGTCGGGTACTTCTTCAGCACCTCGGCGTTGTCCGCCATGGTCTTCCGCGCCGTCTCGTCGAGTACGTCGCTGTCAAGCGCGAAGAAGACCGACTTCAGTGGCGAATCCTTGTTGATCGCCTCGATGGGCGCTCTCGTCAGTGGATCGGCTGCCACGACCGGCTGATCCGGAGGGATCACGACCGGCGGCGGGGGAGCGGTATCCCGTGGCGGCTGGGCCGGTGCCGCCGGGGGCGCGGTCGTGGTCGCCCCGGGAAACGCCGCGGGCGCCGGAGTGGTCGTGGCGGGCGTCTTCGAGCCGCACGCCGCGCCGGTGATGGCCAGTGCGACGACGAAGGAAAGAATGCGTTTCATGGGAATCCTCGTACGGTGTTTCAGCGGCCCGGTGAAGGCGACCAGTTTGGATACGTGTTGTTGCCCGCGGTGGTCAACTGCCTGATGTTCTTGCCGTCAATGTCGATCGAGGCAAGCTGTTCCTTGCCCCAGCGCGTCGTGACGAAGATGATGTGGCGGCCGTTCGGCGACACCGTGGGCTGCTTGTTGGAGCCCGTGCCGCTCGTGATGATGACCGGCGGCTGACCGGTCAGCTGCAGCACGGCGATGTCGTGCCCCGCCGGCTGCCGCAGCGTGTAGGCGATGAAATTTCGCGCGGACCAGGTCGGACGATCGACCGGCCCATCGAACGTCATCCTGCTCCTGCCCGTTCCGTCCGCATTCATCACATACAGCTGATTCGTGCCCGGCAGGTCCGACGTGAAGGCAATCTGATTTCCCATGGGCGACCACGTGGGCGCGCCCTCCGATGAGTTCATCGTGTTGGGCGTCAGATTGCGCGCATTGGTCCCGTCGCGGTCGACGACCCAGATGTCGTAGTAGCCCGGCCGGGCGCCGCGGCTCGAGGAAAACGCGATTCGCTGGCCGTCGGGCGAGATGGCCGGCGTCTGATTGTGGATCGTGTCCGTGCCGTGAGCCGGCCTGGTCGCGGGCCGTCCATCGAGCGTGGTCAGGTAGATGTCGGGGTAGAGAGACGACCACGACGCCCAGGCGAGCGTGCGACCATCCGGTCCCCATGACGGACCGACGTTGAGCGATCGGTTGCGCGTAATGGGACGGACGTTGGCGCCGTCGTAGTCCATGATGTAGATCTCCTTGCTCTGGCCCGAGTCCTCCACCTGGCGCGTCGTCATGCGCGCGGGCTCGCGGTCCGACGTGAACGCGATCTTCGTCCGCGCGATGCCGTCCACGCCGCGCAGGGTCTTGTGCATGTCGTCGGCGATCGAGTGCGCGCAGTAGCGGGCGTTCTCGATCGTGCACCCGGAGTACGTCTGACCGAACTCCTGCTTGCCCGGGTTGTCTCCGCGCGTGCTGATCAGGCGAATCTCCACCGACAACGTCGAACCGGACGCCCGCGCGCTCCCCATCAGCACGAAGTCCGCGCCGATCTGCCTCCACTGATCGAAGGGGAGGGACGCCGGCGTGGCGGCGGGAGGAATCGACGCGGAGCTCTTGCGGTTGATCATGTAGAACTCGCGCTCGTATTCAAGATCCGCCCAGAGCACGTTGGCGACCACGTCGGCGCCCGCTCTCGCTCCGGCGTCACCGGTCGCCGCGAAGTCGGGGACGCCGATGCGCGGGTGGTTGCCCGGATTGGTCAGGGTCAGCACGAACTCCGACTGCTGCTGTGGCGGCTTCTGCGGATCCTGCGCGGCGTTGACCGCGTCCGGAGCGGGCGCCGCCGCGGCGAGGATGCCGCTCGCGAGAAGCGCGCCGGCAAGCGAACGAACCACGGTCCTCATCGTTACCTCTTGTAGGGGAAAATCATGTGGATCTTCAGCGTCTTGCCCGTGAACTGGTCGGGCAGGGGCGGCAGCACCAGACCCGTGAACGCCGATTGCGCGGCGAGGTCCAGCATGATGCTGCCGCTTTTCTTCTCTACCTGCGGCTTCGAGATCGATCCATCGCGCGCGATCTCGAAGACGATCGTCGTTTCGCCGATCTCCTGCTGGTTTCTGTCCCAGCGCACTTCAATCCGTCGCTGCACCTCGCTCAAGTACGCCGGGCAGCAGAAATCCACATCCACCTGGGCCTGCGTGCCGCCGGCGCCGCCGCCACGGCTCAGGCCTGACGTCTGACTTGTCGAGCTGGTGGCGGCCACGGCTGTGCCGGGCGTGACCTGCGCACCGGTGACCGGTGGGCGAGGTACCGCCGGCGGTGCCGGTGTGGCTTCGACAGGCTTCGGCGGAGTCTTCGGGGGCGTTTTCGTCGGAATCAGTACCGGATCCGCGGTCCTGGGTGGCGTTACGGTCTGCTGGGGCGATGGACGCCTGGCAACGGGCGCGACCTCTTCCACCGGCTGAGCGCCTGCGGCATTCAGTCCGCCGGTCCTTTCACCGGGTGTTCCCATGGCCAGCGTCATGGGCACCTGGATCGGCGTCTCTCGCGCGAACCACTCCCGCGGCAGCACGAACATGGCAACGGCGACGCCAATGTGGACACCGAAGGACGCCAGCATGACCCGACGCAGACCGTCGGCGGTGTCTGCGCGGTGTCGCCCGGCGAGTGCGGGAGCAGCCGTCCGCATGCTTCTATCGTCCCACCTGGCCCGGCTGCGTCTGAATGGCGATGGCCTTCACGCCGCCCCGCACCAGCTGGTCGCGCACGGCGATGAGGTCCTGCATCGTCGTCGCGCCGTCAGCCGCGAGCACCACCCCCTGCTGCAGCTGGCCGATCAGGGCCTGGCGAATCCGCTCATCGAGGAACTCGAGCTTTACCGGGTCGTTCCCGATGCGGACCGTCCGGTCGCGCCTGAAGGCCGCGGGTATCGCGACCGTCACCGGCTCGCCAATCGCCTTGCCCTGGGCGGACCGGGGCAGCTGCACTTCGAAGCCCTGCTGCATCATCGGCGCCGCGACCATGAAAATGACGAGCAGGACGAGCATGACGTCCACGAGCGGCACCACGTTGATCTCGGCAAGGGACGTCGAGACGCGCATGACGCGCGACCGACGGCCGCCCGTCCGGCTCGGTGGCTGCTGCATCGGTTGGAGCTTGGGCATGACTACGTAAAGTTCCTCTCGGCGATCGTCAGGAACTCGAGCGAGAAGTCTTCCATCTCATTGGCCAGCGTTTTCACGCGGCTCGTGAGTTCGTTGTAGAAGTAGACCGCCGGAATGGCGGCGAAGAGCCCCATGGCCGTCGCCACCAGCGCCTCCGCGATGCCGGGCGCCACCACACTGAGACTGGTCGATCCCGCGCTTCCAATCGACTGGAACGACGACATGATTCCCCAGACCGTGCCGAAGAGCCCAATGTACGGCGTGATGGACGCGGTGGTCGCGAGAAACGCGACGCGATGTTCGAGACGCGCGATTTCGGTGGTGGACGCGCGCAGCAACGCGCGATCGACGCCTTCCATGCTCCTCAGGGTTGGACGCGATGGGGCTTCGCCTGGCCTGTCCGCGGGTGCACGCATCTGCGCAGTCAGCTCGGCGTACCCGGACTGGAACAACCCCACCAGCGGGCTTGCCGGAAGACTCGCGCAGCTCGCCTGTACTTCAGAGAAGCGGCTGCTCTTGCGGAAGACACCCATGAACGAGGCGTTTTGCCGCGCGGCGCGACCCAGGTGCCGGTACTTGTAGACCACGATGCCCCACGAGGCGGCGGAGAAGAACAGCAGGGTCGCCATCACGGCCTGCACGACAGGATCGGCCTGACGGATCAGCGAGACGATGTCGACGGCGGTGTGAGTTGGACCCGCGGGATCCTGGACGGCGAGGGCGATGACACCAAGCAAGCGCAAAGACACCTCCACCCTTCGAACCTAGTTCGATTCAGTGGTGATGCGCCGCTGGGACAGCGCGATGGGTCACGGTAGCACGCACCCGAATGACTGTCAAAGGTCTGATAGGATGGGAGTTCCGGTTCAGACATGCTCCGCTTCCTGGGCGTGCGCAATCTCTCCGTCATCGATCATCTCGAAGTCGAGTTCGAACGCGGCTTGAACGTCCTGTCCGGCGAAACCGGGGCCGGGAAGTCCGTGCTGGTCGAGGCGATCGCGCTTCTGGTAGGCGGACGGGCCTCTGCGGATCTCATTCGCACGGGTGAGTCACTGGCTTCCGTTCAGGCCGTGATTGAGACGGCTGACGGCCGCGAAATCATCGTGCGCCGAGATATCTCCTCACAAGGAAGGAGCCGCGCGTTCATCGACGATGCGCTGGCCACCACCACCGCGCTGCGCGAGTTCGGCGCCGCTCACTTGGAACTGCACGGACAGCACGAGCACCAGGCGCTGGTCGATCCGTCGGAGCACGTGGATCTGCTCGACGCGCACGCGGGCCTCGGGGACCTCGGCGCCCAGGTGTCCGAGCGCCACGTCGAATGGCGGAACGCGCAGGCGGCGCTCGAGCGCACCGAGCTGGGCGATCGCGAGAAACGCGCCCGGATCGACATGGCCTCGTTCCAATTGCAGGAGATTGACAGGGTCGAGCCGCTCGCCGGCGAGGACGAACGCCTTCAGGACGAACGTGCGGTGCTGGCCAACGCTGACCGGCTGGGCCGCCTGTCTGTCGAGGCCTACGGCGCCCTCTATGAGGGCGAGTCGGCGGTGCTGTCGGGATTCGCCGCCGTCTATAAGCGCGTGACGGACTTGGCGGCGCTCGATGGGCGATTCGCCCCGTACGCGGAGCAGCGCGACGACATCAAGGCCAGGCTCGAAGATCTCGCGTTCTTCCTGCGGCACTATGCCGCGGAACTGGACGCGTCGCCCGACCGCCTCCAGAAGGTTGAAGACCGCCTCGCCGCACTCGAGCGCCTCAAGCGCCGGTACGGTCCGTCGCTGGGCGACGTCATCGCGAAGCGGGAGGCGCTGCGCGTTGATCTCGATGAGCTGGGCGCGAGCGAAGAGCGCGCGGTGGAGCTCGCGCGCCTGGAACGCGAGGCGCGCGGCGCGTTTACGCGGGTGGCTGCCGAGTTGAGTCGAGCGCGCCGCGCCGCGGGCCGCGCGCTGGGCGCCACGCTCGAGAGGGACCTGCGCCAGCTGGCCATGCCGGCCTGCCGTGTCGACGTGCGCGTGACGGGTGCACCTGAAGATCGCTGGTCGTCCCGCGGCAGCGACGACGTCGAGTTCTTCCTGTCGCCGAACCCGGGGGAGGAACTTCGCCCCCTCGCGAAGATCGCCTCCGGGGGAGAACTCTCTCGCATCATGCTCGCGCTGCGAGTGGCCTCGCTGCGGAGCGTCGGTCGCCGGACGTTGATCTTCGACGAGGTCGACGCCGGCATCGGTGGAGCAGCGGCCGACGCGGTGGGCGCCCGCCTGCAGACGCTTGGCGCCCGGCATCAGGTGCTCTGTGTGACGCACCTCGCGCAGATCGCTGCGCGAGCTGACTGCCATTTGCAGATCACCAAGCTCGTTCGTGGCGGGCGAACCTCGACGTCCGTGGTCAGGCTCGACGATTCGGCTCGGGTAGCCGAGCTCGGCCGGATGATTGCGGGAGCGGAAGTCTCGGCCCAGGTACTCGCGTCCGCCCGCGAGATGCTCGACATCAGGAGAGGCGAAAATTCAGCAAAAGGCGAAAGCGAAACAGGCCGCCGAGCGAAAGCGAAGGAGAAGCGTGCCGGCCGGTAAGTACTACCTCGAGACCTACGGCTGTCAGATGAACTACCACGACTCCGAGCGGTTGTCTGGCCTGCTCGAGCGCGATGGCTACGTGCGCACCGACGACGAGCGGACCGCGGACGTCCTGGTAATCAACACCTGCAGCGTCCGCGAACGTGCCGAAGACCAGCTCTATACCCGCCTCGGCGAGTGGCGCGACTTGGCCGACGAACGGTCCACCGGACCGATTGTTGCTGTCACGGGATGCGTGGCGCAGCAGGAAGGGGAGCGGCTTCTCAAGCGGGATTCGTCCATCGACGTGATCGTCGGGACGCAGAGCCTGAAGGCCCTCCCGCAGCTGATTCGGCAGGCGCGAGAGCGCGCGACCGCGCAGATCGACATCGCGCCCCACGAGGATGTGTCGTTTCCCCTCGGCGTCGCGAGGCACTCCGATCCCGTCCGGGCCTGGGTGACGATCATCGAGGGGTGCAACGACTTCTGCTCGTTCTGCGTGGTGCCGTACACCCGAGGCCACGAACGGATGCGCCCGGCGGCCGACATTCTCGCGGAAGTCGCGGCCGCCGTGGAGTCAGGGCGCACGGAGGTGCAGCTCCTCGGGCAAATCGTCAATCACTACCAGGCGCCTGACGACGCGACCTGCGACTTCCCGGCGCTCCTCGAGCGAGTTGCGGCGGTTCCAGGAATTCGCCGCGTCCGGTTTGCCAGTCCCCATCCCAGGCACACCACCCGCCGGCTGATGGAAGTCATGAGGGACACGCCGCAGGTGTGCAAGCATCTGCATCTGCCCGTGCAGTCGGGATCGACTCGCATCCTGAAGTCCATGCGGCGGCGCTACACGCGGGAGAGCTACCTGGCGCTTCTGGCCGAGCTCCGTTCGACGATTCCCGCCGTCGCCGTTTCGACGGACGTCATCGTGGGTTTTCCTGGCGAGACCGACGCCGATTTCGAACTCACGCTCGATCTCGTTCGCGAGGCGAAGTATCACTCGATGTATTCGTTCAAGTACTCGGTCCGGCCGAATACGCTTGCGGCGCGGCGGCTGCCGGACGACGTCCCGGAGCGTGTGAAAACCGATCGGATCCTTGCGCTCCAGGACCTGCAGAAGCAGGTGCAAGGGGAGCTATTTTCCGGCATGGTCGGGTCCTCGGTGGAGGTGCTCGTGGACGGCGTGTCCAGGCGCCGCGACACCGAGATGACGGGCCGGACGGGCGGCAACACGGTGATCAACTTCCCAGGGGCGCAGGCACTCGTGGGGTCTCTCGTGGACGTGGAAGTGACCGGTCATGGCCCCTACAGCCTGCGGGGTATCCTCTCGAGGGGGACAGCGTGCTGATTGAGATGCAGATTCGCGGTCTCATGCTCGACCCGGTGACGAACGTCCCGATTGTCGTCCTGCGCGACACCGAGAATCAGCGCGTGCTCCCGATCTGGGTTGGCCCGGTCGAGGCCAACGCCATCGCTCTCCAGATCGAGAACGTCACACCGCCGCGGCCGATGGCCCACGACCTGTTCCGGCAGTTAGTTTCGGCGCTCGGCGCCACGGTGACCCGCGTGGTAATCAGCGACCTCAAGGGCAGCACCTACTTCGCCTACCTCGAACTCAACCGGCAGGGGGAGCGGGTTCTTCTCGATGCGCGCCCCAGCGACGCCCTTGCCATCGCTCTCCGGACGGCCGTGCCGGTGTATGTGACCTCCACCGTGCTCGAACAGGCTCGTTCACTCGAGGTGTCAAGCGAGCAGGCAGACCAGGAGCGCCTCCAGCGGTGGCTCGAATCGCTCGATCCGGACGACATGGGCTACAAGATGTAGTCGTTTTCTTGA
>CAZJTG010000115.1:0-11632 GCA_964548865.1 uncultured Solibacteraceae bacterium
GCCCCCGCGAGTGAGCGTGTCGGGGGTCCGCGGGGCGAAGCCCCCGGAAAGGGAAGAAGCCCCCGGAAGGCGAATAGCCCGCTGGAGCCTCGAGTGAGCGAGCCGCGCGAGCGAACCACGCGAACGGAGCGGGGCGCCGGGGCCCCCGCGAGTGAGCGTGTCGGGGGTCCGCGGGGCGAAGCCCCCGGAAAGGGAACTGGAATAGCGTGCAGATCGGGCGAGTGATCGGGACGGTCGTGTCCACGCAGAAGCACCGGAAGCTCGAAGGCGCGAAGCTGCTCCTCGTCCAGCCGCTGTCGCTCGAGGGCGAGGCGAAAGGCACGCCGGTGCTCACGATTGATTCGGTGGGCGCCGGTATCGGCGAGCGGGTGCTGATGGTGATCGAAGGCAAGGCCGCGGGCGCCGCGCTGCGCCGGAAGCTCGCGCCCGTCGACGCCGCAATCATCGGTATCATCGACGAAGTGAGTGTGACGTCATGAACGAGGCGGAGCTCCGCGCGCTCGTCCGCGATGCCGTGGCCCGGCATATGGGCCACGAGGCACCCGTCCGGTCTTTCGCGCCTGCCGTGTCCGCGCCGGCGGCGACCTCAGGCGGCGGCCAGCACCCGAGCCACGCTCTGTATGTCTCGGTCGTGAACACGACGGATGCCTGCGTCATCGAGCCGTCGGTCTCGTGCGATCACTGTGGTTATTGCAAGAGCCACGGCCACTGACTGATCCTCGACACGACGCCAACGACTTCAACGACGCCAGCATGATTGGCACCATTCCCCGAGCTCGGATCTCGAACGTGCTTCAGCATCTTGGCCGTGCCATACGTGGCATGGAAGAGCCGGCCGTCGAGAAGATCAACGAGGAGTCGAAGCAGGATGCCTTTCAGGTCCTGATCTCGACCATGTTGTCGGCGCAGACCCGGGACCCCGTGACGGCGGCCGCGTCGGCGCGGCTGTTCGCCGTGGCGCGAACGCCGCGCGCACTCGCCAGTCTTCCGCGCGGGAGGATTCAGAAGCTGATCTATCCGGTCAGTTTTTATCGCGTGAAGTCGCGAGCGGTGAAGGAGACCTCACGGCAGGTCGTCGAGCGCTACGGCGGAAGCGTGCCGGCCACGATGGACGAACTCCTGACGCTGCCCGGTGTCGGCCGCAAGACGGCCAACCTCGTGCTGATCCTGTCGCACGCCAGCCGGAACAACATCTGCGTCGATACGCACGTGCATCGGATTTCGAACCGTCTCGGCTGGGTCCGGACGAAGACGCCCGATCAGACCGAGCAGGCGTTGTATCGGGCCGTCCCCCGGCGGCACTGGCCGAACGTCAATCTCTACCTCGTGACCTGGGGGCAGAACGTCTGCAAGCCCGTGTATCCTCGCTGCGGCGCGTGCGTCGTGTCGACGCTGTGCCCGCGGATCGGGGTGACCAGAATCTCCCGGAGGCCATGATGCGTCGGGTGCTGCCGGTTGTTCTCGCGACGTTGATTGGTGCCGTAGCGGCGGCCCATCAGGCCAAGCCGCCGGCGCCGAAGGACCCGGTGCTCGTGCTGGAGACCGCCAGGGGCACGATCGAGATCCGCCTCTTCAGGGCCGAGGCGCCGAAAAGCGTGGACCATCTGCTCGAACTCATGAAGCGCAGTTACTATCGCGGCCAGCGTTTCCATCGCGTCACGGCCTCGCTCGTGCAGTTCGGCGACCCGACCTCGCGTCTCATGTCCAGGCAGGCCTATTGGGGCACCGGCGGCAGCGGCAAGCCGATCAACGCGTTCGAGTGGTCGAAGAAGCGCACGCACGTGCGCGGCGCCGTCGGCCTCGCGCACAGCGGCAACCCGATGGCGGCCGACAGCCAGATCTACATCATGAAGACGGCGAGTCCCGGCCTCGACGGCAAGCACGCCGTGATTGGGCAGGTCGTCGCGGGCATGCCGGTGGTGGACAAGATCGAGGTGCCCGACCTGATCAAGAACGCCACGGTCAAGTAGTCAGATCAGGCGCGGTGTCGTTCGCACCACGCCCTTCAGCACCGGATATCGTTCGACCATCGACTCGTTGAACTCCGCGGGAATCAACTGCCCGAGGTCGCGCTTCAGAATGGCGGCGTTGGCCACGGCCTTGGCCGAGAAGTGATTGTTCAGGAGCAGCAGCACCTTCCGGTCCCGTTCGGCGGCAGCCCGTGCGGCACGGGCGAAGGGCGCAAGCTCGGCCGGCTCGTACAGATAGTTGTAGCGGTCCTCAGCTTCGGCGTGATCCCACCAGGCCGCGGCGTTTCTGCCATGCAGCCGCACGTACGCGAGAGGTGATTCGACGATCGGCGCGGCATCGACCCGCTGGCGCACGGACGACCTGAACTTGGGCTCGTCGATGAGCGTCCACGCCGCGCGGTGCCGGCCGAGCAGCGCGCGCGTCCCGCGATCGGCGTCGCTCCAGGAGCGGTGCCGGAGCTCGACGGCCGTCGGGTAGGCCGCGAGACCGCCGAGCAGCCAGTCGAGATAGCCCCGCCCCTCGGCCGTGTCATGAAAGCTGGGAGGAAACTGGACGAGGATGGCCGCGAGCTTGCCCGCATCCGCGAGCGGTCCGATGCCGGCGCGAAACAGATCGAAGTCGTCCCGCGACAGGTCCCAGTCGCGGACGCCGGCCCGCGCGAGGTACATGTCCGGATGCGTGAACTTCTGGTACAGCTTGACGGCGAACCGGAACCCCTCGGGTGTGCGGCGGACCCACGCGGCGGAAAACGCGGGTTCCGGCATCCGGTAGAACGTCGAGTTCACCTCCACCAGATCGAACCGCTCGGCGTAGTACGCAAGCTCGTCGAAGCCGCGCGGCCGCCGCGCCGGATAGAAGACGCCGTTCCACGTGCCGGCGCCCGTCGGGTAGCTCCAGCCCGACGTGCCGACGAGGACCTCGCCCACCTCGCAAAGCGTACGACACACTGAAGTGCTGTGAGCGAGCGAGGCGAGCGAAGCACGCGAACGGAGCGGGGCGAAGCCCCCGGATCAGCGACGATGCTCACGGTCTTCGAGATCTATGAGTCCATCCAGGGCGAATCGACCCACGCGGGGCGGCCCTGCGTATTCATCCGACTGGCCGCGTGCGACCTCCGCTGCGCCTGGTGCGATACGCCCTACGCGTTCACCGGCGGCCGCAAGATGAGCCAGGCCGACGTCCTCGCGGAGGTGGCCAGTTACCGCAGCACCCTCGTCGAGCTGACCGGCGGCGAACCCCTGCTGCAGCCCGCGGCGATTCCGCTGATGGAGAGCCTGGTCTCCGGGGGGCGCGAAGTCCTGCTCGAAACCGGCGGTCACCTCCCGATCGATGACGTGCCGGACGACGTGCGGGTCATTCTTGACGTGAAGTGCCCGGGGAGCGGCGAAGCCTCGCGCATGTACTGGCCGAATCTTGCCCGGTTGTCGCGCCATGACGAGGTGAAGTTCGTCATCGCCGATCGCGCGGACTTCGAGTACGCGCGGGATGTCGTGGCCCGGCACGCGCTCGCCGGGCGGACCGCCGCCGTACTTTTTTCTCCTGCGCACGGCCTGCTGGCACCCGCGGATCTTGCGACGTGGATGCTGGCCGAGCGGGTACCCGCGCGCCTGCAGATCCAGCAGCACAAGTACATCTGGAGTCCGGAGACCCGCGGCGTATGAGCGAGCGGCGTGTGGTCGTCCTGCTCTCCGGCGGTCTTGATTCGGCGACCGCGGCGGCGCTGGCGCGGCGGGAAGGTTTTGCGCTGTTCGGGCTCACGATCCGGTACGGCCAGGTGCACGCAGCCGAGATTGCCGCGGCGCGCGACATCGCGGCCGCGCTCGGATTCTCCCGCCACGTCGAACTGGACGTCGATCTGAAGTCGTTCGGCGGATCGTCGCTCGTCGGCGTCGGG
Organism: uncultured Solibacteraceae bacterium; assembly: GCA_964548865.1. Taxonomy (GTDB): domain Bacteria; phylum Acidobacteriota; class Vicinamibacteria; order Vicinamibacterales; family SCN-69-37; genus DASUGC01. The sequence continues at coordinate 3,866 of CAZJTG010000115.1, forward strand.
GACATTCCTCAATCACCTTCCCCCTCCATTCCTTCCACCTACGTGCCCGCGCGCAACACCGTGATGCTGTCGCTGGCGCTGGCCTGGGGAGAGGTGCTCGGCGCCGAACGCCTCGTGATTGGCGTCAACGCCCTGGACTACTCCGGGTACCCTGACTGCCGGCCGGAGTTCATCGCCGCCTTCGAGTACCTGGCGACGCTTGCGACGAAGGCGGGCATGGAAGGCCGTGCGCCCAGGATCTGGGCGCCGCTTCAGCACCTCACGAAGGCCGGCATCATCCGCGCGGGCCTCGATCTCGGGCTGGATTACGGCCTGACGCGCAGCTGCTATCGCCCGGATGACGACGGACGGCCGTGTCGCCGATGCGACAGTTGCCGCATTCGCGCCGCCGGCTTTGCCGACGCGGGCGTCGCCGACCCGCTGCTCCTGTGACCGTGGCGCCGTGCCCTCCGCCCGTCTCCTTTGCCCGTTGCCCTCTGCCCGTTGCCCTTGGACTCCGCCCTTGGCCTTTGCCCTCTGCCCTTTGCCCTAGAATGACCCGTCCGTGGCTCGTCCCCTCCGCGAACAAATCACGATCGGCATTCTGATCCTCCTCGTCCCGGTGGGCGCGGTGATGACGTTCGCGACGAATCAGGTGTATTCGGGCCAGATGTCTCAGCTGTATCAGGAGGCCCTGGGATTTGCCGGCACCGTCGCGGCGCACCTTCAGGTCTCCGGCCATACCTCCGACGCCGACATCCGGGCGTTCGTCTCGAAAATGCCGCTCGAAGTGAACAGCCTGGTCACGATCCAGACCGAGACGGGCGAGGAGGTATTCACGCACAGGTTCGTCGACCAGGGCGGTCAGCCGGACGTGGAGCGGACCACGGCGCGGTGGCCGTTGACCGAGCGGAAGTGGATCGTCTCGGTCGGCATTCCCAGTCCGGTGGCCTATCTGCGTGCCCGGCCGCACGCCAGCACGACGATTGTGATTTCGGGGCTCGCCACGCTGATTCTGTTGTTGATGCAGGCCGTGTTCCTGCGGCGGTGGCTGCCGGCGCTGTCCAGTCTCGAGCGGAGCGCGGCGCGGGTCGGCGCCGGCGATCTCAGTTCGCCTTCGTCGCCGCCCATGCCGTCGCGGGAACTCGAGCACCTGCGCGACGGCTTCCACGACATGGTGAACCGGCTGCGCACGGCCCGGGAGGCGATTGCCAGGCAGGTCGAGGAGGAGCGCGGCATGCGCCTCGAGGTCGAGTCCCTCCAGCAGCAACTGATCCGTCAGGAGCGGCTGGCCGCGATCGGCGTGCTCGTATCGGGCATTGCGCACGAACTCAACAACCCGCTGCAGACGATCTCGGGGTTTTCGGAACTGCTCCAGCACGACGCGAATGTCGACGATCGCGTGCGCACCGATCTCGCACTGATCCATCAGGAGAGCGTGCGGGCGAGCGCCATCATCCGGAACCTCTCGCGGTTCGGCCGGCAGACCGAGTCGACGCCGATGGCGGTGCGGATCGCCGAAGTCGTCTCGTCGGTCATTGAGTTGCGGCAGCGCAGGCTGGTCGAGCAGGACATTCACCTCGACCGCGAGGAGCGATCTCAGCGTCCCGCGCACGCCGTATTCACGGAACTTCAGCAGGTCGTGCTGAACTTCCTCATCAACGCCGAGCAGTCCGTGTGCAGGTGCCCGCCGGGATCGCGGCGCATCATCGTCCGCACCTTCGATGAGGACCAGCGGGTGCATCTCGAGGTCGAGGACTCCGGCGCGGGAGTCGCGCCCGAGAACGAAACCAAGCTCTTTCAGCCGTTCTTCACCACCAAGCCCGTCGGCGAGGGCACGGGACTGGGCCTGTCGGTGAGCTACGGCATCATTCATTCACTGGGCGGTGACATCGGGTACCGGAGAGGCGGTCTCGGCGGCGCGCTCTTTCACTTCTCCGTACCTGTGTCAGTACCCGGGGCATCCGAGCAGCCGTGACAGAACGTCTCTATTACACAGACTCCCTGATGCGCGATTTCGACGCGCGCGTCGTGTCGTGCGAACCGGCTGGCGCGAGGTACGAGGTCGTGCTCGATCGCACCGCGTTCTATCCCACGTCGGGAGGGCAGCCGCACGATCTCGGCACCCTTGGCGGCGTTCGCGTCGTCGATGTCGTTGACGCGCCTGACGTCCGGCATGTTGTTGACGCGCCGCTCGCGGCCGGCGCTGAGGTGCGCGGCGCGGTCGACTGGCCGCGGCGATTCGATCACATGCAGCAGCACACCGGGCAGCACATCCTGTCGGCGGCGTTCGATCGCGGCTGCGGCGTGGCGACGGTCAGCTTTCACCTTGGCGCCGCGTCCGCGACGATCGATCTGGCGCGCGAGGTCACGCCGCACGAAATCGCCGCGGCGGAGGCCGACGCCAACCGGGTCGTCTGGGAGGACCGGCCGGTCAGCGTCACGTTTGCGACAGAAGAGGAGGCCGCGCGGTTGCCCCTCCGCAAGGATCCCGCCCGCACCGGCACGCTCCGGTTGATCGACGTGACCGGCTACGACCTGTCCGCGTGCGGCGGCACGCACGTGCCGCGGACCGGGATGATCGGCGTCATCGCGGTGGCGGGCTGGGAGCGATTCAAGGGCGCCACGCGTCTGACCTTCGTGTGTGGCGGCCGGGCGCTCGCGTCGCACGCCGCGCTGCGCGACGCGGTGACCGGGGCGACACGGGCGCTGTCGGTGCTGCCAGCCGAGATTGGATCGGCGATTGAGCGGCTGCAGGGCGAGCACAAGGACGCGCTCAGGTCCATCAGGCGGCTGGGGGACGAGGTGGCGCAGTTCAGGGCGGCGGCGCTGCGGCAGCAGGCGACAGCCATAGGCAGCCACCGAGGCGTCTTAATGGCACAGCCGGACGCCGATGCCGCCGCACTCAAGACATTGGCGGCCGCGATCGTGAGCGAACCGGGACTCGTTGTCGTATTCACGGGGCAGGGGAGCCCTACGCCGGTGGTCGTGGCGCGTTCCTCGGACGTGGCGCTGGATGTCGGCGCCTGGATGAAGCGGGCCGCCACCGAACTCGGTGGCCGTGGCGGCGGCCGCGCGGAGCAGGCTCAGGGAGGAATTGACGCACCCGCTGAACGAGTGCTCGACTTCGCGAGACAGACCTTGCTTTGACAATCGTGTGACGGCCCACCTTCGCGCGAGGCGCTACGGGGGGCAAGGCCCCCGGCGGCCATTCGCAGGCCGTTCGGGACGCGGACGCTAACCAGTACCGGGATACAATCGCGAAAATTCGTGTTCGACACCATTTTTTCGTCGCTGTTCAAGTACCAGTCTCTGGTCTTTGAGCAGGGCACTTTTGCATTCGGCGCAAGCCAGCGCATGTGGCTCACGGCGACCGTCGTCGGCGCGGGCGCGCTGTACGCGCTCTGGACGTACCGGCAGGTCGCCGCGCTCGCGGCGCGCGACCGCGTCGTGCTGCTCGGGCTCCGTACGGGGCTCGTGCTGCTCGTGCTGTTCGGGCTGCTCCGTCCGATGCTGCTGCTCAAGGTCGCGGTGCCGCAGCAGAACTTCGTCGGCATCATCCTCGACGACTCGCGCAGCATGCAGGTGGCCGACCACGACGGCCAGCCACGCAGCAGCTTCACGACGGACCAGTTCGGCCGGCCGGATTCGGCCATGCTCACCGCGCTCGGCAAGCGATTCAACCTGCGGATCTTCCGCTTTTCGTCGGCCGCCGAACGGCTGCAGTCGACCGCCGACCTGACATTCGAGGGCACCGCCACCCGGCTGGGCGACGCCCTCGACCGCGCGCGCAACGAGTTGTCAGGCCTCCCGGTTGCCGGGCTTGTGGTCGTCACGGACGGATCCGACAACGCCGAGCGCACGATCGACGAGTCGATTACCGGCTTGAAGTCGCAGGGCATGCCGGTGTTCCCGGTGGGCGTCGGGCGCGATCGACTGACGCGTGACGTCCAGCTCACACGGGTCGAGACGCCGGTCAAGGCCCTCAAGGGCGCGTCGCTGATTCTGGACGTCGTCGTGACGCAGGTCGGCTACGCGGGTCGCAAGGTGCCGCTCGTCGTCGAGGACGACGGGCGCATCGTCAGCCAGCAGGAAATCACGCTGCCCGAGGACGGCGAGTCGCAGACGGTGAAGGTGCGGCTGAAAGCCTCGGACCTGGGGTCGCGTTCGTTCGTGTTCTCGATCCCGACGCAGGCGGATGAAGAGGTCGCCCAGAACAACAAACGCGATGCGTTGATCGACGTGATCAACCGGCGCGAGAAGATCCTCTATCTCGAGGGAGAGCCGCGGCCCGAGCCGAAGTTCATCCGCCAGGCCACGGACCTCGACGACAACCTGCAGGTCGTGCTGCTCCAGCGCACGGCCGAGGCGACGGTAAATGCGCCGGACAAGTATCTGAGGCTGGGCGTGGATGGTCCCGAGGAGCTGGCGGCCGGTTTCCCGGTGACGCGCGAGGAGCTGTTTCGCTATCGCAGCATCATCCTGGGCACCGTCGAGGCGTCGGCGTTCACGCCGGAGCAGCAGCGCATGCTCGAGGATTTCGTGGACGTGCGTGGCGGCGGCCTGCTCGCGCTCGGCGGGCCGCGGTCGTTCTCGGAGGGCGGATGGGCCGGCACGCCGTTGTCCGAGGCGCTGCCGGTCGTGCTCGATCGCGCGTCGCGCGGCCCGCAGTATCCGCCGGCGGAGCTCACGGTGCGCCCGACGCGCACGGGCGTGAACCACCCGTCCACGCAGATTACCGACAGGGAGGCCGATGCGGCCGCGAAATGGCGCGACCTGCCGCCCGTGACGTCGCTCAACCCGCTGCGCGAGACGAAACCGGGCGCGACGGTGTTGCTGACCGGCACGGACGAACGCGGCCGCGAGCAGATCGTGCTGGCCTCGCAGCGCTACGGACGCGGCAAGGTGCTGGCGCTGCCGGTGCAGGATACCTGGCTCTGGCGCATGCACGCGAAGATGGACGTGAAGGATCCGACCTTTCACACGTTCTGGCAGCGGCTGGCGCGCTGGCTCGTGGACGGCGTGCCCGACCGCGTCTCGATCACCGCCGTGCCGGCGCGCGTTCAGCGGGGCGAGCCTGTGTCGCTGTCGGCCGAAATCCTGGATCCGGAGTTCAAGGGCGTCAACGACGGCCGGATCACCGCGCGCGTCATGGCGCCGTCGGGCAAGGTCGAGGACGTCCTGATGGAATGGACCGTCGAGCACGACGGCGAGTATCGCGCCAGGTTCACACCGTCCGAGGATGGGCTCTACAAGGTGTCGGTCGGCGGCACGACCGCGGCTGCGGTGGACGTCGGAGGCGGCGTCACGTCGGTCAAGGTGGCGCCGAGCGACCGCGAGTACTTCGACGCGGCGATGCGGGCGCCGTTGCTCGAGCGAATCGCCGAGGAGACCGAAGGGCGCTTCCATCGCGCGAAGGACGTGGCTCAGCTGGCCGACGCGATCACGTACTCAGGGAAGGGCATTACGGTGGTCGAAGAACGCGAGCTGTGGGACATGCCCGTCAATCTCATCCTCCTGTTGGGGTTGATGGGCGGTGAGTGGTTGTACCGCAGGGCACGAGGCCTCGCGTGAGCGAGCGGTGCGAGCGAACCACGCGAACGGAGCCGTGCGATGCGGGCCCGGCGAGTGACCGTGTCCGGGGGCCGCGGGGCGAAGCCCCCGGATCAAGCTTTAGGGGGCTGGCATGACGAAACCCGTCCGGATGGGCGCGGCCATCGCCGCGATCGCGATCGCCGCCGGAGTATCGCTCTGGGCGCAGCGGCCGGGGAACAACAACTTCCGTCCGCAGTCGTCGTACTCCGGCAACGTGAGGTACGACGGCAAGTTCGTGTTCGTGCGCATGAGCTACGCGTCGAACTTCCGCTCGCAGGCGCCGTGGGCGCACGACTGGCCGGACGGTGAGCGGAACTTCATGAAGCTGTTCACCGCGCTCTCGAACGTCAACGCGCACGTCGATCAGACGAGCATCATGTCGTTCAGCGATCCGGAGCTGTTCAAGTTCCCGGTGGCGTACCTCGTGGAGCCCGGGTTCTGGCAGATGGCCGAGAGCGACGTGACGAATCTGCGCGCGTATCTGCAGAAGGGCGGGTTCCTGATCGTCGATGACTTTCCGCAGTTCTCGCGCGGCATGGGCGACAGCTGGGGCAACTTCGAGGTCCAGATGAGTCGCGTGTTTCCCGAGGCCCGCTGGATCGAGTTCACCGATGTAAAGCACCCGATTTTTCATTCGTTCTTCGAGATTGAGTCCCTGTCGGTCGTGCCCATGGCCTACCAGCTAGGTGACCGGCCGCGCTTCCTTGCGCTCTTCGAGGACAACGACCCCAACAAGCGGATGCTAGTCATTGCCAACTACATGCAGGACCTCTCAGAGTTCTGGGAGTATTCGGGCAGGGGCTACTATCCCGTGTCGGACAACAACGAAGCCTACAAGGTCGGGATTAATCAATTCGTGTACGGCATTACTCATTAGCGCCTTGCGCAGTACGCCCTACGCCTTACGCAAGGCAGACGAAGGCGTAACGCGTATCGCGTAAGGCGTAAGGCATTAGAAACTGAGGTAATAAGTGGACACTGTCGCCAACAAGCCTGTCGTCATGGATTCGCCGGAGGACATCGCCCTCGCCGACAAGATGAATGTCGCGAAGGGCAAGATCATCCATGAGCTCTCGAAGCTCATCGTCGGCCAGGAGCAGGTCGTGCATCAGGTGCTGCTCACGCTGTTCGTGGGCGGCAACAGCCTCATCATCGGCGTGCCCGGCCTGGCCAAGACGCTGCTGATTCGGACGCTTGCGCAGGTGCTCGACCTCAAGTTCAACCGCATCCAGTTCACGCCTGACCTGATGCCGTCGGACATCACGGGCACGGACATCATCAACGAGGATCCGGCGACCGGCCGGCGCCAGATGGTGTTCGCGCCGGGCCCGATCTTCGCGAACATCGTGCTCGCCGACGAGATCAACCGCACGCCGCCCAAGACGCAGGCGGCGCTGCTCGAGGCCATGCAGGAGCATCGCGTCACGATTCAGGGGCGCACCTACACCCTCGACGAGCCCTTCTACGTCTTCGCGACGCAGAACCCGATCGAGCTCGAAGGCACCTACCCGCTCCCGGAGGCCCAGCTCGATCGGTTCATGTTCCACATCGTCATCGAACATCCGCCGGAGGACGAGGAATACGACGTCGTGCGCACCACGACGGCCATCATCGATCCGAAGTTCGAGAGGCCGGTGAGCGGTTCGGAACTCGTGGCGTTCCAGAAGCTCGTGCGTCGCGTCCCCGTGGCCGAGCCCGTGATGCGCTACGCGCTGCATCTCGTGCGCACCAGCCGTCCGAAGTCGGCGCAGGCATCGGAGCTCATCAAGAAGTACGTGGCGTTCGGCGCGAGCGTTCGCGCGGCGCAGTACCTGATTCTCGGCGCCAAGGCGAAGGCGCTGACCGAGGGCCGCTACCACGTGTCGTTCGAGGACGTCCGGGCCATGGCGCACCCCGTGCTTCGCCATCGCGTGCTGACGAACTTCCGGGCCGAGTCGGAAGGCGTCACGACGGACGCGCTCATCGACGAACTGCTGAAGATCGTGCCGCTGCCGAAGTCGGGGATGTGATGATCCGCGAACGAGCCGTGCGAGTGAGCCGCGGGAGCGGCGCGGGGCGCCGGGGTCCCCGCGAGCGAGCGCGTCAGGGGGGTGCGGCGGGGACGAAGTCCCCCCGCACGTAGCATGGACACGGACGTAATGATCCGCGAACGAGCCGTGCGAGTGAGCCGCGGGAGCGGCGCGGGGCGCCGGG
>CAZJTG010000116.1:0-11194 GCA_964548865.1 uncultured Solibacteraceae bacterium
AGCGGTTTCAGTTGCTGTCATGGTTGCAGTCGGAGTTGGTGCAGTAGTGGGACTATCCCGACGATCGCGAGGGTGGAGCGCGCTCGATGCGTCCGGAGCGCGTCGATCGCGAGCATCCAGGCCTCGCGCGCCGACTCGCGCCAGTGTCCGCCCGCCACGGACTATTCCTGCCTCATGGCGTTGATGATGTCGATCGACGCCGCCCGTCGGGCCGGAAACCAGCCGGCGACGAGTCCGGCGAACGCCGCGGCGGCCAGGCTCCAGCCAATCACGCCCGGCATCAGGGACAGCGGCACGCCCAGCGGTCCCGAGGCGGCCGCGACCGCCGCAGCGGCAATCGCCAGGCCGAGCACGCCACCCACCAGGGAGACCAGCGCAGATTCCGCGAGGGTTTCGATCGCGATGCTGACGCGCGGGGCGCCCACCGCCCGGCGAATGCCAATCTCTCGAGTCCGTTGCGTGACCGACACCAGGGTGGTGTTGGTGACCACGACAATCGCCGCAAGCAGGGCCATCGCCGAGATGGGTGGGCCGGCGGCGCCGAGGCGCGCGGTGATGCGCTCGACGAACGACCGCGAGGCTTCCGGTGTCACGATGTCGAACGTGTCGGGTGCGCCAGGCGACAGGTGGCGACGCGCGCGCATGGAGATGCGGGCATGGTCTTCCGCGCCTGCGTCGGCCTGCCCGTCCGGCGCAGCGGCGAACACCTGCAGCGAGGCGGCCGGCCCGAACGACCGTTCGAAGCTCGTCAACGGAATCCAGACGAACCGATCCAGCGACTGACCGCCGGCGGTGCCCTGCAGAACGAGCGTGCCGACCACGACGAACCCCCGTCGGCCCATACGCACCGACCGGCCAATCGCTCGCCCATCCGGGAACAGCTCATCGGCCACGGCTCGGCCCAGAATGGCGACCTGGGCACCGCTCGTATCTTCCGCGATCGTCAGGAATCGGCCTTCCGCGAGTTCGAGGTCACGAACGGCCGGCAGTGTGGCCTGCCCCCCGGCCACTGTCGCGTTCTCGAACCTGCGGTTCCCGGCACTGACGTCGGCCGATCGCTGCGCGGTCGCGGCATACACGACCCGGTCGCCCGCGACTCCGCCAAGAAATCGAACATCGCTTCTCGTGATCGCGCCGTTCTTCGCCAGTTTGTCCGCAAGCTCCCGCCGGGAGAGGTTGGCCGCGGCGACTCGCGTGATGAGAAACGAGTTGCTGCCGAACGCTCGGGCGCTCGTCTGTCGCGCGGCTTCCGCCAGGCCCTCGAGGCCCGTTTGCACAATGGCCGTTGAGGCGACGGCCACCGCCATGGCGAGGGCGGATAGCGACGCGCGGAGGGGATTCCGGCGAAGCGTTGTGGCCGCTTCGACCACGCCGTCAGCAACGAGGCGCGTGGTCACCCGTCAGTTCCTGCCGGTGACGACCCGGACCTGCGCTCCATCCGTCAGATCGCGCAGGACCTGGTACGGGCCGGCGATGACCGCGTCCGTTTCCTTCACGCCGCTCACTTCCATCGACAGTCCGCCAATCACGCCGGTCGTCACCGGCACGAACACGGCCCGCGCGTCGCGAACGGCGAACACGCCCGGGCGATCGGCGCCATCCGTACCTGCGCGCAGCACGACGCTCTGAAGCGGGACCACCAGCACGTTCTTCCTCTCGTCCGTCACGATCTCGGCATCGCAGGTCAGTCCCGGCCGCAGAAGCGCGTCGGTACGGTCGAGGCGCACGATCACCTTGAACTCCCTGGCGGATGCGGCGGCGCCGGTGATCGGCAGGGCGCTGGCCCCAATCTCGGCCACCGTACCCTCGAAGCGTCGCCCCGGGAGCGCCTCGAGCACGACGGTCGCGCGCTGGCCGAGCGTCAGCCGAAGGACATCTGCTTCGGCAACTTTGACTTCGGCGTCGATGCTCGAGAGGTCCGAAATGGTCATCAGCGTCGTTCCCGGCTGATTCTGGATGCCGATCACGACCATCTCGCCCTCGCGCACACGCAGCCGGCTGACCACGCCATCAATAGGCGAGACGATCGACGTCTTGTCGACGACGTCGTCGGCGCGCGCGCGCTGCGCCTGGGCCTGAGCGATCCGCCGGGAGGCCGCCAGTTGCGTTTGCGCGGCGCGGTCGATGGCCGCTCTTGCGGAGGCGACCTGGGCGGCTGTTGTGTCCGCGGCCGCCCGAGCGCGTTCGTAGTCGGCGGCGGCCACGAGCCCCTGTTTCAATAGTTCTTCGAGGCGCCGGGCCTGTGCGGCCGCTTCGACCGCGCGCGCTTCAGTTGCGCGAAGTTCCGATCCGGCGGCCAGGACCTGGGCACCCGCGGCGCGCTCGTCCGCTTCGAGCGCCGAGACCTGTGCGCTCGCGCCTGCCGCATCGCCCCGCGCCTGCACACCATCGATACGGGCGAGGACCTGACCAACCCGCACCCGGTCGCCTTCCTTCACCGGCAGGCTCACGATCTTGCCCATGGCCGACGAGCCGATATCGGCAAACCGCGTGGCCGTGATCTCCCCGGATGCGGTGACGACAGACCGAAACACCGCCTGCCGGACGGGTGCGACTGTTTCGACGTCGATCTGGACGTCGCCGCGCCCCAGGACAACGAAGCCCACCGCGGCAAGCGCCGCCACAGCCGCCACGAACCAGACCCATCGACGACCCATCAAGAGTCACTGTACAGCCCGCGAGCCTGAACATGCATGCAGGAGGTCGCCCGAACACGACAAATTCGACTGAGGGTAAAAGGACGCGAGCAAAGATTGCGCGAGACTCAAAAACCCGAGGTCAGCGCGCTCATCGGAGCGCCTGTCTCAGCACGGGCTCGAACCGATCGGCTTGGCGGACGAATCCGAGATCGCTCGGATGCGATCCGTCCGTCGTCGCCTCCGCGTCGTCCCCGAGGAGATTGTCGCCTGCGCGATCCGCTCGCGGAACAACGTGTAGTCGGCGGCGCGGCGTCACGGGCAGTGCCGCGGGCGGTGGTTACTCGACGGCGCTTGATTTGCTGGCGTATGCCAGCGCGGTCCGGGCCGGCCGCTTCCCGGGCGCCCAGCCGGAACTGGGCATCGCCGGCGGCGCGCCGGGCATCAACGCCGCCGTGGAAGTGCGAGGCGAGTGGACGGTGATCGTGCTGGCGAATTTCGATCCGCCCATCGCGGAACGACTCGGGATGGCGCTCGGCAGCGCCCTCGCGCGCCCGCATCTCATCGACTGGTTCGCCCCTGCACTTTCAGCAGCTGCTCGCGGAACCGCAGCTCACGTGCGGCCGTCAAGGCGGTCGCGTCCCCGGGCGGCAGCGCGCCGATGATGAGGTCCACGGCGCCCACCTCACCGGCGAGGCCCGGCCCCCACACGACGCGGCGCGCCGACGGTCCGTACGTGATCTCCGCCGTGAGGCGCGTGCCCTTTGGCAGCCGCACCGGCGCCGTGAAGTAATACGACTCCTGCCACCGCACGCTCCAGCGATCGATCCAGAGGAGGCCGCGCACGGTGCCGTTCGGAAGTCGCGCCGTCAGCTTCAGGTCGCGGCCAAGCGCGTGCGCGTGCCCGCGGGCGCCGAACGCCGTCACGTCCGCCGGCAGCACGAACTCATCGCGCACGATGGTCGGCTTGTCACCCGCGGGGATGTCGATACCCGCCGCAATGCCCAGCGATTGAGGGAGCTGCAGCGACACCAGCGGCGTTGCCGGCGGGGACTTCTCGAAGTAGATCGCGATCGTGCCGTCCTCGATGGCGCCCGTGTCCGACGCCGGCGCGTGCAGTTGCATCACCAGGCTCGTGCCTTTCGGCAGCTTCAGGGCGGTGCCGGCGGGGGGCGTCGTCAGGCGCATTTCCGGCGCCCAGACGGCAATCGGCTCCACGGATCGGTTCGCGCGCTCGAGGTCTTCGCCGGGATTCGCGCGGGCAGCCCCGCCGAGCAGGCCCGCGTAGCCCGGCAGCACGTCCGTCTCGCCGACGACCATCAGTGCCGGAACGACGAAGAACACGGCATGGCTGAGCACGCCGCGGTTCGACGGCCGGTAATCAATCGCGCGAATCCAGCGGTCGGTGGGGAAGTTCAGGTAGGCGACGACGTTGACGACGTGCGGCAGGTCGCTGCCCGGAAGCGGGACCGTCCGCGGAAGCGACATCGTGAGGTCGGGCAGACCGAGCTGCCACGAGGCCGGGACGATCGGCGGAAGCGGCATCTTCGAGGCATGACCCGGCGGCAAGCCCTGATCGACCCAGGCCGTGATGGTCTGGATCTGCCGGGCCGCCAGCCGGCGATCGTGACGCAGGCCCGGATATCCGGAGGCGGCGACCGGGCTCCACGGCGGCATCCGGCGCGACGACACCGCCGCCTTGATCTCCGATCCTTTCGCGCGCGCGTCGTCGTACGACAGCAGCGCAAACGGCGCCGCGCCGTCCGGGTGATGACAGGACGCGCAATTCGCGTGCAGGATCGGAGCGACGTCTTCGACGAACGTCGGACGTCGCTGCGGGACCGTCGTCACGGCGGCCGTGGCTGTGACGGCGATGACACACGCAAGCGCCGCCACGGTGACTGCCGCCCTCATGACGAGAGGGATCATACCGCCCGCGGCTGATCTACCATTGCGCCGTGCAGCTCAAGCTGAACCTCGCCGGCGCGGCGAAAGCGTCTGCTGTGCGGATGCTGTCGTTCGGCGGGCTCGACGTGCCCGTCAACATCACGCGGCATCGCCTGGCGCGCCGCTACGTCGTGCGCGTGTCGGAGGACGGCAGCCTGCGGCTGACGGTGCCGCGGGGCGCGTCCGTGGCGGGCGGCTTTGCGTTCGCGGAGCGGCAGTCGGAGTGGGTGCTGCGCGAGATCGAGCGCCAGCGCGAGCGGCGCGCCCCGTGGGTGACCGGAACGCGCGCGTGGTTTCGCGGCGAGCAGGTGGCGCTGGACGTCACCGCGCAACGCGCGATCGTCGGGCCCGAAGTGATCGCGCTCGACGGGGACGGGCAGGACGTCCGCCGCGCGGTGGAAGCCCGGCTGCGCCGCCTCGCGTCCGAGGAATTACCGCGGCGCTGCCGCGAACTCGCGAAAGAAGCGGGACTGAGCGTGTCCCGGATCAGCGTCCGCGATCAACGCTCGCGCTGGGGCGCGTGCTCCGCGCGTCGCGTCATCACCCTCAACTGGCGGCTGGTCCAGATGCCCCACGCCGTTCGCGACTACGTGATTCTTCACGAGCTGATGCACATCCGGCATCCCAACCACTCGCGCCGGTTCTGGGGCGAGGTGGAGAAAGTCTGCGGCTGGTGGAAGGACGCGGAACGCTGGCTCAGAAGCCACGGCAGGGAGTTGCTGCCCTAGGGTAGTGCGGAGTGCCGAGCGGTTTAGTCTTTCACTTCGCCACTCATCAACTCCGAAAACTCTCCGAGGATCATCGCCGTCGCGCCCCACACCTGGTGTCCTTCGACGTCGAAGTAGGGATAGCGCACGCGACTGCCGTCCCTGATCTTGTCCTCGGTGCCGATGCGCGCCCGGTGGGTCAGGGCCGACACCGGCGCTTCGATCAGTTCGGCGACTTCGTCGGGATGGGCGCGGAATTCGGGACGCGCGTCGGTGACCCCGATCCAGGGCTGCACGACGAAATTCGAGACGACGACCCAGAGCGTCGAGAGCGGTCCGATCAACCGGACGTCGCGGGCGCGGATGCCGATCTCCTCGTGCGTTTCGCGAAGCGCGCCCGTGGCCGGGTCTTCGCCGAGATCGAGCGCACCGCCGGGCAGGCTGATCTGGCCCGGATGATGAGGCAGATCGTGGCGTCGCACCGTCAGCGGAAACGACGGGCCGTGCTCGCCTGGATACAGCAGGATGAGCGCCGCCGCCCGGCGCGCCGTCGCCGGCACGTCATCCGGCCGCCAGCCCCTGCGCGAGGGCTGAGGCGCGAATTTCAACTGGGCCGCGGCGCCTGGGAGAGGTTGGGCCAGTTTCAGCCGGAGGAGGGTTTCGAGATCAGTCAGGTCGCACACGCGCTACAGATTCTGCAACACGGAGGTCGCGCACACGGAGAACTTTCTCGAAAACCACAGCTCCGTGTCTCCTGTGCTCGGTGTTGCAAGGACACCTATTCAGATCTGAGAGCGATCGTCGGCGCCACGCGGCTCGCCCTTCGCGCCGGCAGCCACGCCGCCATCGTCGCGGCCACGACGAGCGCGACGACCGACCCGATGATGACGGTCGCGTCGAACTTGCCGTCGCCGAAGAGCAGGGCGCGAACCCCCGACCCCGCCGCGATCGAGAGCACCAAGCCCAGCACCAGGCCAATCGCCGTCGTGATGCCGCCGTCGCGGACGACCATGCCGATGACGTCACGGCCCTTCGCGCCGAGCGCCACGCGAATGCCGATCTCGCGCGTGCGCCGGGCTACGAGATACGACTTGACGCCGTAGACACCGACCACCGTCATGAAGAGCGCCAGGGCGCCGAAGGCCACGAAAATCTTCGCGCCGGCATCGAGCGTCCAGAGCACGAGGTTCCGGCTGCGGAACATCGGACGCGTCTCGAGCGAGATGATCGGCACCTCGCTGTCGATCGACAGCAGCTCGCGCCGCACGTCTGGCAGCATCGCGACCTCGGCCTCAGGCGTCGGCGCCGTCGTCTTGACATGAAAGAACAGCGACGCGCGCGGATCCTGGCCCACCGGCGTGTAGACATGCGGCCGCATCGGTCCTTCGAGGAGCTGGTGGTGACTCGGCGCGACCACTCCGACGACCCGCGCGGTGACCGTGCGGTCCGCGCCGCGGCGGCCCTCCTGCCACTGGATCACCTGATCGAGCGCGCGTTCCGTGCCGAAGAGCTTCACGGCGAGCGTGTCGTCGATGATCGCGACGCGAGCCTCGCTCGGCGAAAACTCCTCGCCCGCGGTGAATTCGCGCCCGTGCAAGACGGGCAATCCGAGCGTCTTGAAGTAATCGGCTCCAATCGACGTGGAGATGGAGTCGATGAGTCCCTCGATCCGGTCGTCCTCGGTGCCGGGGCCGGCGCCCATGCTCATCGTTGACGTGGCGCCGGGCTTGAGCGGCGCGCCGGCCTTCTGCACCGAGCGGCCTTCCGTGAATTCCCCGAACGGCATGATCGACCCGACGCTGGCGGACGTCACGCCAGGCATGGCCCGCAGGCGCGCGATCGCCTGCTCCTGAAACCGCCTCGTCGCCACCGTGTCCCGTCCGGCCAGGCTGGGATCCACGTTGGCCAGGATTCCGCGCTCGAACGTGAAGCCGGGATCGGAGACCGCCGCTTCCATGGCGGACCGGATGAACATGCCCGCCGCGGTGAGCGTGACCATCGAGAACGCCAGCTGGCCCATCACGAGCACGTTGCGGGTGGCGAACCGCGATCGCCGCCCGCTGGTGACTTCACCGGCCTGATCCTTCAGCTCCGGTACCGCGTCGGTCCTGGCGTGACGCCACGCGGGGCCCAGACCGAAGAGCAGAGCGCTCAGCACGCACAGCCCGATCGTCACCGCCATGACGCGGACGTCCGGCGCCGTCTCGAAGTCGATGTTGAGCGGCAGCATCGGCGAGAGCGACGTGGTGAGCAGCCTGGTCGCACCCCATGCCACGAACGTGGCCACGATGCCGCCGGCGGTCGCGAGGACAACGCTCTCGGCGAGCAACTGACGGATGAGGCGCGAGCGACTGCCGCCGATGGCCAGGCGGATCGCGAACTCCTTTTGGCGCGCGCTGCCGCGCGCGAGGAGCATGTTCGCGAGGTTGAAGGAGGCCACGAGCAGCACGAGGCCGGACATCGAGAAGAGGAGCATCGCCACCACGCCGAGTTCGTCGTCGGTCTGCGGGCTCGAGCTCACGGACAGACGAGCCAGCGGCGCGACCTGCAGCGCCTGGTTCCTGTTCTCTCCGGGAAAGGCCTGCTCGAGTTGCGCGCCGGCGTTCTCGAGCGGAGGCGCGACGGTCTCAAGCGTGTCGCCCGGCTTCAGGCGCGCGACGAGAATGAGGGCGTGATGCCGTCGGTCGGCCAGCGTCGCCGGCAGGCCCTCGCGTATGAAGTCGTTCGCGAGTGTGTCGTACACGCCGGTCGGGACGTACAGCTCGGGCGAGACCATGACCATCGAACCGCCGAAGCCCTTTGGCGCGACGCCGACGACCGTGAACGTGCGGCTGTTGAGGGTGATCGCCGACCCGACGACGTGATCCGTCCCGCCGAGCCTCTGCCAGAGGCCGTAGCTCGCGATCGTGACGGGGAGATTGGCGCCGGGGCGCTCTTCTTCCGCCGTGAACGCACGCCCCCGCACGAGTCCGACACCGAACGTGTCGAAGTAATTGGCCGTGATGACGTCGGCGAAGACCCGGCGCGTGGCGGTGCCCTCGGTCAGGCCCAGCAGCGAGAAGGAGTGAGCCGTCAGGTTCGCGAAGACCTTGCGATCGCGCAAATCGCGGTAGTTCGGATACGAGAAGGACCGGTAGGCGTCGGCCTGCGTGCGGTCGCGCGAGTACACGCCGGCGAGCTCATGGTTGGGCGCGCCGAGCCTGGGCTTCAGCACGAGGTTGTTGATGATGGTGAAGGCCGCCGTGTTGGCGCCGATGCCAAAAGCCAGCACCAGCGCAGCGACCGCCGTGAAGCCGCGATGGCGGTAGAGGAGGCGGACGCCGTAGCGGAGGTCCTGAAGGAAGGCAGCCATCGTCGGACTTTACGGGGGAAGGAGGTCCGAAGTTCGGGATCTCGAACTCGCTACCCCGCACCCGGCACCCCGCACTCCGCACTCATTGAGGTGTAGCATCGGCGCCGGGAGATCCCACATGCGACTGCCCCCGATCGTTCGTCTTCCTCTGGCCCTGGCGCTGGCCTCCGTCTGTCTGTCGGCCCAACAGGGGGTCCGGCTGAAGGTGTTCATCTCGGTCGACATGGAGGGGCTCGCGGGCGTCGTGACCGGCTCGGACGTGAGTCCAAACGGACCCGACTACGCGCATTTCCGGGCGATCATGGCGGCAGAGACGAACGCGGCGGTGGACGGCGCGTTTCGGGCGGGCGCCACCGAGGTGCTGGTCCGCGACTCGCACGGGGCCAAGCAGAACCTCCTGCCGAACGACGTCGATCCGCGCGCGCGGCTGCTGCGCGGCCAGGGCACGGGCCCCAAGAACATGATGGAGGGCATCGATGCCACGTTTGCGGCCGTCGCCTTCGTCGGCTATCACGCGAAGGCCGGCACGCCGAACGCCATCCTCGAGCACACGTCCACCGGCAACGTCGTGGATTTTTCGATCAACGGCGTGTCGCTGCCGGAGGCCGGCTACAACGCCATGATCGCCGGCCTGTACGACGTGCCCGTCGTCTTCATTGCCGGCGATCGCGCGGTCGTCGATCAGGTGCGCGGGCTTCTCGGGCCAATCGACGGCGTGGCCGTGAAGGAGGAAATCGGTGGTGACGCGTCGAGCGGCATGTCCCCGAAGCACGCGCAGGAGGAGATTCGCCGGACCGTCGAGCAGGCCGTTCGCAACCGTTCACGCATGAAGCCCTACAAGGTTCGAGGCCCGTACACGATGACGCTGCGCGTGAGGCAGGAGCGTCCGTCGTATCCCGGTGCCACGCGTGTCAGCCAGGGCGAGTTCACGTACTCGTCGCCCGACTTGCTCGAGGTCCTGAAGGCGTTCAACGCGCTGAAGTAGATCCGCTGTCAACACACACAGAGAGCACTAAGAGCGCGTTTCAAAACTCCTGATCGGCCTCTTGTACCGAACGAGGCGGCTTGGTACGGTCGGGCATGGCCCGACCCTTACTGGATGACGAGCTCTGGGCGCGGCTGGCCCCGCTACTGCCGCGCCGGCGAAAACGCCGCGGACACCGCCACGGGCGTGCCCGCGTACCGGATCGGGCGGCACTGACAGGGATCTTGTATGTCCTGCGATCCGGCGTGCCGTGGCAGATGTTGCCGCGGGAGATGGGTTGCGGGTCGGGCAGCACGTGTTGGCGGCGCCTGGTGCAGTGGCAACGCGCGGGGGTCTGGCAACGCCTGCACCACACGCTGTTGGCCGAGTTGCGTCGTCGGGGGCGGCTCGATCAGGCGTGGACAGTGATTGACAGTGCCTCCGTCCGCGCGCTGCGCGGGGGAAAAAAACTGGACCGAACCCAACCGATCGCCGTAAGAAAGGCTCGAAACACCACCTCATCACGGACGCCCGCGGCGTTCCGTTGATCGCACAGCTCACCGCCGCCAACGTCAACGACGTCACCCAACTCGAACCGCTCGTCGCCGCGTTGCCGGCCGTCGCCGGGCGCCGTGGGCGTCCTCGGCGCAAGCCGGGCGTCATCCAAGGTGATCGCGCGTATTGGTCCGCCGCCCGCCACGCGCGCCTCGCCGCTCAAGGCATTCTCGCCGTCGTCGCGAAGCCCCGGAGTCCGCACGGCAGCGGCCTCGGCGTCCTGCGCTGGGTGGTCGAACGCACCTTGGCGTGGCTCCATCGCTTTCGCCGCCTCGCGCTGCGTTACGAGCGCCGGGCCGACGTCCACCAAGCGTTCCTCACGCTCGGGTGCGCCTTGATCTGCTGGAACTACCTCACCTCACCGCGGAGAGTGTTTTGAAACGCACTCTAAGCGCAAAAGCGCGAACCAGGGACTAGCGTCGGTTTCGAGCGCTCGGTTGACGTCTTCTTCAACACCGGAAACTTCGGCGGGTACCGGTTCGCCTTCTGATTTCGCGCTTGCCTGATCGAGACGGTCTGCTCCCGCGCTGGCTTGCTTCTCAGAAGAGTCGTCTCTTGAGCTGCCGTTCATATTGAAAAGGGCGAACAATGGACGGTCGAATCAACCCGACTTCGACGGTTCCTCCGAATCGGACCGCTGAAACTCGTCAACAGTGGCAACAACCCGAGGGCTTTCGGACGGCTTAGCCTAGGCGGCCGATCATAGTTCCAAGTCATGAACCAACAGAAACTCCGTTGCTTCCGGGGAACGATACGACCGACCTGTGACAGGACCGGTCCTACGCGAGACCTTCGCCTGCCGTTTAGACGGCCGCACCACGTAATCACGAACCCTGAAGCGACTCTTCAACCAACCAGAATTTGCCAAGCCTGGATGGCGCGTGCCGGGTGCTGTGCGTGCGGATTGAATCTCTAATCATCGCACCTGAAGCCTTCGTACTGCTGTCCTCGAACACCCACAATGGTCCGAACGTCAACCTTCGATATCTGCCAGGGGCGGCTTCTTCGGCAGCTTGTGTCCCGCTGTCTCTGT
>CAZJTG010000116.1:11204-11621 GCA_964548865.1 uncultured Solibacteraceae bacterium
CTGTCGCCCTGTACCTTCATGAAGGTTTTGGAACGCCGAGAACCCTGAAAGCCTTTGCAACTAAGGCTAGAGCGCTCGGGATCGCGCCAATGCTTTCGTACGTTCGCTCATGAATCTAAACACGTCTTGATGTGGACCGTCTTCCCGCTTCCTGTGGACTACCACCGGAACTTCTGCTGGATGTTCTCCCCAGAGATACGAGACCTCGTCGGCCGGAAGGATTCGACCGACCAGCAAATGGAAACCAACGCCGGGGAGAAAGAAAGCATGCGAGTGATAGCCCTGTTGCCTCTTACTCGTCGGAAAGACAACATCAACGAAGGGATCGGGCTCACCGCACACTTGTAGCATCAGACGGGCACCCTCCGGAAAGGGACCTCGGCCCAGCAAGAAGTCTCTGAAACTCACTTCATACGA
>CAZJTG010000117.1:0-11044 GCA_964548865.1 uncultured Solibacteraceae bacterium
GATTCCGCGCTGCATCGTCGGCTGCCGCGCAGCCGCGGCCGCGACGTCCGTGCGGAGCGGGCCGTCGAGCGCGGCCTCAAGCGCAACGCAGGCGTTAACAAAACGTAAAGGGGTCTGACCCTGGTCTGACCCCAGTCTGACCCCGGTCTGACCCCGGTCTGACCCCGACGACATGCGCGGATAATACACACGTATACAGCGCCTCGGACTCATCGACAACGTCAACGCAGAGTACGGCGAGGGACCAGGCGGTATCCGCGCCGCCAGGCAGGATCCGTACTTCGAAGGCGCCCGGTCTCGCGCCACCGGCAGGATTCCCGGTTCGCCGCCTCCAGACGCGAGATCACGGCCAGGGTGGGAACTGCCGAACCGGCTCCACGGAGCTGGCCCTCGAGATCGCGCTTCCGTGCACTTCGCGTTTCGACCTGGCGCGTATCGCGCGAGTGCTACCCGCTTGGAAACCAAACTTGCTACGCACGTCGCGCTCGAAACGCTCGTTGCCTACAGCGCGATCTCAGACTGACGCGCATCGGGCCACTCCGAAGTCGCCGGTCCAGCAATTCCCACCCTGGCCGTGCGAAGTGGCGCGACCAGCGAAGCCTGCAATCCGAGCAAACGCAGGCGAGGTTTCGAGCGTCAGCTCGTCTGGAGGCGCGGATCTGGAAGGCCGGCGACGCGAGGTACTGCGGCCGGCGCCGGAGCGAGGCTATCTGCCGTGCGGCACGGCGGACTCGCCCAGCGCCTTCGACAACGCCCGCAAGTACGCGTCGATTGTGTCCGTGGGTGAGAAGAAGATCAGTCCCATCGTTCTGAAGATGGGGCTCTTTACGAACCCGGCCTCGGTGATCGTCAGCCGCGTTCCGGTGCCCGCCGGCGTGAGTTCCCACGTCCACGCGCCGCCGAACGGCTGGTCGTCGTCGACGACCCGTACGACCTGCCGGGCCGGTGCCGCCTGACTCACGATCTCGAACGGCACGTCGCCCATCGAGGAGGTTTCCACGAAACGCACGCGGCCGTCCGGCTGCGGCTGCAGGCGGACGGCCGTGATGTCGGTGCGCCACTTCGGTGTGTTGGGGATGTCAGCGATGAGTCCCCACACTTTGTCCGGCGCGGCCGCCAGATCGATGCTCATCGCCGCGACGTGGTCCCGAGGGACGAGGAGCCCGATGCCGTATGCCAGCGCCGGCACGCCGACGACGACTGCCAGGATCAGGACGAGCCAGCGCCGCATGGCCGAAGGACTCTACTTGGGCTTCCGTTCCATGTCCAGCGTGGCGGTCATCTTGCGGCCGTCCATTTCGGCCTTGGCATCGCCCTTCAGCCGTCCGTCCACCAGCTTGAGCGTGAACTCAATCAGCGGCCCGTCGGTTTGCACGCCGAACGTGACGGCAGCCCCGTCGATCTTGCCTCCCTTGAGGATCGGCCACTGCTGGTCCAGGTTCGGACCGGCAGTGCCCGAGACCTCGGTGCCTTTCTGCGTGAGCACCATGACCGCCGTGTCGTTTCTGGCTTCTCCACCGTCCAGGATCATGACGAAGGCGCCGGTCCAGGTGCCGGTCAGGTCGGTCTGCGCCTGGAGCACGGGCGCGGCGACGAGCAGGGCGAGCAGTGTCAGACGCTTAATCATGAGTCCTCCCGGGAATACCCACTCCGCCAGACGAAGAGACGAGGCCTTTTGTTCCTACCGCTGATGCGGAACCGCCGCGTAGTGGCTCGCCAGCAGGTCCTCGCCGAAGTCGCCTTTGAAATCGCGCCAGACGACGTGCTGATGATTGGCGTTGTTCTGGACGTTGTCGTACTCGATAAGGAACGTCGGGCCATGAATCCGGTAATAGTGCCCGGCCCCTGGTGCGGGCTTCGTCGCGCCCATCCACGCGAATCGGACGTTCTCGATGCCGGCCGCCCGGATCGCCGCAAGCCGTGCCGCCGCGAGGGCCGGCGCATGCGTGGATGCGTGCGCCTCGAGCAGTGTCATCAGCAGGCCGCGCTCGCCGGCCGTCATGTCGCGCACGGCGAGACCGATGTGGTCCTGGATCGCTGCCCTCCGTGAGTTGCCGGTCACGATATCCGCCGGGGCGGTCGCCGAGACGACGGCGCGCTCGCGCGCCCGCGAGGACAGTCCGCCGAGCAGGGCCCACGCCAGATCGGCCTCAGCCGCCAGCGCGCGCGTGCCCTTCATCGGTCCGTCCATGACCTCGGCCGGATTGGCGCCGAAAAACGCCGGCGATGTCGCGACGGCTTTGCCGCGCGCCACGGTCCAGTTCTGGGCCAGGTGGTGCCCCTCGTAGCGCCATGCCCAGACCGGGTCGCCCGGCGTGCCGAAGATCGTAACGAAGTACATCTCGGGGTCGCGCGAGTTGCGTTGCTCCATCGCGCGCAGCACCAGCTCGAGGCTCCGGATCGTTTCCGCCCGCGAGAATCCCGACTGCCCGAGGCCGGTCTTCAGCAGGGCGAAAGCCGCGTCCCGCTGGGCGGGCGTCATGTCCCGGAGCGGGAGCCCCTTGCGCTCACGCGGAATGAAGTGCCAGTTGAAGCGCTCCTCCGAGTCAAACGCGAACCGCGCCTTTGCCCGCTGCGCCTCGTCGAGCGACGCGAGAAAGTCGTTCGCCGCGCGGGCCATCGCGACGTCAGGTTGCGACTGCTCCGCCACACGGGCGCCCACGCCCAACACCACCACCAAACCCGCGACGAGTGCGATCCGTGAAGTCATGCTCTCTCCTGACAAGATTGCGGTACCCGCAGATGCCGCCTCAGACGCACACGGAGATCACGAAGTGAAGCTGAAGATCACCACGAGTTTGTTTTCATACTCAACGCTCTGTCATCTCGCAGACCCTTGGTGATCTTCGTGTGTGTCTGTGACCTCAGGCGCGTCCGATCCAGCGAGGAACTCTGGCGCGATACGCCGCCCACTCGGCGCCAAACACCTGCGCCAGGCGCGGCTCCTCGCCGAGCAAAATCCGCGCGTGGAAGGCGGCGATCATGAACACGGCATACCAAAGCAGAGCGGTCGAATAAAACGCCCAGGCCCAGCCGAGTATCACGACTGACATCGCAACATACATCGGGTTTCGCGACAGCCTGTAGGGACCGGATGTGACCAGGTGGATGGGCGGCGACCAGGGCGCGAGCGTGCCGCGTCCGGTGACGTAGAACTCCCGGACGCAGGCCAGAAGGAGCGCGGTGCCGGCTGAGAGCGGCGCCAGCGCCAGCAATTCGAAAGGCCGCTCGCGCCAGCCAGGCTCGATCACAAACAGGGGTATGACATACCCGATCGTTCCCGGCAGCAGCAGGAACGCGAACAGCGCGCGGGCGAAGAGCCAGGACACAGTCGAGATGGAAACGCTATCATGGCCGGACACCCCGGGCCGACCGTGACTCTCGAGGACTTCCGCGCTGCCCTCAAGGACGCCTTGCCGCCAGCCGGCTGCACGGCCGCCCTGACGGCGCTCTGGCACGACGGCCGCGGCAACTGGGAAGAAGCGCATCGGATCGCCCAGAGCGTAGACGACGAGGATGGTGCGTGGGTGCATGCCTACCTGCACCGCAAGGAGGGCGACTCCGGGAACGCCCGACACTGGTATCGCCGGGCGTGCCGCAAGTACTGCGACGACGCGATGCACGAGGAATGGAACCAGATCGCGGCGGCCCTGCTCGCAACGCGGCAAGCGCCAATGCCCGACAACGCCTGAGTCGGGCTACTTCAGCGTGACGTTCGGGGGCGCATCCACCGCACCGCCGATGCGGCACAGCTCGTCCAGCGTTTCCGAGAAGAGCTCGTAGAGCAGCCTCAGGCGATCGAGGTCCTTGATGATCCCGACGACCGCGAAGTGCAGCTCGTCGACGCCGTCGGGAAACTTCGTCCCGAACCATCCCTCATCGTCTTTCACCGAGAAGTTGATGTCCTTCTGAGCGGAGAGCAGCTCGCGGATTCTGCTGTTCCACAGGAGCTGCCGCACCCGGGCCTCGTCGGTGCTCTTCACGATGAAGTCATCGTCAAACGGCGCGTGCCCGACCTCGATGTCCTGCATGCCGAGCCACTTCGCCAAGCCGCTGAACACGCTTCTCCTGTAGACCTCGAATCGGAATCCACCAGGGTTCACGAAGGGCGCGCGCATGCGCGTGTAGACGATGGTGACCTTGCCGGTAGAGACGGCGTAGGTGTCGAGCGTCAGCGTCCAGTCGCCGTGCTCGACGAGGACCTTGTCTCCCTTCCAGAATCCGCCCTCGACGAACTCGCCACCCAGCTGCTCGCTGAGCTGCCGCCACAGTTCCTTCTTGCTGGGACCGAAGAGTCGCTGGGTGAGACCCATCAGCGTCCCGCGCAGCCTGGCATCCTGAACGCGCCGATCCTCGTCGAGTAGTTCGTCGCATCCTTCCGGTAGTAATCACCGACGTACCAGATGGTGCAGTCGTCCGAGGGATCGATCGCCGTCTGCGTGTAGTCCTCCCAGCGGAGGCCGTACGTCTGCGCGGCGGCGCCTTCGACCAGCACCGTCTCTCTGAGCGTGAGCCGGCCGAGCGGATCCCCGGCCAGGCGCCCGGCGAAGCGCTGGCCCGCGAAATGCGGCGTCCCGCCGAACGAGTAGCCGATGCCGAGGTTGCCCAGACGGTCGATCGCGGGGCTCGCCATCCAGCGGTAAAACCCGTCGGGTGCGTAGGTCCCCTGCTGCCGCAACGTCACCTTGCGATCGCGGGCGACCTGGAACTCGTACCACCGCACCCCGCCGGCCGCAGCCTCGGTGTTCACCGAATGCACGGCCACGATCGACTCGCGGCCGCCGAGATTGCGATAGACGACACGCGCCATGAGCTTGTCGCCCTGGGCGTCCAGCCGCCGATCGGTGCCGGGTTGCGGCACGCAGCTCGTGAGCTGCCCGCGGCACAGGTACTGGTACGGAGCGACGGGGATCTTCTCGGGCCCGGTGACCCGCGTGTTCTTCGGATTGGCCCAATCCACTTTGAACTGCCACACATAGACGCCATCGTCGCCGAACACGCCGTTCAGTTGAGAGCCGCCACTCGCGAGCACGATGTTCGGCGCGCCGGCCGGTGGCAGACGCTTCCCGTCAAGGTCCACGTTGTTCAGGAAGTTCACGCCGTCGATGACGACACACTGCTCGGTGGCCGGCTCTCCCTTCAGCATCCGCACGCGATCGACGGCGCACGTGTGCTTCTGGATGAAGTCGTCGCTCGTGCTCGTTGGAACGTAGTAACCGTCCGGCCACACCGCCGGGCGCGGATAGTCCGGAAACAGCGGACGCAGGAACTCGTACCGGTAGTACTCGCCGAGCGGATCCGCCGTCGCGCTGACCGCGTAGCACATCGAGTACGGGCCGGTGAGCTGCTCGCCTCTCCCCCCTCCCGCGCCTGCGGCCCGAGCCGGTTGTCCCGCAGGAGCCCCTGGTGATGTCGGGGGAGGCGGGGCTGGCGGCGGCACGAACAGCTTCGTCGCCCGCCCGGGCTGCCCCGCCACGGCTGGAGGCGCCAACCAGACCGTACTACCGGTCTTCCACTCAGCGGGCTGGTCCGGCCGAGCCGCGGCGCGCCGGAAGATCGGCATCACGATCAGCCATCGATCGGCCAGCTGGTCGTAGCGCACGACGGTGTCACCGTTGTTCGTCGCCTCGCACATGCCAGTGAAGCCGCTGAAGACCGTACTGTTCGGGACGGCACCGTACAGCACCTGGCCCGTCGTGTCGTACTTCCGGCCCTTCTTCGAGAAGATCGCGAGCCGCGTATTCACGGTCTGCATGATGTGGTCCGGACCAACCGCCAGACTGTTGTCCGACGGATTCCGCACGACGGGCATGCCGTGTGGCGCTTCCAGACCGACGCCGAGTCCATCGAAACTCGCGACCAGCTCCGCCGCAGGCTTCGTCCCCATCGTCGTCTGCTCGACCTTCGCGCCGGCAGGATTCCTTGGCGCCTCAGCCGGCGCGCCCTGACTTTGCTGGGGCGTCAGTCGCGCCGGCGGCGCCGCCGGTGCGGGCGTCCCGACCTGTCCGTGTCTGGCCGGCATTGCCGCGAGCGGACGTGACCGATCGGCCGCGACCGCGTGATTAACGGTCGCATGGCCGATTCGCGCCGCTCTCGTGAATGCGGGTGCGGCCGGGCTCACAAGTACGAGAACGACAAACGCGGCGGCGCCGGCAGCAATCGATCTCGTCATGGGCAGACCGTCTCCCATCGCCCCGTGTCCGCCGACCTGACGATGGCTTCCAGGATCTCCATGTTCTTCACGGACATCTCGAGCGGATACGGCGCCGGGGTGTTCGCGCCGACGGCGCGTGCGAACTCCTCCGCCTGGATTCGATACTGATCGCAGGTCGGGATCTCGATGATCTCGGTGCCGGACCCGAAGACGTCTCGGCCCTCGTCAACGAACAGGCGGCACGGCCGATCGGGGGGCGCGTTGAAGGGAATCTCCACTTCGAGCCGCGCCTGTGTACCGAACATGTGCACGCGCTGGTAGGCCGCCATTCGCATGCTGCACGTGCCGACGGCCAGTCCTGAGGGGAACTCGAGCGAGATCGACGCGAGCGTGTCCACACCGGTCACCGGGTCACGGACGATGGCGCCGGCCGCACGGCGCGGCTCTTCGCCGAAGAGCATCCGGGACGTGACGACCAGGTAACAGCCGATGTCCATCAACCCGCCGCCGCCCCACGCCGCCACGTTGCGAACGTTGGCGGCGTCGTCGCTGAAGTAGCTGAACGCCCCGACGTAGGACTGCAGCTTCCCCAGGCGGCCCGAGCGGCAGAGGTCGCGAGCTCTCCGCCACTGCGGGTGCGTCCAGACCATGAACGCCTCCTGGATCAGCACCTGATGGCGATCTCTCGCCGCCAATAGTTCGCGAGCCTCCGACGACGAGAGGCCAATGGGTTTCTCGCAGAGCACGTGCTTCCCGCGCTTCGCGGCTTCGATCGACCAGGGCACGTGCAAGTGATTCGGCAGCGGATTGTAGACGGCGTCGATGTCCGGATCGTCGAGCAGCGCCTCGTACGACCCGTACGACTTCGCGAGGCCGAGCCGCCGCGCCGCGTCCGCGGCTTTCGCCCCGTCGCGAGACGCAATGCCCACGACCTCCACGAGGTCAGACGGCATCATGCCGGGAATCACTTTGTCGACGGCGATCTTCGCAACGCCGAGAACTCCGAAGCGCAAGGGTCTCATCCTTCAATACCCAATCGCGAGACCATCCTTCCTGGGGTCCGATCCCGCCGCCCATCCCCGCGGAAGCTTCAGCACAATCTGCGCGCCTCCGTACGACCCCATGCCGGCGGTGCCGACATCGTGTCCCATGGCGCGGAGCGCGGCCCGCACGCTCTCGCCGATCGGCGTCTCCAGGTTCACCCGCACGCCGGACATGTGCCGGAATCGCGCGGCGTCGGCGGCGGCCTGCGGATCCTGCCCGAAGAGGATCATGTTCAGCAGCACTTGCACGTGGCCTTGCGGCTGCATGGCGCCGCCCATCACACCAAAGGCCATCCAGGGCTCCTCGCCCGCCGCATCGCGCAGCACGCCCGTGTGCCTCGTCGTCTTTGTCACGAACGCCGGGATGATCGTATGGAAGGGCCGCTTGCGCGGCGCGACCGTGTTCGCCCGCCCCTCGGTCATCGTGAACGCGGTGCCGCGATCGTGCATCAGCAGGCCGGTGCCGGGCACGACGATGCCGCTGCCGAAGTAGTCGAACACCGAGTTGATCAGGCTGACCATATTGCCCTGCGCGTCGGCGACCGCGAGATAAATGGTGTCGCTGTGGGTGGCCTCACGCCCCGGCTCCACCCGCGTCAGTGCCTTTGCGGGATCGATCAACGCGCGACGCGACGCAATGTACTCGTCGGAGAGAAAGAACTCCGGGGGCTGCTTCGTCGTGCTCTCGTCGCCGATGTAGTGCTCGATGTCGGCATAGGCCAGCTTCTTCGCTTCGACGAGGTGGTGCAGGTACGCGGCCGAGTTGTGGCCCATCGTCTTCAAATCGTAGGCCTCGAGAATCCGCAGCATCTCCAGCGCGGCGATGCCCTGACTGTTGGCCGGAAGCTCCCAGAGCCGGTAGCCCTGATACGGGACGGAGACCGGCTGCACCCAGTCCGCCTTGTGCGCCGCGAAATCCTCGGGCGTCAGGAACCCGCCCTGCTGCTGGACGTGGGCGGCGATTCGCCGGCCGAGTTCACCCCCGTACAGGTGGGCCGTGCCCCTGGCACCGACGTCCCTCAGTGTCTTCGCCAGGTCGATGTTCCGGAACCACTCGCCTGCTTTCGGCGCCCGCGTACCGTCAACGAGGAACGTCGCGGTCGCGGCGGGATCACACCGCAGCAGATTCACCACGGCCGCCCAGTTGGCCGCGATGATGGGCGTCACGGGGAATCCGTCGTGGGCGATCCGGATCGCCGGCGCGAGCGCCTGGGCGAGGCTGATCGTACCGAAGCGCTCGAGGAGCGCCGCCCAGCCGGAGAGGGCGCCCGGGACCGTAATGGACTCGATGCCCTGGGAAATGCGCGTGCGGCCGCGCGAGGCCAGCGTCGCGCGTGTCATCAGCGAACCGCTCCGGCCGCTGGCATTGAGGCCGTGCAGGTTCCGGTCGCGGGCCGACCAGACGAGCGCGAACAAGTCCCCGCCCATGCTCGTCATGTGCGGCTCGACCACGGCCAGCACCGCCGCGGCGGCGACCGCGGCGTCGATCGCGTTGCCGCCCTTCTGCAGCACGTCGAGGCCGGCGGCGCTCGCCAGCGGCTGGCTCGTCGCGATGATGCCGCGGGGCGCGTACACGGTCGACCGGCCCGCGAGTGAGACCGGTGCCTGCGGAGCTTGCTCGGTCACAGTGAATCTCGAGAACAGGGCGGTCACCACGACCGCCGCGACAAACGTGGACTGACGCAACATGTATGGCCTCGCTGCTCACCCGACCTGTCGGACCAGAATCTCAGGGCGCGCGCCCGCGAGGCGGCCTACGCGGTTCCGCGCTCCGACGTCAGCACCTCACGCACGATTGATTGCGGCCGCTGATTGACCGCCAGGAACATCCTGCCGATGTATTCGCCGATCAAGCCGAGCAGCACGAGTTGCGTGCCGGAGAACACGAGGAGCGCGGCCATCACCCAACCGAAGCCGTACGCCGGGCCTCGATCGTTCAGCCAAAGCCAGAAGACAATCGCCAGCGCAAGGATGCCCGCGGCGGCGAGAAACAGGCCCAGTACGGTGGCCACACGCAGCGGCAGCACCGAGAAATTGATCCACGCGCTGAGCCACAGACGGATCAGCCGCCTCAGCGTGTAGGTACTCTCGCCCGCGCGACGCGGATCGTGACGCACCTCCATCGACCCGATCCGCTGCGTGATCTGCAGCAGCAGCCCGTCGATGTAGGGATACGGCCCTGCGTAGCTCCCGACCTTCTCCGCGACGAACCGCGTGACGCAGCGAAAGCTCGACAGATAGAAGCCCGCCGGCTTGTCGAGCGCCCAGTCAGTCATCCGGTTCGTGAACCGGCTGCCAAGGTTTCTGAAGAATGAATGCTGCTTTTCCCGGTAGTGACCGTAGATGACGTCGTGGCCGGTCCGCACGGCTTCGTGCCACAACCGCGCCGCCTCGGCCGGCGGATTCTGACCGTCGTCGTCGAGATTGACGATGTGGGCGCCACGGGCGTGACGCCAGCCGGTGAGTACCGCGTTGTGCTCGCCGTAGTTGCGCGCGTGTTCGATGTAGGTGATGGGCACCCGCGCCGCTCGCACCAGCTCACGGCAGACATCGGCCGTCCGGTCCCCGCTGCCGTCGTTGACAAGCACGACCTCGTGCCCGCCTTCAATCTGCAGGTCCTCGATGTCCTTCACGACGGAGGCAATCGTGTCGGCGCTCTTGTAGAGCGGGATGACGAAGGAGAGGACCGGCGGCATCGCCAGCGCTACTTCCCTTCCATTTTCTTCCAGAGCGCCATGTACTCGTCGACGTTCTTCGCGGTCACGATGTCCACGCCTGAGTCGATGACGGTCGTCGCAGGTTTCGTGCCCTTGATGTAATCGCGCAGCAGCTTCACCGTCTCACTGCCCCAGCCGAAATACTTCTGACCGATGAGTACCTGCACCTTGCCGGACTTGACGAGATCGGGCGCCGGCGGATTCGTGTCGAATGAAATGACCTTCGTCGTCGCCGGCACCGGCGCGAGCGCGTTCTGCGTGAACACCGGCCAACCGCCCACGGAAATCCAGGCGCCGAGATTCGGATAGCGGTTCGTCCCCGACGCGATCAACTGCGCGCAGCGGACCTGGTCTTCCTGAACGTCGTACGTTTCGACGACGGTGATGCCCGGATACGCCTTCAGCCCATCCTTGACGCCATCGAGCCGGCGCGCGAGATTGTTGGCGCCCAGGCTCGTAATGAACGCAACCGTGCCCTTGCCATTCAGGAGTTCGCCCGCCGCCCTGCCCATCTCCTGCCCCGACCTGAAGTCATCGACGCCGTAGAACGCGAAGCGCTTGGACGTGGGCGCGTCGGAATCCCAGGTGACGACGGGGATGCCGGCGTCGACGGCCCTGTTGATGGTGCTCGTGAGGAATTCGCCTCCCAGCACGGAGATCGCGATGCCGTCCACTTTCTGTGAAATGAACGATTCGAGCACTTCCTTCTGCTTGAGCTGATCGGCATTGTCCGGCCCGCGGTAGATCACCTCGACGTCGCCGAGTTCGGCCGCCGTCCGCTGGGCGCCCTTGTTCGCATAGTCGAAGACCGGAATGTCGAGCGCCTTCGGGATCAGCGCGAAGCGCAGCTTCTTCGGAGTCTCGGGCGCCGGCGCGCCGCCGCCGCACGCCCACATCGCCGCCACGGCCGTAAGAACGAGGACACACCGTTTCATTCGATCCCTCCGCCGGGGCCCAGACCCCGGCCTCCGAAACTTCCCCGCCGGGGTTGACGCCCGGCCTGCATCAGGCGGCCTGACGCCGCGTCAGCACCTGGTCCATCACGACGATGCCGATGACGACGACGCCCACGATGAGCCGGTCGTAGAACGTCGCGCCCGGAATCTGCGGCAGCGCGTCTATGAAGACGG
>CAZJTG010000117.1:11054-11563 GCA_964548865.1 uncultured Solibacteraceae bacterium
GCGCGTTCCGCAGCACGCCGAAGATGAGGGCGCCCAGCACCGCGCCCGCGACCGACCCGCGTCCGCCGACGAGACTCGCGCCGCCGACCACGGCCGACGCGATGATATCCAATTCGTACCCGGTCGCGAGATCCGCCTTGCCCTGGCCCTGGACCACAGCCAGGACAAGACCCGAGACGGCAGCGAGCAAACCGGACATCACGTACGCGCTCGTCTTGACGAGACCCACGGGCACCCCGGAGAACAGCGCGGCCGTCTCGTTGCCACCTACGGCGCAGATGCTGCGCCCCCACTGATAACCGGTCATCAGCCGCTGAAAGACGATGGCGAGTGCGATCATCACGAGCGGACCCAGCCAGTCGATCGACACGCCGGCGATGTGCCAGTTCTGCGGCAGCTTCGCGGAGAGATCGTAGAAGCGCGCCTCGGTGACGATGAAGGCCGTGCCGCGCAGAATACCCATCACGCCGAGCGTGGCGATGAACGGCGGCAGTTGCACCCGCACGATG
>CAZJTG010000118.1:0-5798 GCA_964548865.1 uncultured Solibacteraceae bacterium
CACCGCGGCAGTGCAATGTCGATGCCGGTGTGCTACTTCAGCGCCTCGACCGGGATCTTCTCCGCGTCGCCCCACAGCCTTTCGAGCCCGTAGAACTCGCGCGTGGACGGCATGAAGACATGGAAGATGAAGTCGAAGTAGTCGATGAGGATCCATTCGCCGCGGTCGTAGCCCTCGACGAGCGCGGGCTTCGCGCCGGCCCGCGCCACCGCCTCCTGAACGCCGTCGGCAATCGCCTGAACCTGCCGGCGGTTCGTCCCCGTGCAAATCACGAAGAAATCGGTGAACGCCGACGCCTTCGTGAGGTCGAGCACCACGGTCTCCTCGGCCTTCTTGTCGAGGGCCGCGGCGATGCCGGCGGTGAGTTCTGCGGAGAGTCCCTTCTTGGCGGCGGCTTTTGGCGTGCGCTTGCGCGGGCGTTTCGGCGTTGATTTCATTCAGCGTCCTTGATCGGTCAATTCGTCAATCGGTCCATGCTCTGTAGAGGCCGTGTTTCTCGATGTGCGCCGCGACCTCCCGCGGCACCATGCCTTCAATACTCTCACCCCGGGCGATGCGTTCACGAATCACCGTGGAGGAAACGTCAGCGGTGGGTGCATCCACCAGGAACACCGCCGGCCTGCCCGGATTCGCGTCGGAGGCGCCGACCATTCGGCTCGCGAGTTCAGGCAGGAGCGCAGGCAGGCCGGACACTGGCTGCCCTGGCCTCGAGACCGCCACGAAATGGCAGCGGTCGAGAATGTTTGGAAATCCCTTCCAGGTCCGAATGTCTCGAAAGGCGTCGGCACCCGTGATGAAGAAGATATCGCGGGTATCGAGGCCACGGGCGGCCAGCCGATCCAGCGTCGTCTCGGTATACGACGGGGCGATCGCTCCCGGTTCGGTCATCTCGACGTCGGAGACCTGGTAGTCGGGGCAGGAGAGCGCTGCCAGCGCAGCCATGGCAAACCGATGCGGCGCCGAGGCGCGCGGCGCGCGCCGGTGCGGCGGAATCGGTGCCGGCACGAGCCAGATATGGGTCAGGCCGAGCGCGCGCCGCGCGGCTTCGGCCACGTCGAGATGTCCCTGGTGAATCGGATCGAACGTACCGCCGAGCAGTCCGAGCCGCGTCATGCCGTCGTGGAAAGCGCCTCGGCGGCCACCGTTCGCCACATGGCTTCGAGCAGCGCCGGCAGGCCATCGCCGGTCACCGCCGAGATGGGGAACAGCGGGACGCCGAGAGTTCTCAGGTGCTTCGCCAGCTTCTTCAGCCGGTTGGGGTCGTCCATCGCATCGATCTTGTTGGCGGCGGCGATCCGCGGCTTGCTGGCGAGCACGACCGCCGTGTCGTCGCCTCCGCCGGCGAAGAGCTCCAACTCCCGTGTGATCACGTCGAAATCATGCACCGGATCGCGGCCGGACGCCGACGACACGTCGATGACGTGGACCAGCACCTTCGTGCGCTCCAGGTGCGCCAGGAACTTCGTGCCCAGCCCGTGCCCGAGATGAGCGCCCTCGATCAGGCCGGGGACGTCCGCCACGACAAAGCTCCGATCATCGCCGAGCCTGACGACGCCAAGATTCGGGCTGAGCGTGGTGAAGGGATAGTCCGCGATCTTCGGACGTGCTTCGGAGATTCGAGAAATGAGCGTGCTCTTGCCGGCGTTCGGGTACCCGACGAGCCCGACGTCGGCGAGGAGCTTGAGGCGCAGCCTGAGCGTACGCTGCTCGCCTGGGAAGCCGGGTTCGGTGCGGCGCGGCGCGCGATTCGTCGCAGTCCGGAACGCCGCGTTGCCGCGTCCCCCGTGGCCGCCGCGGGCCACGAGCACCCGATCGCCCACAGACCGGAGATCGGCGAGCGCGATCAGTTCCTCGCCGTGCTTGTCGTAGACGACAGTACCCGGCGGGACCTCGAGTTCCATGTCGGCGCCCCCGTGGCCGGTGCAGTCAGAGCCCATGCCGTGCTGGCCACGTTCGGCCTTGAATTCCGGGTGGAACCGGTAGTTGACGAGGGTGTTCTGGTGCGCGCTGGCGACCAGGTAGATTGAGCCGCCGTCGCCGCCATCACCGCCGTTGGGGCCGCCGCGCGGCACGCGCATCTCGCGGCGGAA
Source organism: uncultured Solibacteraceae bacterium (assembly GCA_964548865.1). GTDB lineage: Bacteria > Acidobacteriota > Vicinamibacteria > Vicinamibacterales > SCN-69-37 > DASUGC01. Next base: position 2,091 of record CAZJTG010000118.1, read on the forward strand.
ACTCATGCAGCCGTTTCCGCCGTTGCCGGCAATGACCTGGATGTCGACTTCGTCGACGAACATAATCGAAAAATGCGGCCGGGCGTAATTTCAGGAAGAAATCACGCCCGGCCCCATTGTTCTACTTCTTGTCGATGGGGAGGATGCTGATCATGCGGCCGTGGTCGCCGTGATCGGAGAACTTCACCCGGCCCGACACCTTCGCGAACAGCGTGTCGTCCTTGCCGCGACCGACGTTCAGGCCCGCCTTGAAACGGCGGCCGCGCTGGCGCACAAGGATCGATCCCCCCGGTACCAGATTCCCGTCGTGACGCTTGACGCCCAGGCGCTGCGAATTGCTGTCGCGCCCGTTGCGTGAACTGCCTTGCCCCTTCTTAGTTGCCATGTGTGATCCCTAGACGTTGATCTTCGAGACGCGCACCCGCGTCTGCATCGTGCGGTGGCCCTTCGTCCGCTTGTAGCCCTTGCGGCGCTTCATCTTGAAGACGACCACTTTCCGACCCTTGCCCTGCGATTCGATCACGCCGGTCACCGTCGCGCCGGCCACGTAGGGCTTGCCGGCCGTGAAGGACCCATCCGCGTTTTCGACCAGCAGGACCTTGTCGAACGTGTACTCGGCGCCGGGCTCGGCGTCGATGCGGTCAACTACGACAACTGCGCCAGGCTGGACTTTTTCCTGCCGGCCGCCGGCTTCAACAATGGCGAACATCTCGAGGAACTCCCGGGAATACCGGCTCCGGACCCCACGGTCACGCCGTGGGGCAGGGCCAGAACACATAAGGCTAGCACAAGTCGCTTACTTGACGAGGATCCTGGTCCCCCTGATTTTCTGGGTGGACAGCGTGTTCAGGAACCCGGGCAGCAGCTTGTCCATCAGTTCGAAATAGGCCGAAAGGGCCGGAGTATTGAGGTTCTCCTGATAGAGCGCCTCCTCGTGGAACGACTCCGAGTAGAGCTGTTTGCCCGTCCGTCCGTCGATGAAGATGAACTTCGGTGTGAGCGAGTAGCCCTTCTGGTTCGCGAACTCGCGGCTCTCCTCGACCTGCACCCGGCCCATCTGGTCCGTGTACTGCCGCGGCTTCGAGATGACGCCGCTGCGGGCGACCTCCGTGAAAAGGACCGATCCCGTCACGATGAGCGGGCCCTGGTACTCCTGCCCGACTTTCGCCCAGAACTCGGTGTCCGACAGGATCGGCTCGTAGGCCTGGAGATCCTTCTCGGTCTTGATCCGGGGCTCGTCCGGGGCTGAATCGCCGGCGACCGGGCCCGTGCGGCGCTTGTCCACTTCCTGTATCAACTGCAGCGCGTCTGCGTCGATCACGCGCATGCCCGATTTCGTCCGGAGCTGACTTCGCAGGAGCCGCGACGTTTCCGCCGCCGCGTCGAGGTTCTTCGTGCCGCCGCCGAGGAACCCGGCGACGAGCACGCGCTGAAATGGCGTGACGTCGAGCTTCGCCTGAATGGGCGTCTCGACAGCGACTTCCGTGAAGCTCACGCAGCCGGCACCGGCCAGGCCGAGCACGAGGCTAGCGGCCGCGACGACGGTTTTGGCGGTCATAGATTTCCCTGAACAGATCGTAGTTGGTTCTGAAAAACGTGTTGCCCGGGTCGAGTTCCATGGCCTTCTCGTAGGACTTGCGCGCGTCGTCGAACCGGCCGAGCTGTTCGTACCCGATGCCCAGGTTGTTCCAGGCGGCCGCGTACGAGGGATCCGTCTTCGTCGCCCGTTCCCACCGCTCGGTGGCTTCTTTCCACAGGCCCTTCTTGGCGACGGTGATGCCAAATTCGACCTGAGCCTTGGCTTCCGAACGCTGATCGGCCAGGACCGGCGTCGCAACCGCGGCCACCAGTGCGGCCGCCAGCCAGAATCTCGTGCTTCTCATGGGTGTACCTGACGCCTCAACTATACTGCCGATTCCGGCCGGGGACACGGCCCTGTCACCGCTGGAGAAGCTGCAATTCAGCTGCCGCGGGAGAGTGGAACCTTTCCACCAGATTGTCCTATTCCAGCGGATCTCTGGACGTTTCAGGTGGCACAGGCGGTGCAACCTGTCACCTCCTTGTGACTCACTCGAAGAGCGAGCGCGTTCGGCGCTGGGTCGCGCTCTCCATGTTCGGTGGCGGATTCCGGACCGACGCGGCGCGCCTGGCGAAGACGCTGGTCGGAGACGACGGCGAACCCCCGCTCGAGGAAGTCGCCGGGCGTCTGTACCCGGTCGCGGAAGTGCGCCGAAGTGAGACCACCCGGGCGTTTCAGGCCGCCGACGACGCGCTCGCGCGCGCCGGCATCCGGGGCGACCGCCTGCTCGTTCTCACCGACCCCGACTACCCGCCTCAGCTCAGGGAGATCGCCGATCCTCCGCTGATTCTGTGGATTCGCGGGGATAGCGGGATTCTGTCGCAGCCCGCGATCGCGGTGGTGGGCTCGAGGGACGCCGTACCGGCCTCAGTTGCGGTAGCGCGTAGACTGGGAGGAGAGCTGGCCGGTGCCGGGCTGGTGGTCGTAAGCGGACTGGCGCGCGGCGTCGATGCCGCCGCGCACGCCGGCGCGCTGGCGGCCACGGGGCGCACTGTCGCGGTGATGGGGTCGGGCCTCGACGTGGTATACCCTGCGCAGCACAAGCCCTTGGCTGAGCAGGTGAGCCAGACAGGTGCAGTCGTCAGCGAACTTCCGCCGTGGGCGGTGCCCGCGCGGGGCCACTTTCCGCTGAGGAACCGGATCATCAGCGGTCTCTCTCGGGCCGTCCTCGTCGTCGAAGCCTCCGAGCGAAGCGGATCGCTGATTACGGCGCACCTGGCGTCCGAACAAGGGCGTGACGTACTCGCGGTCCCCGGGGGCGTGCTGTCGGGGCGTCATCGCGGATCGAACGCGCTCATAAAGGACGGCGCGCGACTGGTCGAGACTGTGAACGACGTCCTTGCAGAGATCGGCTGGATGTCCGCGAGCCCCGGTATCGGCGCAGCCCGCGCTTTGCCCATCAGCGCGCTGGAGACAAAGATGGCGACCGGCGAGTGCTACACGGTCGAGCACCTGGCCGACCGCGCGGGTCTCACCGCGGCCGAGACCCTGGTGGAGCTTAGTTATCTGGAATTGGCCGGCCGTGTGGTACGTATGACCGGCGGACAGTTCGTTCGACTGTAAGCACGACTGAAGGCCGGGTGCCGAGACCCGGCGGTTTGGAACCTAATGGCAAAGGCACTGGTGATCGTCGAGTCGCCGGCGAAGGCGAAGACGATTAACAAATATCTGGGTCGCGACTACAAGGTCATCGCATCGATGGGCCACGTTCGCGATCTGCCGAAGAGCAAGCTGGGCGTGGACGTGGATAACGGATTCGCCCCGGTCTACGAGGTCCTCGCGACGCGGGCCAAGGTCATCAAGGAGCTCAAGGAAGCGGCCAAGACGGCGGAGACCATCTACGTCGCGACCGACCCCGATCGCGAGGGTGAAGCGATCGGCTGGCACCTGGCCGAGGAGCTGGCCGGGAAGTCGCGCAAGAAGGTCAAGCGCCTGATGTTCAACGAGATTACGAAAGCGGCCGTCAAGGAAGCGCTCCTGCACCCGGGCGAGATCGACATGAAGATGGTCGATGCGCAGCAGGCGCGGCGCGTCCTCGATCGGCTGGTGGGCTACAAGATCAGCCCGATTCTCTGGGACAAGGTGCGTCGCGGGTTGAGCGCCGGCCGCGTGCAGTCGGTGGCGCTGAA
>CAZJTG010000118.1:5808-7707 GCA_964548865.1 uncultured Solibacteraceae bacterium
GATCGCGAACGCGAGATCGAGGCCTTCATCCCCGAGGAGTACTGGCACATTACCGCCCGGCTGGCGGCGTCCCTGCCGCCGGAGTTCGACGCCCGGCTCGTGCGGCGCGGGGACGCAGCCGCCAAGGTGCGGAACGAGGAAGAGGCCAAGGCTGTCCTGCGCGACCTCGAACGCGCGACCTGGACCGTCTCGTCCGTTACGACGAAAGAACGCCGGAAGAATCCGCTCCCGCCGTTCATCACGAGCAAGCTGCAGCAGGCGTCACGCTTCCCGGTCAAGAAGACGATGATGGTGGCGCAGCAGCTGTACGAAGGGATCGAGCTGCCTGGCGAAGATGCGCCGGTCGGTCTCATCACCTACATGCGTACCGACTCCGTGCGCGTGGCAGAGCAGGCGCTCGAGGAAGTGCGCGCCCACATCGGCGAACAGCATGGCGCGGCGTATCTGCCGGAGCAGGCGAATCGCTACAAGCTGAAGTCCTCGGCGCAGGACGCGCACGAGGCGATCCGGCCGACGTCGATGACGCACCACCCCGAGTCCGTGCGCGCGTTCCTCACGCAGGACCAGTACTACCTCTATCGCCTCATTTGGAACCGGTTCGTCGCCTCCCAGATGATGCCGGCGCTGTTCGACGACACGACTGTGGACGTGACGGCGGCCGACTACCTGTTCCGGGCGAAGGGCTCGGTGCCGAAGTTTGCGGGCTGGCTGGCGGCGTACGGCCAGGGCGGCAACGCGGAAGCGGAAGAGAGCGAGCGCACCGAACAGCCGCAGAAGCCCACCCCCGAACAAGCCGCGGCCGAAGCCGAGGAGGGCGCCCAGGACGACGTGCTGCCGGTGCTCAAGGAGGGCGAGACGCTGAGCGTGAGCGAACTCACGCCGGAGCAGAAGTTCACGCAGCCGCCGGCGCGCTTCAACGAGGGCTCGCTCGTGAAGGCGCTCGAAGAAAACGGCATCGGCCGCCCGAGCACGTACGCCTCGATCATCTCGGTGCTGCAGGCGCGAGACTACGTCGTCAAGTCCGACGGCAAGTTCCGCCCGACGATCCTCGGACGGCGCCTTGTGGACAAGCTCCTCCACCCGGTGTTCGACGACATCCTCGACGTGGAGTACACGGCCCGCATGGAGGACCGGCTCGACGACATCGAGAAAGGGAAGGCGGACTACAAGGAAACGCTCGAGGCGTTCTACAAGACGTTCAAGAAGGACTTGAAGCGCGCCGCGAAGGAGATGCCCAATTTCAAGGAAGGGCAGCCGACCGGGCAGACCTGCGACAAGTGCGGCCTCGGGGAGATGGTTGAGAAGGCCGGCAAGTTCGGCATCTTCCTCGCGTGCAAGCGGTACCCGGACTGCGACAACACCAAGGAGCTCGAGCCGCAGGATGCGTCCACCGACGAACTCGACGAGAACTGCGAGAACTGCGGCAAGCCGATGGTCGTCAAGCGCGGCCGCTTCGGCGTGTTTCTCGCCTGCACCGGCTATCCGGAGTGCAAGACGACGAGGAAGATCATCGCGACGAAGCAGGGAGTCAGCGCGGCGAAGCCGGATCAGATCCTGGACGAGAAATGCCCGAACTGCGGCAAGAACCTGGTCATCAAGCAGGGCCGCTTCGGCGAGTTCACGGCGTGCACGGGCTATCCCGAGTGCCGCTATGTGAAGCTCGAGTCCACCGGTGTGGTCTGTCCCAAGGACGGCGGCGACGTCGTCGTGCGGAAATCCAGGCGCGGGAAGGTGTTCTACGGCTGCGCGAACTATCCGAAGTGCGACTTCACGCTGTGGAACAAGCCCATTCTCGAGCCGTGTCCGAAGTGCAGGCGGCCGTTCCTCACCGAGAAGATCACCAAGCGCCGCGGACGTGAACTCATCTGCAGCAACGAGGAGTGCGGCTTCGTGATGCAG
>CAZJTG010000118.1:7717-11550 GCA_964548865.1 uncultured Solibacteraceae bacterium
GGCATAGACCGGTGCCCTCCACCACTGTCCATGTCATCGGCGGCGGTCTCGCCGGCAGCGAGGCGGCCTGGCAGGCGGCGTCCATGGGCGTGCGCGTGGTGCTGCACGAAATGCGGCCGGTGACGCCCACTGCCGTGCACAAGACCGATCGGCTCGCCGAGCTCGTCTGCAGTAATTCCTTCCGCGGCGACAAGCTGGACAATGCGGTCGGCCTGCTCAAGGAAGAAATGCGACGGCTGGGATCGCTCATCCTCCGGGAGGGGGACCGGGCGCGCGTCCCGGCCGGCGCGGCGCTGGCCGTGGACCGTCACGAATTCGCCGACAGGGTCACGGCCGCGATTCGGTCGCATGCGCTCATCAGCATCGAGCGCGGGGAAGTGACGGCCGTTCCCGAGCCCGCGCCCGGCCGCGTCTGGATCATCGCGACCGGCCCCCTCACCTCCGCGCCACTCTCGGCGGACATCGCGCGATTCGTCGGCGCGGAGCACCTCGCTTTTTTTGACGCCATCAGTCCCATCGTGCTGGCCGAGACCATCGACATGAGCAAGGTCTTCCGGCAGTCGCGCTGGGATCGAAGCCTGAGAGGCCGCGATCCGCACCCCGTGGATCCTTCAGGAACCGCCATCGCGCCCGAGCCGGACGGCGACTACCTCAATTGCCCGTTCACGCAGGCCGAGTACGAGGCGTTTCACGCCGCCATCGTCGCGGCAGAGAAGGTCGAGGGGCACGACTTCGACAACACGAAGTTCTTCGAGGGTTGCCTGCCGATCGAAGTCATGGCGGCTCGCGGCGTCGGTACGCTTCGGTTCGGGCCGATGAAGGGATCGGGCCTCACCGATCCGCGTACGGGACGCTGGCCGTACGCCGTGGTGCAGCTGCGGCAGGACACGCTCGCGGGCGATCACTGGAGCCTCGTCGGTTTCCAGACCCAGATGAAATGGGGCGAGCAGGCGCGGGTGCTCCGGATGATCCCAGGGCTGGAGCAGGCCGAGTTCGTGCGCTTCGGGATGATCCATCGCAACACCTACATCAACGGACCCACGGTCCTCAGGGACACGTGGCAGACTCGCAGACGGGGCGACCTCTTGTTCGCGGGACAGGTGTCGGGCGTCGAGGGTTACGTGGAGTCCGCGGCGTCGGGCCTCATCGCCGGACGCAACGCCGCGCGCCTGGCGCTGGGGCTCGATCCGATCGCGCCACCGCGCACGACGGCCATCGGCGCGCTCGCCTACTACGTGTCGCACGCCGACCCTGCGCACTATCAGCCGTCGAACATCACGTTCGGGATCATCCCACCGCTCGACGCCCCTCCGAAGAGCCGCGTCGATCGTTCGCTCGCGACGAGCGCCCGCGCGCTCGCGGCGCTGGCGGAGTGGGACCGCGCCGCCGCGCCGGCGGCGCAGCCGCTGTCGTGGTCATGACTCGGTCGGGCACACCCGGTCTCAAGGATCTGTCCCGCCAGTTCCTGGCGTTTCTCCGGCTCAATCGAAACGTGTCGCCCCATACGCTCCGCGCGTACGACACGGACGTCACGCAGTTTCTCGCCCACCTCGCCGGACGTCACGCCCGGCCAGGCAGCGAACTCGTCATCGCTCACTTCGACACCGATGGCGTGCGCGGGTACCTCGGCGAACTCCATGAGCGGGGCAACAGCCGCGGCACGTCGGCGCGGCGCCTTGCTGCCGTGCGCGCCTTCGCCAAGTATCTGGTCCGAGAGGAGCTGCTGCCGGACGACCCGACGTCACTCGTCGGGGCGCCCCTCAAGGAACGCACCCTGCCCAATCACCTCGGACGCGAGGCGGTCGAGCGGCTGCTCGATGCCCCCGATGCGGCGAGCGAAGCCGGGCGGCGGGATCTCGCGATTCTCGAGTTGTTCTACGCGTCCGGGCTCCGGCTGAGCGAGCTCGTCGGCATGGACCTCGAGGACCTCAACCTCAGCGGACGCGTGGTGCGCGTCCGCGGCAAGGGCGGAAAGGAACGGCTGGTTCCTTTCAACTCGAAAGCCGCGGACGCGATCCGGGGAATGCTCGGCGACCGATCCCGCAAGAAGCCCGACGTGCGCGGTCAGAAACCCGGAAGGTCCACCCGCACACCGCTCTTTCTGAATCTGCGAGGACGGCGGCTCACGACCCGCAGCGTCGATCGCATCGTCCGCCGGTACGTGCGGGAGGCGGGGATTCCCACGGGGATCAGCCCGCACGCTCTCAGGCACACTTTTGCGACGCACCTGCTGCAGAACGGCGCGGACCTGCGCGCCATCCAGGAACTGCTCGGGCACGCCCGCCTGAGTACGACCCAGCGGTACACGCACCTCGACGTCGGCCGCCTGCAGGAGGTCTACCGTCAGGCGCACCCGCGGGCGCGAAAGCAGCGGTAGCCCGTGGGCCGGTTCGCGCGGCCCGGCGCCGGCGTTTGCTGACGAGCGCCTTCGTCACAGCCCGCCGGGAACCCGCCCAGCCCGAATCGCGGCGGATTGTTCCGGAGTGAACGGATCGGCCCACACCTCGGCTGTCAGATGTCTCGATCGGAAGAGATCGACGATGAAGTTCATGCGGTCTTCGAGCTTCGACCAGTCGCGCGCCAGGCTGCCCGCGACCGAATCGGGCGTGCGGTCCCAGCCGTCGAACCCCTGCAGGAAAGCGATGAGTTCCGGGAGTTCGATCTCCCGGAGCGTGGCGGGAAACGCGTGTCCGTCGATGGGGGGCAGGTCGGCGCCGACGCAGAGGGCGCCTGGGCCGAGCCTGAACGTGAGGTCGTTGGCGGTGAGCGTGCGTCGCCACCCGACGGGCATCGCCGCCTTGAGGTAGGGCTGCAGGCGCAGGTGTTCGTGGAGAATCGCGTAGCAGTTGGCCATGAGCATCGCTTCATGCCGGCGATCGAGATCGGTCTCGCGTCGCGCGGCTTCGTAGTAACTGAACGCGCGCTTCAGCATCGACTGGCCGCCGCGTTCGGTGCGGCCGGCGCGAAGCGCTCCGGCAAAGCACTCGAACTCGCGATCTGCGTCACGCCCGCCACTGCATCCCGCCAGGTAGCGAGCCGTAACGTCGCCGATGTCCTCGAGGACGATTCGGTTGCCGTGGAGCACTGCGGAGCGCGTGGCTTCCAGCCGGCGCCTCACGAGCCATGACGGCACGAGCGCGATAGCCGCGGCGACAATCATCCCTGCGGTGATGGTCAGCGGACTGGTGCCGAGCGCTCCGACCGCGAACGCAGCCATCGCACCCACCAGCGACACAGCGAAGACCTGCTGCCGAAACGCGCGCGTGTCCTCGAACCGGATCGTCTCGCCGGCTTTCTTCGAGCCCCAGACGGCCCACGTGTGGAAGTTCGCACCGGCGTCGGCGCCGATGGCATCACGGAGCGCGCGCGAAAGATCGTCGTGCGCCTGCGTGATGAGGAGGTTGCCGAGAACTGGATCGGGCTCAGAAATCGCGCGGCGAATCTGCGCCGTCCAGTTCTCGAGCGACTGATGAGGCCCGGCCGACACAGCCGAGGTCCAATCGTGCCGGCGCTAGCCCTTCTTGATCATCCAGCCCGCTTCGCCCTTTTCGCGGTACTTCACATGGCAGGTCTGGCAGGTGCTGCCGAGCTCCTTCAGCGCGGCCGCTGACGCCTCCGCGTTTTTCGCCTTGAATGCCGCTTCGGCTGACGCGGCGTGCTTCATGGCTGCGCCCGCCCAGTCGGCGGCTTCCTTGTTGTTGCGGCCGCTCCAGAACTGCTGTGCGTCCCTGAACGCCGCCACCAGCTTCGCGGCCTCGGCGGCCTGCGCGTCGGGATCCGTACCCTTGCGCATCGCTCCGTTCGCGGCCTGGACGCCCTTCATCAACTTGTCG
>CAZJTG010000119.1:0-6834 GCA_964548865.1 uncultured Solibacteraceae bacterium
GCCACGAAATCCCTGCGGACCTGGTCGGCGCGCCGGAGGTCGGTGATGTCGCGAAGCACCAAGACCGCGCCGCCGCCGCGGGCGGCCGCGACCGGAACGCCGTGGGCGACGAACGCGCGGCGCTCTCCGGGATCGAGGTGCACCTCGACGGGCCCGGGGGACTCGCCCGTGAGCGCGGCGGCTACGATGCGGCAGACGTCGGGATGACGGACCAGTTCGACGAAATGCGTGTCTTCTGAGTCCGCCGGAAGCCCGAGCATCGCGCGCGCCGCGGGATTCGTCAGCACCAGGTGCCCGCTGGCCGCGACGAGCAGGACGCCTTCGGCCATGCCCGTCAGAATGGCGTCGGTGTGTGCCCGCTCGCGCGCCATCTCCGCCAGACGGGCGCCGAGTTCGCGCGTCGTGTCGTCGAGCGCGTTCGCCACGACGCCGATTTCATCGCGGCCGAAGTCGCGCGCCGGCCTACTGAAGTCGCCTTCCCGGTACCGCCGCGCGGTGTCGGCGACCGCGCGCACCCGGCGGCCGATGACCGCCGAAGCCGCCAGGGTCAGCAGGACGGCGGCGACAAGGCCGGCCCCGAGACCGACGAGCGCCATCTGCCGCACGCTCGCCACACGCTCGTCGATCGCCGTGAGCGGCAACGCCACCCGGGCGATGGCGACCTGGCTGTCACGAACGGCCGCGGCCGCATAGAGCGTATCGACCGCCGTCGTGTGGCTGCGCCGGACGGCGATTCCTTCGCCAGTCGCGCGGGCTTCGGTGACTTCTTCGCGTGTCGCATGGTTCTCGACCATAGGGACGGAGGCGGCATCGACCTCCGAATCGCCTATCACCCGGCCGTCGCCGGCGATGAACGTGACACGCGCGCCGATGCGCCTGCCGATGTCGTCCGCCTCGGCGTCCGGGTTCGCCAGCGGGCCCGAGTGGGAGAGCAGCACTGCGGTCAGCCGCGCCTGCGTCACCAGCGTGTGCTCGATCTCCTGCCGGAGGTAGCGCCGCAGCGCGGACTCGACGAGCCAGGTTGCGACGCCAACCGCGAGCGACGCCGAAACGAAGACCGCGATGAACGTGCGCGTCCTGAACGTCACCGTCCGGTCTCGGCGGAGCCTCGGCGGACGCCCGTGGGGGCGGGCTGCGGCGGATCGTCGAGCCGGTACCCGAACTGCTTGACCGTGGAGATCGCCGTTGCCAGCAGCGGGATTTTCTCGCGCAGGCGGCGCACGTGCACGTCCACCGTCCTCGTGCCGCCGGTGTACTGATAGCCCCACACGTCCGTGAGCAGGCGGTCACGGGACAGCACGCGGCCCCGATGCTCGAGCAGATACCGCAGCAGCAGGAACTCCTTCGCCGTGAGCCGGACGCTCTCGGCTGACACGCGGACCTCGTGACGATCGAGGTTGATGACCACAGGACCGTACGCGAGTTCGGAGGAGCGTAGGCTCGAACGCTCGGTCCGCCGCAACAGGGCAGCGACACGGGCCACAAGCTCCTTCGGGCTGAACGGCTTTGTCACGTAGTCGTCGGCGCCGAGCTCCAGGCCCTTCACCCGGTCGGCCTCCTCGCCGCGCGCGGTCAGGATGAGGATCGGGATGGCCGCGGTCGAGCTTTCCGCGCGCAGCGCCTGGCAGACTTGCATGCCGTCCATGCCCGGCAGCATCACATCGAGCACCACGAGATCCGGCGGCGACTGCCGCGCGGACACCAGCGCGTCCCGGCCGGATCCGAGCACCGTCGTGTCGTGGCCGGCCCGATCGAGGTAGTGCTTGATCAGCTCGGCGATGTCCGGGCTGTCTTCGACGATGAGGACGCGCGCCACACCGCCGATCTTATAATCCCCTGGGATGTCTTTTCTGACGCTGGCGGGCTCCGCGCTGACGCTGGGCTTCCTCCACGGTCTCGGTGCCGACCACCTCATGGCGATTGCCGCGCTCTCGGCGGACGGGGGCCGGCGCCGCCGGGTGCACGCGATGCGCACCGCCGCCGGGTTCGCGGCGGGCCACGCCGTGGTGCTGGCCTGTGGCGCCGTCGCGGCGCTGACGCTCGGCCTGCTGGTGCCGGCCGCGATTTCGTCGGGCGCCGAGCGCGCGGGCGGCGGGATGCTCGTGGCGATGGGAGTGTTCGGGATGTGGTCGCTCGCGAGCGGCCGCACCTACAGCCACATTCACGGCCCGGCTGGTGACACGGGTCGCGCGCACTGGCATCTCCACTTCGGGCGCGCATCGGGCCATCCAAGGCACACGCACAGCGGATCGGTCGTACCGCTGGTCATCGGGGGGCTCTTTGCCATGAGCAGCCTCCGGGCGGTGATGCTGCTGCAGCCGTTTTCTCAGGGCGCGCAGGCCCTGGCGCTCCCGGCGCTCCTCGTCCTCATCGGCCTGTTCGGTGTCGGGATTCTGCTCTCGATGTCGCTCTTCGGCGTCGTGCTGGCCAGAGTCCTGTCCTTGCGGGCCGTCAGTGCCTTCGGCAGCGCGGCGGCCGCCGTCATTTCGGCCGCCTCGATCGGACTCGGCGCGTACTGGATGTTCGCGTAACGCGTCACGCGTAAGGCGTCACGCGCGTCTGCCCGTCACACCTGATTCAGCGTGCCCCGCTTTCTCAGGAGCAGCGCGCCGGCGATGGCGACGAGCGCCACGCAGTTGGCTGTCATGACCACCGGGACCGTGAACCGGTCGCTCAACGCACCGGCGACCAGGGCGCCGAGTGGCCAGCCACCGCGCAGCGCCACCATGTAAATGCTGAGCACGCGGCCCCTGAGTTCGTCCGGGACCGTGTGCTGCACGATCGAGAAACTCATCGAGAACACCGCCATCGATGAGACCCCGGCCAGGAAGATCAGCGCCAGGCTCAGCGGCAGCGATCGGGACGCGGCGAAGCCGGCGACGAAAAGTGCCAGGGCAACTTGCCCGCCGAGCAGCGCCCGGCCCATGTGTCTGAAGCGGCCGGCGCTTCCGATCACGAGCGCGCCGGCGATGGCGCCGAGGCCCTGCGCGGCCATCAGCATCGCGAGCCGCTTCTCAGGCTCGTGGGAACTCTGCAGGTACTCCGACGCGAACGCTGGCAGAAACGTGGACACCGGCATCGCGAGAAACGTTGTGACGAACGCCAGCATCGTGAGCACCACGAGCAGGCGCGTCTCCCGGAAGAACCGCAGGCCCCCGCGCAGCTCCTCGCCAAGCGCGCGCGGATTGGGATTGGGCACGTGCGCCGGCAGCCTGAGGCTCGCCAGCGCCGCGACGACAAGGAAGAACGACACGCCGTTCAGCGCGAAGCACCAGACGACCCCGATCGCGGCCAGGACGAAGCCTCCGGCGACCGGGCCGAGCACGCGCGAGAGATTGAACTGCGTGGAGTTGAGCGCGATGGCGTTCGGCAAATCGCGCCGCGGCACAAGCGACGGAATCATCGCCTGATACGCCGGGCCGCCGAAGGCCTGGCCGCAGCCGGCGATGAACGACAGGACGAAGATCATCCAGATGCTGACGTAGCCCGTGGCGACCAGAACGGCCAGCGCCAGTGCCGAGAAGGCCTGCGTGTACTGCGAGAACGCCAGCAGCCGCCGGCGATCGTGGCGATCGGCGATCACGCCGCCGATCAGAATCAGCAGCAGGACGGGCAGCTGCCCGAGAAAACTGTCGAGGCCGAGATAAAAATTGGACCGCGTGAGATCGAAGATGAGCCAGCTCTGCGCGTAGCTCTGCATCCACGTGCCGATCGTGGATCCGAGCGCGGCGAACCAGAGCAGACGATAGTTTCTGTGCGACAGCGCCCCCGCCAGGCGTTCGGCCCAGGGCCTGATCGGTTCCTCGGCCGTTGTCACCAACGGCATTCTAGTTCCTTCACGCCGGTCGGCCATCTGCTACCCTTGGCGGCGATTCGCCTGGCAGCCTCACGCACGCCCGGGCTGCCGCCAAGGAGTCGACATGATGTTCAGCCGAACCCTTCATTTCAGTTTGTCTCTCGGCCTGTGCCTGATCCTCGGGGCGACCACCGCGGCGCGAGTGGACGTGACCGATACGCGGCTGCTCGCGCAGCCGGCCACGAGCGGGACGCACGTCGCGTTCGTCTATGCCGGTGACCTGTGGGTGGCGCGCCACGACGGCGGGGACGTTCGCCGCCTGACGACCGACGATGGCCTTGAGTCCAACCCGGCGTTTTCTCCTGACGGCCGCCACCTGGCGTTCAGCGCGCAGTACGAGGGGAACACCGACGTCTACGTCGTCCCCGTCGAGGGGGGCGTGCCGACGCGTCTCACCTGGCATCCGGGCGCGGACATCGTTCAGGCCTTCACGCTGGACGGCAGCGCCGTGCTGTTTACCTCGGGCCGCGCCGTATTCACGAACCGATACACGCAGCTCTTCAAAGTACCGGTCACCGGCGGGATCGAGGAGCCGCTGCCCATCCCCAACGCGGCGCGCGCCGTACCCGGCCCGGGCGGGCTCATCGCCTACAACCCCATCGCGCCCCGTTTTGCCCAATGGAAGCAGTACCGGGGCGGCACGGTCTCGCGCGTGTGGATCGTCGATCCGACCGGCAAGGAACTGGTCAGGATTCCACAGCCGGAGACGCGCTCGAACGATGTCGATGCGATGTGGGTCGGCAACCTGATCTACTTCCGATCCGATCGCAATGGCGAATTCAACCTGTTTTCGTTCGATCCGCGGTCGAAGGCCGTCCGGCAGCTGACGCGCTACACCGATTTCCCCATCCTGAGCGCCTCGGCGGGCGGCGGCCGGATCGTATTCGAGCAGGCGGGCTATCTGCACCTGTTCGATCCCTCGACCGCGCGGACGACGCGGCTCAGGATCGGCGTCGCGGCCGACCTGCCCGAGACCCGGCCGAGGTTCGCGAGTGGCGCGCGGTGGATTCGCAACGCCGCGCTTTCTCCGACCGGCATGCGCGCCGCTTTCGAGTTCCGCGGGGAAATCGTCACCGTGCCTGCCGAGAAGGGCGACGCGCGGAATCTCACGCAGACGACGGCGGCGCACGAGCGCTCGCCGGCCTGGTCGCCCGATGGCCAGTCGGTCGCGTACTTCTCCGACGAGGGCGGCGAGTACATGCTGCGCATCGCCCCGCAGGACGGCCGGAGCGCGCCTCGCGTCATCAGGGTCGAGGGCAACGGCTTCTACCAGCAGCTCGCCTGGTCGCCGGACAGCAAGAAACTGTCCTACACGGACAACTCGCAGAGCCTGTACTGGCTGGATGTGGCGACCGGTGTGACCGCGCGCATCGACGGACACCGCGTGTACACGCCGGCCGGCGTGCCGGCCCATGCCTGGTCGCCCGACTCGAAGTGGATTGCCTACGTCGTGAATCTGCAGCCGCTCGTCACGGCGGTGCATCTGTACTCGGTCGACCAGAAGCGGACGCATCAGATCACGGACGGACTGGGTGATGTGGCGGATCCGGTGTTCGACCGGAGCGGGAAGTACCTGTACTTCTTCGGATCGACCGATGCCGGGCCCGCGGTGGACTGGTTCGCGCAGTCGAATGCCGACATGGAGTTCACGCGGAACATCTATCTCGCCGTGTTGCGCAACGACGTGCCGTCGCCCCTGGCGCGCGAGAGCGACGAGGAGAAATCCGCGGGCGAAGGCGGTGGCGCGGGCGCCGGGGTGGCTGCCGCTGCCGCGGGCGCCGCGAATCCGGCGGCTGCCGGCGCGCCGGTACGCATCGATCTCGACGGCTTCGGCCACCGGATCCTCGACCTGCCGGTTCCGGCCGGCCAGCTCGGGAGTCTTCAGGCCGGCGCCGCCGGGCAGATTTATTACACACGCGGCGTGGACGGCCAGACGCCACAAGGCGCGTTGGGGCCGGTCAGCAGGCGCAACGAGCTCCATCGCTACGATCTCAATCAGCGGCGCGACGAGACGCTGCTTCCGAGTGTGAACGGCTATGTATTGTCAGCCGACGGCCGGAAGATGCTCTACGCGGCAGGGGGTGCGTGGTCGATCGTGGCGACGACGGGGCGCATCGAGCCCGCGGCGGGCCGGCTGGCGATCGACGCGATCCAGGTGAAAGTCGATCCCCGCGCCGAGTGGCGGCAGATCTTCGATGAAGCCTGGCGCATCAACCGCGACTACTTCTACGCGCCCAACATGCACGGCGTGGACTGGGTCGCGATGAAGAAGAAGTATGAAGGATTCCTGGCGGACGCGGCGAACCGTGCCGATGTGAATCGCGTGCTGCAATGGATGTCGTCTGAACTGTCCGTCGGACACCACAACGTCGGCGGCGGCGATACGCCCGCTGCGCCGGCCACCGTGCCCGGGGGCCTGCTCGGCGCCGATTACGCCGTCGAGAACGGCAGGTACCGGTTCAAGAAGGTGTACGGCGGCCTGAACTGGAATCCGCAGCTGCGATCCCCGCTGACCGAGCCGGGGGTCAACGTGAAGGAAGGCGAGTACCTGCTGGCGGTGCGCGGGAAGGACGTGAAGGCGCCGGCCAACATCTACAGCTTCTTCGAGAACACGTCCGGCAAGATCGTCGAGATCACGGTCGGCCCGAATCCTGACGGAAGCGGCTCGCGGACCGTTCAAGTCGTGCCGGTCGCGAACGAGAGCGCGTTGCGCAATCGCGCCTGGGTCGAGCGCAACCTGAAGAAGGTGGATGAGGCGACGAAGGGCCGCGTGGCGTACGTGTACGTGCCGAACACCGCGGCGCAGGGGCACGAGTATTTCAAGCGCTACTACTTCCCGCAGGCGCACAAGGACGCGATCATCATCGACGAGCGATTCAACGGTGGCGGGCAGGTTGCCGACTACTACATCGATCTCCTTCGCCGGCCGCTGATCTCGTACTGGGCGATGCGCTACGGCGAGGATCTGAAGACGCCGA
>CAZJTG010000119.1:6844-11523 GCA_964548865.1 uncultured Solibacteraceae bacterium
TTCAGGGGCCGAAGGTCATGATCATCGACGAGACCGCCGGATCGGGCGGCGACCTGCTGCCGTGGATGTTCCGCAAGTTTCAGCTCGGCCCGCTTGTCGGCCAGCGCACCTGGGGCGGACTGGTCGGCACGCTCGGGTTTCCGACGCTGATGGACGGCGGCTCGATCACGGCGCCCAATCTGGCGATCTGGACACCGGACGAAGGGTGGACCGTGGAAAACGAGGGTGTGGCGCCCGACATCGAAGTGGAGCAGACGCCGGCGGACGTCATCGCCGGCCGCGATCCGCAGCTCGAGAAAGCCATCGACGTCGCGCTGCAGGCGCTCGCGAAAGCGCCGCCGGTCGATCCGAAGCGGCCCCCATACCCGGTGAAGGGAAAAACGCTGCGAGGTACGGTGCCGACCGGACGAGGCGGGGGCGGCGGCGGACGCTGATCCGCTGGCCTTTGACCTTGACGAAGGCTTGGTCTATCCTTCGCTTGAAAGGCGAAAATTTAGCGAATGTCGTCCGCATCCCTTACCCGGCTCGAAGCCCTGCTGGCGGCCAGGCGACTGGACTCCACATTGGCCCGCAAAGGCGCCGATGCCGCGCTGTCCATGGTGACTACTGGAATAAGTCCTTTAGATACATCACTTGGGGGTGGATGGCAGCGGGGGGAGGTTTCCGAAATTCTCGGGGGTGCTTCGTCCGGCCGGGCGAGCGTACTCTGCGCGACCCTGGCAGCCTCGACCGCCAGAGGTGAGCTCGTCGCGCTGGTTGACGCCTTCGATCGCGTGGATCCGGTCACGACTGCGGCAGGCGGCGTGGATCTCGCGCGCGTGCTGTGGGTGCGCGGACCGTCGCTGACGCCAACCGCCACATCGTCCCGGCGCGACGCGCTCGTCGAAGGTGCCGTGCTGCGCGCCATCCGCGCCTGCGATTTGATCATCCGCGCCGGCGGCTTCAGTATCGTCGCGCTCGATCTCGCCGGTGCGCCGCAACGGGCCGTGCGTGCGCTGGCCGCATCCACCTGGATGCGCCTCGCGCATGCGAACGCCGGGCAGTCCACGGTCTGCCTGCTCGTCGGCGATCACCCCATGGGCCGCAGCGCCCGAGGCGTGTCCGTCCGCCTGACGTCGTCCAGGCGCTGGAGCGGCAACAGCCCGCAGAGCCGGCGCTTCGCGGGCTTCGAAATCAGCGCGGATCTGCAGCAGGCAAGACGCGTCGCCGCGCCCTCATCTGCATGGTCCCTGCGCGCGGCAGGATAGACCAATGATCTTGGAACACGGAGAGCACGAGACACGGAGTAATGATTTTTACTTCCAATTCTCCGTGTCCGTCGAGCTCCGTGTTGCAGGAACAGGTGTCGTGAAAGTGTCGCATGATCTGCTGTCTGGTCGCTGACACCGCCGCCAAGCCAGGCGTGCTCGCCGAGATCGCCCGCGCCTGCTCGCCGCGCGTGGAGTCGCACGGCGACCGCGCGGTGGTGTTCGACGCGAGCGGACTCGAGCGCGTGATTGGAACCTCGCGCCAGATTGCGAGCGAAGTCGCGGCGCTCGCCGTCGAGCAGGGGCTCATGGTCCGCATCGCGCTGGCGCCGTCGACCGTCGCCGCGTGGCTCGTGGCCCACGCCCGTATCGGCCAGACCGTCATCGAACCCGCGCGGATGCGCTCGATGCTCGGCGAGCTACCGCTGTCGGTGCTGGGGACGCTTCCCGGCAGCCGTCACCCTGGCCGCTCCCACGCGCTCAGCGCTCTTGATCGCTGGGGACTGAAGACCCTTTCCCAGGTCGCCACGCTCCCGCGCGCGGACGTCCACGCCCGGCTTGGCGACGAAGGCGTTCGCCTGCACATGGCCGCTCGTGGCGAAGACGCCGCGCCGCTCGTGCCTGTCGGCGCCCCTCCCGAGTTTCTCGAGCGTCTCGTGCTCGAGTGGCCCATCGAGGGGCTCGAGCCGCTTGCGTTCGTGCTCGCGCGTCTCTGCGAGGCGCTCTCGGTTTCCCTGGAGCGGGCCGATCGTGGCGTCGTCACGCTCTCGACGCGTCTCAAGCTCGTGAACAGGACGATGCACGAGCGGGTGTTGCATCTGCCGGCGCCGATGCGCGACCCGAAAGTGCTGCGGACGCTGATCGTGCTCGATCTCGAATCGAATCCGCCCGCGGCGGGTATCGACGAAGTCACCATTGAGGTCGGCGTCGTTCCCGGCCGCATCGTCCAGGGGTCGCTCCTCGATCGCGCGCTCCCGTCGCCCGAGCAGCTTGCGACGCTGACGGCACGACTGCGCGCGCTGGCAGGGGAAACACGGGTCGGCGCGCCGCTGCTGCTCGATACGCACGACGACCGTCCAGTTGCGCAAACGACGTTCGCGGCACCCTCTGTGAACCTCCGCTCCGGCTCCTCCACTGCCTCCTCCGGGGAATCGAAGGGCGTGTTGCGCCGCTTCCGTCTCCCCGTGCCCGCGCGTGTGGTCGTCGAACGCGGCGGCCCCGTGCGCCTCATGCCGTCGTCTTCCGCCATCCCCTCCGGGAACATCGTCAATCGCGCCGGTCCGTGGCGCACCTCGGGCCGTTGGTGGGCGACAGACGCATCGAAATGGGATCGCGACGAGTGGGATGTGGAGCTTGCGAACGGCGCCTGCTACCGCCTCGCGCGCGATCGCGAGACGGGGCAGTGGGAGATCGAAGGGGAGATGGATTGATGGCGGCGAGTCTATCTTCCCAGGAACGCCATCTCGAGAACCCAGCTCGCAATCGCAGGATCCGGCGCGAGGCCCTGGCGGCTCATCGTGAATGGCAGGCCGTCGAGATCTTTCCGGAGGCGTCCTTCGATGCCGCCGAACGACAGCACGACGGGCACCACGAGCACGCGCGCTGCTTCGGATCGGCGGCGGACGACGTCACGCAGCGCGGCGACCGCCACGCTCCGAATCGCCGGCGGGGCGTCGTCTCGGAGGGTGAGCGCATCGACGCTCTGGTAGCCGCCCGCAAGACGGACGGCGTCTCCGACCGTGCGAAGACTCGCCAGCCATCTCGCGTTGGAATCGTCGTCATTCGGGCCATGGGCGATGAGCACGAGGGATTCCTTGCCGCTGTCAGTCGAAATCGCCGAGGCGCGTGCCGCGATCATCGCCGAGACGAGCGGATGCGCGTCGAGCGCGGAGGTCATCGCGACGGGCACGGACAGCTTGACGGGCAACGTGCCGTCTTCCGCGGGCGCCGGGGCGGTGCCCGCGCCGGTGTGCTGCGAATGATCCGCGCCCATGCGCGCGAAGATTGTCAGATCCGCCGGCAGCTCTTTCCGAAGCCGCAACAGGTACTGCGTGGACGTCACGATGGAGCTGTGCGACGAGATGAAGAGCGGCACCGCGACGATGCGGGAGACACCTCGACGTTCGAGGCGGTCGATCGCCGCCTGGATGGCGGGGCGCGACGCCATGCCGAAGGCGACTTCGGTCGGCATCGTCCGATCGACCGAAGCGGCAACGGCATGGACGTTGTCGTTCCAGCTGGCCGAGCCGCCATGCGCCAGCAGCAGGATTCCGGACGGGGCAGCGCCGTGGATTGGGAATGTGAGCAGGGAAATGGCTAATGCGAACGTTCTCATCAGGTAGACACTGTAATTTGTTAACTCGGACCAATCAAGTCGTAATTTAAGACTCGGGAATTTGTCTTGTGTACATCGAGCTTCACACGTCCTCGTCGTTCTCCTTTCTCGACGGAGCGTCCCTGCCGTCCGCGCTCGTCGAGCGCGCCGCTGAACTGGGCTACCCGGCGGTCGCGTTGCTGGATCGCGACGGTCTCTACGGCGCGCCGCAGTTCTATCGGGCCGCGAAGCAGGCCGGCCTCAGAGCCATCGTCGGCGCCGAACTCACGATTGGCATGGACCCGGAAATCGCGAAGCGGCCGGCTGGCGGGCCGAAGCCCTGGACGCTGCCCGTGCTCGTGCAGTCCGCCGAGGGCTACAGGCAGCTCTGCCGCATCATCACGCGCGCCAAGCTGAAGTCGCCGAAGGGGCAGTTCTACCTGCGGCTCGAGGATCTTGCCGGCCAGGTGAACGGTCTGATTGCGCTTGCGGGCCGGCCGGCGCTCGAGGCGGAGCGGCACGGCGTGGGCGGACTCGTGACGCAGCTCATGTCGATCTTCGGCCGCGGCCAGGTGTGGGTGGAGCTGCAGCGGCATTTCCGTCGCGATGAGCAGGCCGTGCTGCAGTCGCTGCTGGATCTGGCCGGCGCGTTCAGGCTGCCGGTGATGGCGTCGAACGGCGTGCGGTTCGCCTCGCCGGAATCGCGGCCGCTCTACGACGTCCTCACGTGCATTCGTCACAAGACGACGCTGGAGCAGGCGGGGCGGCTGCTGACGGTGAATGCCGAGCGGTTCCTCAAGCCGCCGGAACGGATGGCGCGGCTGTTCGCGGACCTGCCGCAGGCGATCGCCGGAACCGAAGCCCTGGCCGAGCGGCTCGAGTTCACGCTGGCGAACCTGGGCTATCGCTTTCCCGACTACCCCGTACCCGAGGGCGAGTCGCAGTCGTCGTTCCTCAGGCGCATCGCGCACGTCGGCGCGCGCGATCGCTATCGTCCGTATCACGACCGGGCGAAGGCGCAGATCGCCCGCGAACTCGATCTCATCGAGAAGCTCGATCTGGCCGGCTACTTCCTCATCGTCTGGGACATCGTCAACTTCTGCCGGCGGCAGGGGATT
>CAZJTG010000120.1:0-11472 GCA_964548865.1 uncultured Solibacteraceae bacterium
CCGGGGGGCTTCGCCCCCACGGCTCCCCCCTGCAGGCTCACTCGCGGGGGCCCCTGGGCCCCGCTCCGTTCGCCTGGCTCGATCGCCCTGCTGACTCGCGGTGCGCACGCTACCGGCGACGACGCCGGCGGCGTCGGCCGCCGCCACCACCTGGGCCACCCGGGCCGCCGGGCCCAGGCGGGCGCGGCGACTGTGGCGCGCGATTGCCGTCGGGTTCATGGCCATTGCCGTTGCTGCCGCTGTTGGAATGGCTGTGGCCACCGCGAAACGACTGATGGCCACCACCGCCCTGATGCCCGTGCCTGAATCCGCCACGGCCGCCGCCGAAGCCACGGCCATGAACAGGACGCTGATGCATGGTGAATTCCGGAATCGCTCGCGGAGGCGGGGGATCGTTGTCGGTCCTGGGCAACGACGCCCGGATGAGGGGCCGGTGCGTGAAGACGACCGGCTCGTGATCCTCCGCCGGAGACGCCTCGTCGGACTCCGAGGCCGTTCCCGTGGAGTCCGCACCGTTCGAACTGGCGGCAGCATGGACCGGCTCCTCGCCCATGGCGTCATGCTCTACCTGAGGCTCCGGCCGGTCGACGGCGGCGCCATTTGAGGCGGGCTTGGGCGCAACGAGCACGCCACCGGACAGATCCGAACCGTCGCCGGTCTTCGGCCGTTTCTTCGGCACTTTGGCTTCCTTGTACTCGTGTTCGGCCTCGCAGGTCGAACAACGTGTCTGGCGGATGGTGTTGTCTACGATGGCGACAATTGCGTGATTGGTGACACGCCGTTCACGCGGGCAGTAATCATCTACGATGTCGCCGAGTCGCAGCGTACGCTGCTCCATTCAGTACTCCCGACGGATATTCACGAAGGCCGTTCTCGTCCTCTCCCAATCTCGGGCGCAACATCGGGATCCAGATTCAACCCCGGGCGCAGGAGGACGTCGGCTTGCAGGTGCACGAAGCATAGCAACATGTCCGGACCGGGGCAAGCCAGGGATTCTGCGGGCTTCTAGGGGTTTCTGCCGCCCCGGCCGGCCCACAGCACGGCTGCCTCCAGGGCCCCGTCCCGCCCTGCCGCCAGGGCCTTCGGGTCGAGTGGAACCAGGACATCGGGCGTCACGCCCGCGCCTTCGAGGCTGCGTCCGGCCGGGGTTGTGAAGTCCCCAACCGCGTACAACAGTACGTCCCCATTGGGCAGCTGTTTCGTCATCGCAGGCAGCGCCTGGCCCAACGTCTGGCGCCCGAACACGCGCGCGCGGCCGATCCCCTGCAGCGCTCCCGCGAATGTCTCCGACGTGCTGCCCGTCAGTTCATCGACGACGATCGCCAGGGGTCCGCCGTACACGTCAACGCGCCGGCCGTCGGTGGTCACCGTGCGGGGATTCGAATTGAAGACCAGCGGTTTGGGCGTGTAGCGCGTACGCATTGAACCAAGAGCGACGGCCTCAGGCAGGAAGTGACCCGCGATGCCACCCATCATGGCCGCGAGACCGCCCGGGTTGCCTCGCAGGTCGATCACGATGCCGGCATGCGCGCGAAATCGATCGACGGCATCCGCGATGCG
This sequence comes from uncultured Solibacteraceae bacterium, assembly GCA_964548865.1. Lineage (GTDB taxonomy): Bacteria > Acidobacteriota > Vicinamibacteria > Vicinamibacterales > SCN-69-37 > DASUGC01. Next base: position 1,561 of record CAZJTG010000120.1, read on the forward strand.
ATCGGCGAGCGCCGGCATCCAGATGTTGAACGCGATCACGCCAACGTGACGTCCGCCGGCCGCCACGATCTCGCGCGCCTCGAAGTTCGTCCGGACAGGCGGCAGATTGCCGACGATGCTCACTTCGCCTGCCGGCATCTCCCGCGGAGCCATGACCGCGCGCTCCGCGCCGGATACGTCACGAACGACCAGCGCCGCCCGCGAACCGTCGCCGCCGTGCAGCGCCCGGTTGACGCGGCGCCAGACTTCGAGGCCGGCCGCGCGCGAGGCGAGCCCATCCAGACCGCTGGCGAAGTCGGGCACGTCCTGGCCGTCGATCGAGACGAGCGCCTGGCCGGGCGCCAGGCCCGCGCGTGTCGCGGCCGTGCTCGTCACCCGCGTGACGAATACGTCCTTCGAGACAACCCGGAACTCCATGGGGACAGCCGCCGGGCCCGGCAAGCCTTCGGCAGGCGCGCTGGTCAGCAGACCGAAGTGCGATCGTCCGAGCCTGGAGAGCATGTCGCGGATCAGGGCCCGGACCCGATCGGCCGACGCGGCGCTCTCGACGTGCGGGCGCAGCTCCCTGGCCACGCCGGCCCAGTCGACGCCGCCGAACGTGGGGTCGTAGAACGACTCGTTGATGGTCCGCCAGACGTCGTCGAAGGTCGCGAGCGCGGTTTCCTTCCACGCCTGGGCGGTCGCGGGGGCCTGGACGCCGGCCGCGAGCAGACACGCGACGATCGCGGCGCCGAGACGCGGTCTCACTTGATCAGGGCTTTGATGACGGCCGGCAGGTCGAATGTCGATGCCGGCACGTTGTCGAACTCGTAAGCCGAGAACGTCACCGTCTGCTCCTGGCCCAGCAGGCGCTGCACGACCTTGGATGGAAACGTCAGCTGGCCGAATCGCTGAAAATCACGGAACACGGTCGTCGTCGGCATGTTGCCCATCGGGGTCTCGCGCGTCGCCTCAATGCCTGCCTGGAGCCCGGACTCCACCTCGAAGAATTCGATCTGTTCCGTGCCACGAACCGTGATCACTTTGACGCGATAGACCGGTCGGCCGTCGAAGTCCTCGCGGCCAATGACGGACATCTCCTTCACGTGCTCGGGCCCATGAAGAGGACCGTCGAACCATGCCTCATCGGCGCGCTCGGTCAGGGCCTTTCCGATCGTCAGGGCGGGACCGTTGAACGGATCGATGCTCCATCCGATCTTGCCGTCGAAGCCCTCTTCGAGCGGGCCGATGCCCGTCACGGTGATCCGTGTGAGCAGCCTGTTGGGCCGCGCGGCCATCATCTCGAGCGCGCCGGACATGGGGCTGCCTGCGATGCTGAACGTTCCGCGGGCCCGCATCGACCTGATGCTCCTGAAGGCGACCGCGCCACCGGTCGCCTTCACGTACCTGTCGATTACTTCCCGCGCCGTCGGCAGCGAGGCCTGCGCGGTCTCCTCGGCTGTCAGTGATGGGGGCGCGCTGGCCGCAATCGCGCTGAGCGCGGCGACGACCGACATGAGTCGAACCAAACGCATCGCGGGACGTCTGAGCATGTATTCGATAATAAGGCGGCCCGTGGAGGTTTGCATGTCTCGTGCGCGGCGGTTTCAATCGACCTGTCTTCTGCTCGCGTTCGCTGCCACCTCGGCCATGGCCATCCAGGGCTCGACGCCGAAGTCCTCCGGCATGGCGACCTCAGCGGGCAACTGGCCGCAATGGCGCGGCCCGCAACGTGACGGCATCTCCCCGGACACGGGCCTGCTGACCACGTGGCCGGCGGGAGGCCCCCCGAAGGTTCTGACGGCGGCGGGCCTGGGCGCCGGTTTCTCCAGCGTCGCAGTCGCCGGCGGCCGCATCTACACGATGGGCGACCGCCTCGGCGGTCAGTACGTGATCGCGCTCACCGAGGAGGGCGCCAAGGAAATCTGGGCCACGCGGGTGGGCGATCGGCACGACGACGAGTACGGCGGACCGCGCAGCACCCCGACGGTGGACGGCGACCTGCTCGTCGTCGTGACCACGGACGGGGACGTCGTCGCCCTCGACACCACGACCGGTAAGCAGGCGTGGCGCCGCAGCCTGACGCGCGACTTCGGCGGGCAGATGAGCTCAATGTGGATGTTTGCGGAGTCGCCGCTCGTTGACGGCGATCGGGTGCTCGTCACGCCGGGCGCCAGGAACGCCGTCATCGTCGCGCTCGACAAACGCACGGGCAGGGACATCTGGCGCGCGGCCCTGCCGAACATCGGGCGCAGGGGGCTCGACGGCGCCGGTTATTCCTCCATCGTGATTTCCCATGGCGGCGGCGTGAAGCAGTACGTGCAGCTCGTCGGCCGCGGCGTCATCAGCATTCGCGCTTCTGACGGATGGTTCATGTGGGGCAACAACTCGGTCGCGAATCACGTGGCGAGCATTCCCACGCCGGTCGTCAAGGACAACTGGGTGTTCGCCACGAGCGGTTACGACAGCGGCGGGTCGGTGATTCTGCAACTGGCCGGCGATGGCACCGGCCGCGTCAACGCCAAAGAGTCGAAGTACTTCGGCGCCCGCGAGCTCCAGGTACATCACGGCGGATCGGTGCTCATCGACGGGGTGATCTACGGCGGCATGGGGCACAACAACGGATTCCCATTCGCGCTCGAGCTCTCCACGGGCCGCCTGTTGTGGGAGCGCGTCCGCGGCGCCGGCAGCGGCTCGGCCGCGGTCACCGCCGCTGAAGGACATCTGTACTACCGGTACCAGGACGGCACGATGGCGCTCGTGGCGGCGAATCCAGCGCAGTATCAGCTCAAATCGTCGTTCACGATTCCCAACGTGAGGCGTCCGAGCTGGTCACATCCCGTGGTGACGGGCGGCCGCCTGTATCTGCGCGAGCAGGACGCGCTTCACGTCTACAACGTCAAGAGGTGACTGGAGGGCGCGCGCTTTGAGCGTAAGGCGTGGCGCGTAAGGCGTAGGGCGCTTTGGTAGATAATCTCGCTATAGATGCTCAAGGGCACACGTCAGGCTGTCATCCATCGCATCCAGCCGATTTCAATTCACGGCCAGGTGTCCCTCGATGTGTTCTGGATGGATCCCGAGGATCCCGAGCAGGAACTGCGTCACGCCCGCGTCGGCGACGAATCGGTACCGAGGAGCATGTCGCCCGGCGACAAGGTCACGCTGCACTACCTGATGGGGATGGTGACGAAGATCACGAAATGAGTCAGGCCATCTCCTTCCCCGCCGTCTCCGGAATGAAGATCCACATCACCGCCGCGAGCGCGTAGGCGCCGGCGGCCAGGGAAAGCGCGGCGGGAAAGCCGTGCGACTGCGTGAGTCCGCCGACCACCCAGGGAGCGGCGGCACTGGCGATCCTGCCGAAGTTGTACGTCACACCCTGCGAGGTGGCGCGCGCTTCGGTCGGATAGAGCTCGGCGGTCACCGCGCCGAAACCGCTGAAGAATCCTGTCGCGAAGAAGGCCGTCACCGGGCCCAGGAGCAGCAGAGCCAGCGGGTTGGCCGTGGAGGCGTACGCGAGGACGAAGAAGGCCGCCAGCACGAGGTAGCCGACGTACGTGCGCTTCCGGCCCACCGAGTCGCTGATGAATCCGAACGTCACGTAGCCGAGCCACATGCCGGCCTGCATGGCGATGATGAAGCCATTCATCTTGGGGCCGGACAGGTTGATCGCCGGCGACTGCAGGTACGAGGGCACCCAGGTGTTGAACCCCCACCACGCGAACATCGTGGCGGCATTCATGAGCACGAGGGCGACAGTGACGCCAATCCCCGGCGCCGCCAGCGCGCGGCCGATGGACATCTTCGAGACCTTCGCGCGCGCCGCCTTCCACATCTCCGGCTCGGCGACACCGGTGCGCACCCAGAACGCGAACAGCGCGGGCGCCACCCCCACAAAGAAGACGGTCCGCCAGCCGAAGCCGAGGACGTCCTGCACGAGGTAATTCACGACGGCGGCCAGGCCGTACCCGATCGCCCACGAGCTCTGCATCAGGCCGAGTGCCTTGCCGCGATCTTTCGCCTTCCATGTTTCGGAGACCAGCGCGGCGCCGCTCGCCCATTCGCCGCCCATGCCGATGCCAAGAAAGATGCGGAAGACCGCGAGCTGGAGCGCCGTCTGCGCGAACCCGCACGCCGCCGTGAAGATCGAGTAGATCAGCACGCTCAGCATGAGCGCCCGCGTCCGGCCCCAGCGGTCCGCGAGGATGCCGAAGATCAGCCCGCCGGCCGCCGAGGCGAGCAGCGTCAGCGACTGCAGGCCGCCGGCGACGTCGGCGCTGAGATTCAGATCGGCGCGCACGGCCTTCAGCACGAGCGCGTAGAGCATCACGTCGAAGGCGTCCAGCATCCAGCCGAGCGAGGCTGCGAGGAGCGCTCGCCTCGCTGTCCGATCCGCGTCGTGCCAGAAGGAGAACATCACGGTTGTCCGTACCCGCCCCCACCAGGCGTCTCCACACGAAGCCGATCGCCAGGTCGCAGGCGCAGCTCGATCTTGCCGGGCAACACTTCGGCCTGACCGTCGCGGATCAGCGTATTCCGGCCGGACGCGCCCGGCGCGCCGCCCTGCGCGCCGTACGGATGGCCGACGCGGCGCTCGGTCAAGAGCGTGACGCTGGTGTCGGCCAGCATTTCATACTCGCGAACCAGCCCGTCGCCGCCGGGAAACGCTCCCGCCCCGCCGCTGCCCGAGCGCAAGGCGTACTGCCGGATGCGAACCGGCAGATAGTGCTCGATCGCCTCCACCGGCGTGTTGCGCGTGTTGCTCATGTGCGTGTGCACGCCCGAGAGGCCGCGCAAGCCCAGGCGGCCGCCCATGCCGCCCCCCATCGTCTCGTAGTAGGCGAATCGCCGTCCTGTCCGCGGGTCCGTTCCGCCCAGGGTGACGTTGTTCATCGTGCCCTGACTCGCAGCCGGCATCCGATCCGGAAGCGCCTGGCCGAGCGCACCGAGCACCACGTCGGTAATGCGCTGCGACGTCTCGACGTTGCCGCCGGCCACCGCCGGAGGCCGTTGCGCGTTGACGATTGAACCGGCCGGCGCGATCACGGTGAGCGGCCGCGCGACACCGGCGTTGTACAGGATGTCGTCTCCCACGAGGCAGCGAAACGCGTAGAGACAGGCCGACAGGGTCATCGCGTAGTTGGCGTTGACGCTGCCCTGCACCTGCCCCGCCGAGCCCGTGAAGTCCACCGTAGCGCGATCGGCCCGAATCGTGACCGCCGCTCGAATCGGGACCCGTCCGCTGCCGAACCCATCGTCATCCAGCGCGTCCTCGAACTCGTAGCGGCCATCGGGAATGCCGCGGATCGCGGCGCCGATGACCCGCGCCGTGTAGTCCTGGAGGGCGGCCGCATAGGCCAGCGTGCGCGGCCGGCCGTAGCGCGCGACCGTCGAGACGAGGCGCATCTCCGCCACCTTGTTGGCGGCAATCTGCGCCGACAGGTCGCCTTCGCGTTCGTCGGGAGTGCGAACGTTGGCCAGGACGATGTCGAGCACGTCGCGATTGATCCGGCCGCGGATGGCGAGGCGCACCGGCGGCAGGATCAGCCCCTCCTGGTAGATCTCGCGCGCCACCGGCATCGAGCCCGGGCTCATACCGCCAACGTCGGAATGATGGGCGCGGTTCGCGACAAAGAAGGTCGGCTTGCGATCCCGTCCGAGGAACACGGGCGAGACGAGCGTGATGTCCGGCAGATGCGTGCCGCCGTGAAACGGGTCGTTCAGCATCACGATGTCGCCCTGCTCCATCGGGAAGGCGTCGATCGCGGCGCGAACGGACAGCGGCATGGCGCCGAGATGCACGGGCATGTGGTCGCCCTGCGCGATCGTCTCGCCCGCCGCGTCGTACACGGCGCAGGAATAGTCCAGGCGCTCCTTGATGTTGGGCGAAAAGCCCGTACGGCACAGCGTGACACCCATCTCCTCGGCGATGGAGAGGAAGAGGTTCTTGAAGACCTCGAATTCGATCGGATGGATCTTCATAGATCGACCATCACGTTCGCGTGACCGTCCATGCGGAAGCGGCAGCCGGGCGGCACGACGGCGGTCGCTTCCGCCCCGGTCACGACCGCGGGCCCGACGGCCTCGGCGCCCGGGCCGAGATCCGGCCATCGATACAGCGCCACTTTCATGGTCTTGCCGTCGAAACGGCCGGACGCGATGCGCGACGCACGGGGTCGCCATGAGCGTTTCGGCCTCTCGTACGGCAGCGCCGGCTTCTTCGTGAGACCCGCGGCTTTCACGCGTACGGCCACGACTTCCAGCGGCCGATGGGGATTCGAATAGCCGTACGTGCGACCATGGCGGCTGTGGAACTCCCTGGCGAAGCCGGGCGCGAGCGGCAGCGTGATCTCGTACGACTGCCCGATGTACCGAACGTCGAGCAGCCGTTCAATCGCGACGCGCCGGCCGGAGAAACCCTCCGTGCCGAGTTCGGCCGTCGCGCGCCGGACCAGCGGCTCGACGAGGCGATCCAGATCTTTCGCCGACAACTGGGCCGCCGGCCGGAGCACGCTCGCGGAGTAGTCGCGCGTGACATCGGCGACGAGCATGCCCAGCGCCGACAATACGCCGGCGTGCCGCGGCACCATGACGGTGGCGATGTCGAGCGTCCGCGCGATGGCCGCCGCATGCATGCCGCCCGCGCCACCGAAGGCGACGACCGCATACCGGCGCGGATCGTGCCCGCGCTCGACCGACACGACGCGAATCGCGCGTTCCATGTTCGCGTTCGCGACACGAACGATGCCTTCGGACAGCTCGCCGACGCCGAGCTTCAGGGCCTTCGCCAGGCCCCGCGCCGCCGATTCCGCGCGGGTGACGTCAATCGACATCCGGCCGCCCAGGAAGAACTCCGGATCGAGGCGGCCGAGGAGCAGGTTCGCGTCGGTCACCGTCAGCTCGGTGCCCGTGCCGTAGCACACCGGCCCGGGCGCGGCGCCGGCCGACCGGGGTCCCACTCGAAGCGCGCCGCCTGAATCGACGTACGCGATCGACCCGCCCCCCGCGCCGACGGTGTGGATGTCGATGACCGGCAGTCGCACGGGAAAATCGCCGATGCGCGAATCCGTGGACGTCGGAATGGCGCCGTCGACGAGGCTGACATCGGTGGATGTCCCGCCCATGTCGAAGGAAATGATGCGCGGCAGTCCGGCCGCACTCGCGACCGCCCGGGCGCCCACCACACCGGCGGCGGGACCGGACAGCACCGTCCGCACCGCCTGCGCCCGCGCGAGGCCCGCGGAGATCGATCCGCCGTTGGATTGCATGATCGAGAGCCGCTGGCCGGCGAGCCCGGCTTCGAGCCGCGACAGATAGCGATCGATGAGCGGCGCGACGTACGCGTTCACCGCGGTCGTACTCCACCGCTCGAACTCGCGGTACTCGGGCAGGACTTCGGAGGACACCGACACCAGCCAGCCGGCCGCGCGGAGCCGCGCGGCGAGCGCCTGCTCGTGCGCCGGATTCACGTACGAGTGCAGCAGGCAGACGGCTGCCGCCTCCCCGCCGCGCTGCCGCAGGTCGGCGGCCACGGCGTCGATCCGGGACAGGTCGATGGCCGTGAGGACGCCGCCGTCCGCATCGAGCCGCTCGGTGACGCCGACGGTCAGACGGTCCTCGACAATCGGCCTCGGCAGCGGAACGAAGACGTTGTACAGCTCGGACCTCGTCTGACGGCCGATCCGGAGTACGTCCTCGAAACCCGCCGTCGCAAACAACGCCACGCGCGCGCCCTTGCGTTCGAGCACGGCGTTCGTGGCGACGGTCGAGCCGTGCACGACGTCGGCGGGTCCGCCGGCGCCGAGCGTCTTCAGCCCCGCGAGGATCGCTTCAGATTGGTCGGCGGGTGTCGTACGGAGCTTGTGGACGGTGAGACCGCCCCCATCCAGGCGGACGAAATCGGTGAACGTACCGCCAGTGTCGATTCCTATGCGGGGGCGGGTCGCCCCCGCCGCGCCTCCCCTGCGCGCTCGCTCGCGGGGCCCCGATTGCCCCACTCCGCTCGCGCGGCTCACTCGCACGTCCCGGTCGCTCTGCGGGGAGACCGCAACCTAGACCATCGCTCCTTCGGGATACTGAATCGCGAGCTTCAACTCCTTGGTGAGTTGATCCACCGTGGAATTCGAGCGCTTCCAGGCGCCCGCGGTCTCGAACCGCAGGTCGCCGATGCGGCGGCCCCACGGCGCGATCACCCGGCCGATGGCGCGAAAGTCCGCGCGATCCGCGTGGGACTGATCCAGACGCTGCACGATTTCCGGCGCAACACGAATGAACGCGCGGAGGGCGGGCGCCGACTTGATGCTGTACTTCCGGCCGTTCCACGCGGCGCCGAACACCAGCGCGACCTGCCGGAAATAGTTGATGAAGAACTTCTTCGAGTCGTCCCGGAATTCCGCGCCCTTCCGGCCGGTGCCAAATGCCTCGGTGGCAAAGAGGCGCTTCAGTTCCTGGGCGAGCGGCGCCTGGGCCACCCGGCCGTGACCCACGCCGAGCAGCTTGATCTCGCCGAAAAGCGGCGAGTCCTCGTTTTCGGACAGCGCGCGGACGACGTCGTGCGCCGCCGCGAGGTTCTCGTCGCGGTACAGCTGCCGGCCCGAGAGGGACACGAGGTGGGACGCGTTCAGCCGCGTGTGCTTCGCATTGATCGTGACGAACATCTGCACGATGTGATCTTCGGGGAGGCGGTCGAAGACCACCGCCGGCACCGTGAACGTCTCGCCCTGGAACTGTTCCATGCCCGCGTGGAGCGCGAGGAGCCGGTGCTGCCCGTCAATCGCGCGGAGGATCCCCTCGCGTTCGGGGATCTTCAGGATGCCGATCGACGGATCCCCCGCGACGGGCTCGAACTTCAAGGGCTCGTCGCAGGAAATGATCACCGCGCCGGCGATCGACGGCAGGTCGCGCGCCTGCTTGCACTGCTCGAAGTAGGCCACGAGCTCGTCGATTTTCTTGCGGATGATCTGGCGTTGGTACGCCTTCTCACTGGACGCAATGCGTCGCTCGAGCAGATCCCACCGAACCTTGGACTGGCGCGCGGCGCCGCGCAGGCCGGGTCTCGTCTGCTCGCCATAGTTCAAGACTTCGAACCGGACGAGTTTGTCGATGTCCGGAGCGGTGAGCGATGCCTGATAGAATTGCACGCCAAATTGCTGCATCCGAAGCGCGGCGACGCTGATCATAGGTAGTAGGTGGCCCTTTCGGCCAGGAACTCGGTGACGCTGTGTTCGTCGGCGATTCTATGTGTCAGCACGGCAGAATCTCAAGGGATCGGTCGGCACCCGCCGTCGTCCAGCCTGAGAAGTAGTCTATAAGTGTTGATTATAAAGGAGTTGCGTCGATGACCCGACCGGCGTTCCCAGCCCGCCTCCTGGCCCTCGCCTCCGTGTCTCTGTTCGTCCTCGTTGGAGCGGTGTCCGTGCCCGCCCAGCAGTGGGTCACCGACACCCGTGACCCCAAACAGGCGCAGGACGAAGACTTCGCGAAGGCATACGCGCAGTGGACGGGTGACCCGCGCTTTGGAAGTCCCCTCGTGGACCATCTGCCGCGGGTCCCGGGCATTCCGACGCCCAAGGACGTGCTGGGTTACCACGTCGGCGCGCCGCGGAAACTCACGTACTACGCCGACGCGCTCAAATACTACCGGGCGCTGGCCGCGGCGACGCCGCGCGTGAGGATCGAGACGATCGGGCGCTCGGACGAGGACCGCGAGCTGGTCGTGGTGTGGGTCTCGTCTGAAGCCAACATCAAGAACCTCCAGCAGAACCGCGACAACATGGCGAAGATCGCCGACCCGCGCGGGCTTTCGCAGGCGCAGGTGCGTCAGCTCATCGCGTCCACGAAGCCGCACTACCACCTGATGGGCGGCCTCCACAGCGGCGAGACAGGACCGTCGGAAATGCTGATGGAACTGGTCTACAGACTGGCGACCGAAAC